>CBIHQM010000179.1:0-12455 GCA_966211885.1 uncultured Chryseolinea sp.
GCGCAGACTTTTGAATTCGTGCTTTATGCCCGTGACCTCGGGTTGCAGGGCGTGACCGCCGGCGGCATTCATATAGCGGAACAGTTTAAGCATGTGGCGGCGCTCTTCTTCGGAGTGCTTGTAGAGAAATTCGGCCGAGATCTCAAAGCCCTGGGTGTCGCACCAGGAGGCCATGGAGAGGTAGGCGGCCGACGATTTGCCTTCCATAACGATCTGTTTATTCAACAGCGCTTCGATCTCCGGTGTGATGGACCGGGCAGGGGTATAGGTCTGTTTTTTCATATCCTTTGGTCTTTCAGGTAAGGTAGCAAAAGTCCGTTTTACACGCAGATTTTTGCTTCCGTGTATTTGGATTAAATCTAAATAAGAAATAGTATTGCAGCTCTATTTATGGCGTATGAAAAGACGATTACTGCTTATCCTCCTCATTGTTAGTTCATTACACGGGGTGATGGCCCAGGTCTTAACCCGGGAAGACTCCCTTTCAGCAGGGCTTATCCGGTCCAACAATACCACTGTACTTTCCGGCTACGGCCAGATCAAAGCCGAGTACGACTTTCGCCTGAAGACGGCCACGGCCAACCTGACCCGCAACGTTTTGTTTGTGGGACACAAATTCAGCAACCGCATTTATTTCTTCTCGGAGTTGGAGCTTGAGAACGCCAAGGTAGTTGGCGGCCAACCCAGCGGCGAGATCTCTATGGAGCAGCTCTTCCTGAAGTTCAGCGTGAACCGCGACATGTACATACAAGCCGGCTTGTTCATTCCCCGCATCGGCATCACCAACGAAAACCACTTGCCCACCACCTTCAACGGTAACGACCGTCCCTACGTGGAGACGTTCATCATCCCGGCCACATGGCGCGAGATTGGGGTGGGGCTTTATGGACGCGTGCGTTCCATTTCCGGCTTCAACTATTCGGTGGCCATCATGAACGGGCTTAGCTCCAAAAGCTTTGTGAACGGCTCGGGCATCCGGGAAGGACGCCAGGAGGGGAGCAACGCCACGGCCGCCAACCTGGCGGTAACGGCATCGGCACTGTACTATGTGAAGAGCTGGCGTCTCCAGATGTCGGGATATTATGGAGGCAGCGCCGGTCTGACGCCGCGTGTGGCCGATAGTCTTCAACTTCAATCCGGTGTTTTTGGGACACCCGTAGCGCTGGGTGAAGTAGATGCACAGTATCATAAAAATGGTGTGGCCTTCAAAGCGCTGGCCACCGCGGTGGGCATACCGGATGCTTACGAGATCAACCGTGCCTTTGCCAACAACACGCCCAGCATGATGGTGGGCTATTATGCGGAGTTGGGCTATAACTTCTATCAATTGATCAATCCCGAAGTGCGCAAGAACCTCACGGTGTTTGTGCGCCAGGAATTTATGGACCTGAACTACCGCGTGCCTTCCAACGGCATCAAGAACGGGATCAATCATAAGAACTATACGGTGATGGGCCTTACCTATCAGCCGGTGAACGGTGTCATCATCAAGATGGATTATGCGTTGCGCAAGACACAGCCGCGCAATGAGGATCTTATCGTGACGCCCTTTCCTCAACAACTTCCTTACTACACGTCGAACGGATTTTTCAACATTGGCTTAGGCTATAGCTTCTAGTACTATGAAAAAGACACGCAGAGAGTTTTTGAAAGATACCTGCACCACCTGCCTGGGCACGGTGGCGCTGGGGTTTACATTTTCACAACTCAGTTCGTGCTCGTCGCTGCCGGTGTATAAGACCAACCTAAGCCAGAAAACGGTGGAGGTGCCCCTCACGTCGTTTGCTGAATCCAACCTCGTGATCGTGCGCGACATGCAGGTGCAGTACGATATTTTGCTGGTGAAGAAGAGCGCGGAGGAATACAATGCGCTGTACATGAAGTGCACCCACCGCGAAAACCCGGT
This sequence comes from uncultured Chryseolinea sp., assembly GCA_966211885.1. Lineage (GTDB taxonomy): Bacteria > Bacteroidota > Bacteroidia > Cytophagales > Cyclobacteriaceae > Chryseolinea. The sequence continues at coordinate 1,907 of CBIHQM010000179.1, forward strand.
GTCGGCCACCAAGACGGGTTTGTATTGTCCGGAACATGGCAGCACGTTCGACCTCGATGGCAACGTGACCAAGGAACCGGCGCCATTGCCGTTGAAACGTTTCAAGACGGTCCTGTCCGACCAATCGCTCACTATCGATCTTAATTCCTAATTCACTATACGTTATGAAAAAGTCACATCTACAGTATCTGCTCGCCGGTGCCGCGCTCCTAAGCTTATCCAATTGTTCTGACAACAACGACAATGCTTCGCCTGTAAATGAAGAATTGAATACGCAGGTATTGCTGGATTTTTCCGCCAACCTTCCCCAAGCGGTTTACAGCGATTTGTCTGCGAAGACCAGCACCCTTTACGACCAGGTCGTGGCCCTTGGAGCCAATGGCGCTACGGACGACGAGTTAGCGGCCACCCGCGCCACCTGGAAGCAAGCGCGCCAAGCCTGGGAACAATCGGAAGCCTTCTTGTTTGGCCCCGTTTCCACCAAAGACATCGATCCACACATCGACACCTGGCCGGTAAACTTTAACGACCTGAACGCGCAGTTGACCAGTGGCCACGAGTTCACGGAAGACTACATCAACAATCTCGACGACGCGCTGAAAGGTTTTCACCCTATTGAATACCTGATCTTTGGCGAAGACGGCGCGAAGAAAGCCGCCGACCTTTCCGAGAGAGACATGGAATATCTCACGGCGCTCGCCCTCAACCTGAAGACTCTCACGGCCGATGCGAACAACTCGTGGAAGCCTTCCGTTTCCGGAAATTATCACACGATCTTCACGACTGCCGGCAAAGGCAGCGCTACGTACCCCACGCAACTGGCGGCTTACCAGGAACTGGTGAACGCTATGGCCGGCATCTGCGACGAAGTGGCAAACGGCAAAATAGATGAACCGTTCACCGCACAAGATCCTTCCCTGGAAGAATCGCCTTTCGCACAAAACTCCATCATCGATTTCACCAACAACATCAAAGGCGTGCAGGATGTGTACCTCGGCAAATACAGCACCGATGGCAAAGGCCTCGAGGACATCGTGCGTCAGTACAACCTGCAATTGGATAGCGACATCAAGGCGAAGATCGACAATGCCATCAACGCTCTCGGAAAGATCACCGATCCTTTTGGAAAAGCGATCACCACCCAGGCGATGCAAATTGAGACGGCCATGAGCTCGATCAACGATTTGAAAGACATCCTGGAGAACGAGTTGTTGCCTTTTGTTCAACAGCATACAAAATAAGAAACAAGTATTTCACGGGAACGTCGTCTAGCGATGAGGAAGGATAAAATTGTCATACGGATTTTGATGGTTGTGGGGATCGTGGTCTCCATCTACTCCTGCGTGGAACCGGAGGCGCTGAACGATACGGACTACAGCGAATGGCTCTCGGGGGGATCGCAAACCGTTTTTGATAATGGCGCTGGTGGATTCGGCACCGCTTTCCCGCACCTTGCTGCCGAACGCGAAAAAGTACATTCCATTGGTGACGGCGCGTTCGGACAAACTTTTGTCACGGCGCCTGCGCCACAGAATCCCGGCCTTGGCCCGATCTTCAACAACGTGTCGTGCACGTCGTGTCACATCAACGATGGACGGGGTAAACCACCCTTGCCCGGCGAACAACTTTCATCCTTACTCATCCGCATCAGCATTCCGGGAACGGACGTACACGGTGGTCCCAATCCCGTGCCGGGCTTTGGCGGACAACTTCAGCAACGCGGCGTTTTTGGCGCGCAGCCTGAAGCATCCGTGCGCATCGACTACACGGAAAAATCCTATACGTTTGCCGATGGCACACCGTATTCGCTACGTTTTCCTACTTACACGTTGGAAAATCCGTACACGACATTGCCTGCCGGCGTGATGCTCTCTCCCCGTGTGGCCCCGCCCGTGTTTGGTCTGGGCTTGCTAGAAGCAGTAGATGAAGCGGACATTCTTGCCCTGGCCGATCCGGACGACCGGAACGATGATGGCATCTCTGGGAAACCCAACTATGCCTGGAACGTCGTGGAAGGTAAAATGACCCTGGGAAGATTTGGGTGGAAGGCGGCAAACCCTTCGCTGTTGCAACAATCGGCCGGCGCGTACAACGAAGACATGGGCATTACCAGCTTTGTTTTTCCGCACGAGTCGGCTACTGGCCAGCCTCAATACGATGGACGTGACGATGAGTATGAAGTTTCCGATAGCTTGTTGTATTCCGTAGCCTTTTATATTCGCACGCTCGGTGTGCCGGCGCGTCGTGCGGCCGATGATGCTGCGGTGTTGCAAGGCAAAAAATTATTCATCGATGGGAAATGTTCGCAGTGTCACGTGCCGCGTTTGCGTACGAAGACCGATGTAGCCTTCCCGGAGATCTCAAACCAGGTGATCTTTCCTTATACCGACATGTTGGTGCACGACATGGGTCCCAACCTGGCCGACAATCGTCCCGACTTCGACGCCACCGGCGTGGAGTGGCGCACGTCGCCGTTGTGGGGCATTGGCATGACGCGCATTGTGAATGGCCATCAAAACTTTTTGCACGATGGTCGCGCCCGTACACTGCTGGAAGCCATCATGTGGCATGGCGGTGAAGCCGAAGCGTCGAAAGAATTTGTGCGGACGCTTTCTCAGGATGATCGCGACAAGTTGATCAAATTCTTAGAATCCCTATAAGGTGAGGCATGCCCCCTACAAGATCTTATTGGCCGATAACCAGGCGCTCACCGCGGCGGGGTTGACCCATTTGTTGTCCGACCGCGAGGAGTTGGAGATCGTGGGACATGTAGCCCACCGCGAGGAACTGCTGCCACTCGTGGAAACCCATCAACCGAATTTGCTGATCACCGACTATAATCTGCCGGGTTATGTCACCATCGAAGACCTGCAGGATGTGGCACGCTCAGCGACCAGCCCGCACATTCTCGTGGTGTCGTCCGACGATTCGAAGAGTTCTATTTTGGAAGTGTTGCAGTTGGGGGTGACCGGCTATCTCACCAAGGAATGCACGCGTGAGGAAGTGATGATGGCCGTGCAGTCGACGTCAAAGGGCGAAAAATTTTTTTGCCACAAGATCCTGGACATCATCATGGAGAAGCATTTTTCTCCGGAAGCGCCCGCGGCCGACCCATCGCTGCTGACCACGCGTGAGACGGAGATCCTTTCCCTGCTGGCCTCGGGTCAATCCACACAACAAATTGCCGATACGCTACACCTGAGCCCCCACACGGTCCATACACACCGCAAGAGCATCATCCGCAAGCTCAACATCAAATCGCCCACCGAATTCGTCATTTATGCGATGGACTTCGGGCTGATCAGACCTAAATAATTTCTTTTCATTTTCTCTCGATTGAAACCGGGGTGTCGCCCCCTCGGTGAACCCTTTGTTTTACTTTTTCATTTGCAGCGGCGGGTCCTACCTCGCACAGGGTATATGAAATCCACTCCTCCAGGCGATTGATTCCGGTTAGGTGTTGAATCTACATTTGTGGCAGATTTTACATCTCTATAAAAACATCGTCAAATGAAATATTTTACCCCCCGTCACAGTATCCTACACGTTGTGCTTTTTGTTCTCGCCATCGCCAGCGCGTGGGCCCAGACCGGCACCATCCGGGGCAGCGTGAAGACCGCCGACGGACAACCCGCTGAATATATCAACATCGCCGTGAAAGGTGTCAGCAAAGGCGCCACCTCCAATGCCAAAGGCGAATTTGAGATTCGCAAAGTGCAGGTCGGCCAGCACGTGCTGCTCATCTCCTTTGTGGGGTTGGAACCTCAGCAAGTTGATATCGAAGTGAAGGCGAATGAAACGACGCAGGTGCCGGAGATCATCCTTCACGAAAGTGAAAAAGAACTGAACGAAGTCGTGGTCACCTCGACGCGTGGTTACAAAGAAGATGCCGTGTCGCCCTCGCTCCGTTTGAAGACCCCCATCCTGGAAGCGCCGCAGAACATCCAGGTGATCAGCAAACAACTTTTGAACGACCAGCAGGTGTTCGACATGCTGGAGGGCGTGACCCGCAACGTGAGCGGTGTCACCAAACTGGAGCATTGGGACAACTATGCCTACATCAACATGCGCGGCTCGCAGGTAACGGCTTTCCGCAACGGCATGAACGTTCAGATGCCGTGGGGCCCTTTGGCAGAGGACATGAGCATGGTAGAGCGCATCGAGTTTGTGAAAGGCCCTGCAGGTTTTATGCTGGCTTCGGGTGAGCCCAGTGGTTTCTACAACGTCGTGACCAAGAAGCCTACCGGCGTGAACAAGGGAAGTGTACAACTCACCCTGGGAAGCTTCGATACCTATCGCACCGCGCTGGACCTCGACGGCAAGCTGACCAAAGATGGCAAACTCTTGTATCGCATCAACGTGATGGGCCAATTGAAGGGCTCTCACCGCGACTTTGAGGCCAACAACCGCTATTCCATTGTGCCGGTCATCAAGTACCTGTTCAACGACAACACCTCGCTCACGGTAGAATACACGCACCAGTTCTCGCAAATGAGCGCGATCGGTTCCAACTACGCCTTTTCGGCAAACGGTTATGGCGACCTTCCCCGGAATTTTACAACGGCCGAGCCCAACCTGGATCCCACCAACATCAACGACCGGAGTGTGCTGGCCATCTTTCAACATAAACTGAACGAACGCTGGAATTTCACCGGCCAGCTGGCCTACTACAACTACAAGCAGGTAGGTCAATCGTTGTGGCCTAGTTCGGTCACGCCCGAAGGCAATATGCAACGCGGTGTTTCCATCTGGGACGCCCTGGGGCTTTCGAAGATCGGGCAGTTCTTTGTGAATGGCGAAGAGCGCACGGGTAACATTACGCACCGCATCCTGGCCGGCATCGACCTGAGCAATAAAGATTATTACGCCGACTGGAGCCAGGGCGGCCCGCTCGGAGGCGACACCTTCAACATCTATAAACCGGTGTACGGCCTGGTCCCTGCTTCGGCCCTGCCCACCTATGACCGGTCCAGGTCGATCCGCGAACGGGGCGTGCGCTATAATCAAAGCACCACCGGCATCTACGTCCAGGATGAAATGGCCTTCCTGGAAAATAAAGTACGCCTGACCTTGGCTGGGCGCTACACCAATGCCAAGAACGCCGACCCTTATTCCAGCAGCACCGACGACAACAAGTTCACCCCGCGTGTGGGCGTGAGCGTATCGTTGACCCCCAACACCACGCTGTATGGTGTTTACGACCAGGCCTTCCTGCCCAACCCCGGTCGCGATTATGCCGGCAAAAAGTTTGATCCCATCACCGGCAGCAACCTGGAAGCGGGTGTGAAACGCGATTGGATGAATGGAAAATGGAACGCGGGCCTCACGGCTTACCAGATCACCAAAAACAACGTGCTGGTGTTGGACACTGACCATCCCGATCCAACAACCGACCAACTGGTCTACTCGAAACAAATCGGGCAAACCCAAACCAAAGGCATCGAATTCGATGTGCGCGGTGAAGTGGTCAGAAACCTCGAGCTCGTGTTGAACTATGCCCTCACCGACTCGAAGGTGACCAAAGACACACAAGAACAAAACATCGGCACAAAAGTGCCCGGCACCTCCAAACACCTGACCAACGCGTGGCTGAACTATCGCTTTAGCAACGGTGCACTGAAGGGCCTCGGTTTTTCCGCCGGGTACCAATGGCAAGTGGAGCGCTCGTCGTGGTATGTGTTTGACGGCACCAACCAGTCGCTGCCCAACTATTTCCGCCTGGACGGCGCCGTGTCGTGGCAGAACGAAAGCTTTAGTGTGGGCGTGAATGTGAACAACATTCTGAACGCTTATCTCTTTAGCGGCTCGCCCTATGATTTGAATTTTGACGGCAAGAAAGAATTCTATTGGCAAACGGAAGCGCCCATCAACTTCCGGATGAACGTAGCCTATCGCTTTTAACGCTTATGCGGATGGCAGAAAAGAAAAAAAGTTGGTTTCGTAAAATTATCGGTTGGCTACACCTCTGGCTCGGACTCACGTCCGGGCTGGTGGTTTTTATAATCGCCGTCACCGGCTGTCTGTATGCGTTCCAGGACGAGATCCAGAATGCGATACAGCCTTACCGGTTCACGGTGGCGCAGGATAAACCCGTGTTGCCACCGTCGCAGTTAAAGGCGATCGCAGAAAAAGAATTACCCGGGAAGAAGATCCATGCCGTGCTGTACCCGGTCGCAGGGCGTTCGGTGCAAGTGATCTTCTACAGTTTTGATCCGGAATATTATTACTTCGTATACCTCGATCCCTACACCGGCAACGTGTTGGAGGTGCGCGACGAGAACGCTGGCTTTTTTCGTTTTGTGCTCGATGGTCATTATTACCTGTGGCTTCCCCCGGCCATCGGTCAGCCGGTGGTGGCCGTTTCCACGTTGGTGTTTTTGGTCATGCTCATCACCGGCATAGTCTTGTGGTGGCCCAAGAATCGCAAGGCGGCAAAGCAACGCTTCTCCATCCAGTGGAGGGCCCGTTGGCGGCGAAAGAACTATGATCTTCACAATGTGCTGGGATTCTATGCCTCGTGGATAGCGATCATTTTGGCGTTAACAGGTTTAGTGTGGGGCTTCCAATGGTTTGCAAAAGGCGCGCATGCCCTGGCGGGTGGGACGAAATCCCTCCTGTATGCCGAGCCCCTGGCCGACACCACTGCCATGGCCCAGGCCGGCCGGCCTGCGCTGGACCGGATCTGGCTAAAACTAAAGGCCGAAAATCCGAACGCACAGATCATGGAAGTGCATGTGCCCGAAACGAAGGCATCGCCCATCGTCGTGAATGTCAATCCCGACAACCAGACCTATTGGAAAACCGACTACCGTTACTTCGATCCGTACACGCTCAAGGAACTGGAAGTGGGCCACGTCTATGGAAGGTTGTCGGACGCCAACGCGGCCGACAAACTGTTGCGCATGAACTATGACATTCACACCGGCGCCGTCATCGGGCTACCTGGCAAGATCCTCGCATTTTGTGCCAGCCTGCTTTGCGCGTCACTGCCCATCACGGGCTTTTACATCTGGTGGGGAAGAAGAAAAAAGGATCGCCGGGAGGCAAAGCAACCCCCGCATCAAGCCGCTTCCCGCCGCATAAAAACGGCCAATCGCAACGCCCTCCCGAAAATACCTGCGGAATAGACTTCGGAGCCTCGTAGAGCCGTTGCGCCTTTGCGGTTAAAATCTTTACTTACGGCAAATTCATTCCGAATGGCCGTTAGAAAAACCGCAAAGATCAAGGAGCTGCTTCAACGCCGCAGCCCCTGGTTTCGCCGCGCTGTAAAAGCGATCTGGATCTTCTTTTTCGTGATCACGATAGGTTGTCCCCTTTACATTGTTTCTGTTAAGTATGATTTCCTCGGGCTGTATGGCGGGATGCCCAGCCTGAAGTCCATTGAAAACCCGGAGAACGACTTGTCGTCGGATGTGATCTCTGCTGATGGCGTTTCATTGGGTCGGTATTTCAGCTATAACCGGAGTCAGGTCCCTTTCAATAAACTCTCGCCGGTGTTGGTAAAGACGCTGGTCACCTCGGAAGACATTCGCTTCAAAGAACACTCCGGCCTCGATGCGAAGGCGTTGATACGCGCAGTTATTGGAGCGCTCACGTTTCGATCGTCCGAAATAGGAGGGGGCAGCACGCTGACCCAGCAATTGGCCAAGAATCTTTTCACGCTGAACCCGGAGCTCGATGGCAGCCTGGCGAAGTTGGGGAGAATTCCACAACGGCTCGTCCGGAAATCAAAAGAATGGATCATCTCCGTTTACCTGGAGCGGCACTTTACAAAAGATGAGATCCTGGCGATGTATCTCAATACCTGTAATTTTAACAACAATGCTTTTGGTATCAAGGTAGCCGCCGAAACCTACTTCAGTAAGCAACCCGATAAACTTAACGTACAGGAGTCAGCCGTATTGGTTGGGATGCTACAATCTCCATCGCTCTATAATCCGAAAGATCATCCCGAAGCCGCCCTGAACAAACGCAATACAGTGTTGTATAAGTTGTTCAAGGATGGTTACCTGTCGCGGACAAAGTATGATTCCGTGAAAGCCCTCCCCATAGACATGAAGTTCTCGGTGCAAAACCAAAACAAGGGACTAGCAACCTACTTCAGGACCGTGATCACTCCCGAGCTTTCCAAGTGGTGTAAGGAAAACGGTTATAATCTTTGGGAATCCGGGCTGAAGATCCATACCACCATCGATAGTCGCATGCAACGCTACGCTGAGGAGGCGGTGGCGGAACAAATGAAGATTCAACAAAAGAAATTCAACGATCATTGGAAGGGGCAAAATCCTTGGATCGACGACAATAAACGTGAGATCGCCGGCTTTCTTGAATCACGGATCAAGCAAACGGATTACTATCGCTACCTCGTCCGCAAATACGGTGAGCGCGGCGATTCGGTAAAGATTATGCTGAACCTCAAAAGGCGAATGCAGGTCTTCACGTGGAATGGTGAGCGCGACACCTTGTTCAGCTCTATGGATTCGCTACGCTATTACAAACATTTTTTAAATACCGGTTTCATGTCCATGGACCCGCACACAGGAGCGGTGAAGGCTTGGGTGGGTGGCATCAATCACAAATATTTTAAATACGACCACGTGAAGCAGGGCACACGCCAACCCGGGTCAACCTTCAAGCCTTTCGTGTATGGCACGGCCATGGAACAAGGCTATAACCCCAACCAAAAGTTCCAGGACATTTCTCCCACCTTCACCGTAGCGGGTGGCGCAACGTGGCGTCCGGCAAACTCTGATGGTAAATATGGAACGGGGGAGTGGCTTACGTTGCGGGAAGCTTTGGCGCAATCGAAGAACACCATCACCGCCCAACTATTACAGCGTGTAGGCATCGACAACGTTGTGAATTTTGCGAAGCGCGCCGGAATCACCAGCCCCCTGGATCCTGTGCCAACGCTTTGCCTGGGTGTCAGCGATGTTTCTCTCTATGAACTGGTCGGAGGATACAGCACATTCGTGAATCTGGGCATTCACACCGAGCCGTTTTATATTGCGCGCATCGAAGATAAAAATGGCAACGTCATTGCAAGCTTTTCACCGAAGATCCATGGTGAAGCCATGAGTGAGCATACGGCATATAAGATGATCTACATGCTGAGGGGAGTCGTTGAAGAGAAAACCGGCGGTTCATTTTATTTGAGCGATGCAGTGAAAGACGACAATGAGGTGGGTGGCAAGACGGGCACTACCAGCAACGCCAGTGATGGCTGGTTTATGGGAATCACCAGCAACCTCGTGTCAGGCGCCTGGGTCGGTGGAGACGAACGCAGCATCCACTACAGAACCTGGAGCTTGGGTCAAGGTGGCGCCACAGCCCGCCCCATTTGGGATAGGTATATGCAAAAAATCTATGCTGACCGCTCTCTCGAATACAAGAAGGGTCAGTTCAAACGCCCCTCCACACCGCTCGATATTTCATTGGACGCCGCGAACTACAACAACATACCGGCCGATTCATTGGATGATGGAAGAGACTTTGACCCCAATCATTAACACGCAAAAACCGATTCATAATCGTTATTAAAAAAAGCAGGCGCCAGGTAATTTTGGCGCCTGCTATTTTTTGTCCCATGCGATGACTCAATCATGGCCGTGATGCTCACGCGGCCGGCAACGCGCCCATTCATATTCAAATTTGAATATGCGTGTTTGTGTGGGATCGCCCAGGTAGGTGGCGTTCCATACGATCTTTTTTACAAGGTTGCCATCATACGTGTAGTTGAGAACGTGGGTGGTCGCCGTGATGGGAGCACCCTCGATTTGATAGACACCTTTGAGCGGATTGTTTTCCGAATAGATGCTGATCAAAGGAATGTTGTATGAGCCTACCGGGAAGTTAGCAGACCCGATCGGGAAGAACGCCGGGTTATTCACAGCGTCTGCCAGCAGCATAAAGGGATTCGATTTGTGATCATAGGCCGAAGCGGTGAATTCTGTGAAGGTGGGCACGGTGTAGACCCGCGCAATGTTGTTGCCATTGTAGATGAACCTACGATCGAGCTCGAAGCCTACGGTGCCATCCAGGTTGAGTTCTTGTTCGACGACCCCCGACAGTTTGGTGGGTGTGAGGTAGTGGATCGTGACATGACCATGTGGCTGATCAATTCCGTAGTAGTCCGTATTCGCGGTGCTGACCTCCGTAATTCCGAGAGGGCCTTGCACGAAAGTGAAGCGAATGTTTGGTGCGGGCTGACCATCGAGCTTGATATCGATCTGATAAAGCTTTTGGTTTTCATCGTATAAAAAGATAATGTCACGGTCGGTGCCGTTCAGTTTGGTCAACGTGCCGTACGGGTCATATTCCGCGCGGTAAAGAATGTTTTCCCATTCAAATGTTTTGATGCGAAGCTTGTGCGGCGAAGGACCGGGACCGAAACAAGACGATAAACATACGAAGCATGCCAGGACCAGCACACTCGTGAGGGCGTTTAGATTTTTCATAGCGAGGGGGTTTTTATTTATGAATTAAGACAAACTTGAAAGACTGATCATCTGATTTATTCTCACGATGGAAGGTCGGGGAAGAAACATAA
>CBIHQM010000180.1:0-12401 GCA_966211885.1 uncultured Chryseolinea sp.
TCCAAGCCGCCCAGGTTGCGAATGTCCTGCACATCAAAATGCACGCGGCTTTGATGCTGTGCCTGGTGCAGCGAGTGGATAACAGCACCTGCTGCGAGAAAGAGGCAGGCTTTAAAGAAGGCGTGCGTAAACAAATGCAGCAGTGCCGCTTGGGGTGAGCCGGCTCCGAGTGCCACCACCATCAAGCCGAGTTGAGATAGGGTGGAGTAGGCCAGGATCTTTTTGACGTCGTGTTGCGCCAGGGCGGAGACAGCGCCTAGCAGGGCTGTTATACACCCCACCACGGCGACAACGTGGAGCGCGGGCACCGTGAATAGAAAATGTACGCGCGCCAATAAGAACACGCCAGCCGCCACCATGGTAGCCGCATGGATCAAAGCCGAAACAGGCGTAGGCCCCACCATGGCGTCGGGAAGCCAGGTGAATAATGGAAACTGTGCAGACTTACCCACGATGCCACAAAAAATTCCCAGCGACGCAAGCGTCATCCAGGTGGGATCAGCCGGCATGTGTTGCAGGGCAGCAATGTCGAAACTGTGTCCATGAGCCCACACGATCATGAGGCCCACCAGGAATCCGGCGTCGCCCACGCGGTTGATGATGAAGGCGCGTTTGGAGGCTTCGGCCGCTGCGGGGATCTCATGCCAGTGACCAATGAGCATATAGGAAGAAAACCCGACCAGTTCCCAAAACACAAACGTCATCAGCAAATTGCCCGACACCACGATGCCTTGCATGGCGAATGTGAAAAATCCGAGCATGGCAAAGTATCGCTGAATGCCGGCGTCGCCCGCCATGTATCCCACCGAGTAGAGATGCACCAGGAACGAAACACCCGTGACGATGAACAGCATCAGCGCCGAAATATTGTTGATGTAGACGCTGGCTGAAAAAGAATATCCCGCCAGCGAAAACCACTCAAGCTGATACGCAAACGGCGGATGATTCCACGCCTGATACAACACCACGGCCGACGCGAGCGTGCCCAACAAGAGCAGGAACGACGCGAGAACGGAAGTGATCCATGAATATTTTTCAGAGATATAGAACGATAAAACAAACGAAAGCAGCGGGAACGCCAGCGCGGCCACAAGGCAAAAGCGAAAGAGGAATGAGTATGTGTGAATCGCGTCCAAACGTCAAAGGTTTAATTCATTCACGTCGTCGGGAACAGAAGTCTGGTATTCCCGGTAGATGCGGAGCACGATGGCCAGGCCCACGGCGGCTTCACACACGGCCACGACAATGACAAAGATAGCAAACATCTGCCCTTGCAGGTTGCCCGGATGCAGGCGGTTAAAGGCTACCAGGTTTAGGTTGGACGCGTTCAGCATCAGCTCCAATCCCAACAACACCAGGATCGTATTCCGCTTGCTGATGACCACCACAAGCCCCACGGAAAAAAGAAAGGCGCCAAGATAGAGGAAGTGGTGTACAGGAACGTTCATGGCGTCAGACGTTTTTGGATTTGCGTTCTGAAGCGATCACCGCAGCGCCGATCAGCGCCATCAGCAACAGGATGCCGGCCGTTTCGAAGGGGAGCACATAGTCGCTCATCAGCAAGGCGCCCAGGGTTTGTGTAGTGTCTAAGGTGGTGGGTGTCGCGGCTTTCGCCGGATGCGCTACGAAGGTTTCCCGCGACAGGAGATACATCAGCATGCCAAAGAAAGCGAGACCCACCAGGGTTGCCGAAATGGAACGGGTATGTTCGATGACCAGGGGTATCCCGCCAAGGCGTGTGGTTAACATGATCCCGAAAATGATGACCACCAGGATCCCCCCGGCATACACCAGGATCTGCGTGACGGCAACAAATTCTGCGAAAGCCAAAATATAAAGTCCCGCCAATGCCAGCAATACGGCAATGACGAGCAGCGCACCATAGAATACATTCCGGACAAACAACAACGCCCCGGCAGCACCGGCAGCGATGATCTCAAAAAAGTAGAACAGGAACGACGGTGCATTCATGATGGCGACGTTGATGAGCCGGGCGGTTTTATCTTGGGCTTGAACACGGGCTTTGCAGGGGAGGCCGCCTTCGGTGCTTCTTTGTTTTCTTCTGTGCCAGCCGTTGACGCGGTTGACGAAGGTGTAGCAGCAGCGGCCGCTTTATTCTTTTGGAAATCCTCAAAAAGTTTTTTCTTCTCTTCAATCTCCGCCGGCGTCATTTCGCCGAACACAAAATTATGCTCGCGGATGTCGGTCACGCTGAAGTCGTATACTTTGGTCATCGTGAGGCATTCGGTGGGGCACACGGTGGTGCACAATCCACAGAAACAGCATTTGCCCATGTCGATATCAAACGTGGCGGCGTAGATCCGTTTGGATGTTCCGTCGGAGGTTTTGCCGATCTCTTCCGTGGCCCGGATCGGTTCGATGGTAATGCAATTTACGGGACACACCTTGGCGCACTTGTCGCACACAATGCAGTCGTCGATTTCATTGTGGAGGCGGTAGCGGCCCGTGTCGGGCACGGGCTGCATTTCGTAGGGATATTGAATGGTGGCGATGCCGTCGCGCGATGTGAAATAGTTTTCTTCGGTGATGCTGGTCACGGCCTGGGTTTTGCGCGCCTGGAGCAAATGCGCGAACGTCACCTTCAGTCCCGAGCCGAGCGAACGAAGGGTGTCGGTGATGTTGTGCCAGTAGGAGGTGTCTTTGCCCATATTCATTGCGATAGCAAAAATAAAAGGGAAAAGGATGTGGCGAACATTTAGGGTGGATTATTCCACAGAAGATTCCCCCTGGAAAACGAACAGGTGTTAGACCGGGTCTGTCTTAGCTGGCTTTGGGCAGCGTGAAATAGAACGTGCTGCCTTTGCCCTCCTCGCTTTCTACCCAGATCTTGCCGCCGTTCTTCTCCACAAATTCTTTGCAGAGAATGAGGCCAAGACCCGTGCCTTTTTCGTTGGCAGTGCCCCGTGTGGTGTAGGGAGCGGTTTTGTCGAACAGGATCTTGAGCACGTCCGTGTTCATACCCACGCCGTTGTCGGCAACCGAGATCACCCATTGTGTGCCTTTTTCCTGGCTCTTGATGGTGACCTTGCCGCCGTCGTTGGTGAACTTCAGGGCGTTGGTCATGAGGTTTCGGATCACGAGGTTGATGGTGTTGGAATCGGCAAAGCCAATGGTATTTTTTGGCACTTCGTTCACAAGCTCAATGTCTTTGTGGTGCACAGAGCCCAGCAGCTGAATATTTTCCTCCACGATCCTTTGGATGTCGATTTTGGCGGCCTGCAGGCTCAGCTTGTCCATTTGCAGGAGCGTCCAGTCCAACAGGTTGTTGAGGAGGGTGCGCGTGTGATTGAAGCGCGCCTTCAGTTCGCGTACGTGGCCCGGCAATTCGGTTTCACTCACGGCGCCTTTGTCGAGCAGATCAAGCAACCCGCTGAGGGCGTTGATGGGCGAGCGCAGGTCGTGTGAAATGATGGAGAAGAATTTGTCCTTCACCTGGTTGAGGCGTTCCAGCTCTTCGCTGCGTTTCTCCATCTCTTCCTGGTGTTGCAGCAGCAGCATGTTGATCTGGCGGCGGCGACGGCCACTGCGATAAACGGTGATCAGCAGGATAACGGTCAGTGCCACGACCACCACGAGGATGTTGCGCACGAACTCCTGTTTTTTCAACGCATTGGTCGTGTTTTGATCTTTTTGGCTGAGGTAGGCGATCTGTGAATCGCGCGACTCCGTTTCGAGACGCATTTGGTCGCGGATCAATTTGCCCTGCATTTCCTGGCTGAACAGCGTGTCTTCCAAAAGCTTGAATTGCTTATAATATTCCAGCGACCTTTTGTAGTCCCCTTTCTTCTCCCACAGGAGCGAAAGCTGGTTGAAACATTTGATCTCCAATACGCGTGCGTTCAATTCCTTGGCCACGGCGAGGCTGTTTTCAATTTTGCTGAGTGCCTGGGCGTAGTCGCCTTCTTTGGTGTAGACAATGCCCCGGCCCAATTCAACTTCGGCTACGCCAAACCGGTCTTTCGTGCGGGCGTTGAGTGTGTAGGCCGAATCGTAATGTGCGCGGGCATTTTGAAAGTCGCCTTTGGCCAGGTAGATGGTGGCCAGCTTGGAATGCACTTTGGGTTCCAGCGAATTCACATGGAGCTTGCGCGTCAGTTCCAGGGCGCGGTTGAGGGTTGCCAAGGCCGAATCATACTCGTTCTTGCGCAGTTGCACATCGCCGATCTCGTCGTAGGCATAAGCGATGCCCTCATCGTCCTTTTGCTTTTCGCTCATTTTTTTTGCGAGATTCAGGTGATCCAGGGCGCGTTGGTATTGTCCCAGCTCTTTGAACACGCGACCCACGTTGTGGTAGGCCACCAGCATGCGGAACGTGTCTTTGACGGCCGTGGCAATGCGGTGTGATTGGGTGAAGTAGAAAAAGGAATCGTCGTATTCGCCGAGTTCGTAATAGTCGTTGCCGATGTTGTTATAATCGCGGGCGATCTTCACGCTGTCTTTCAGCTCGATGTCGTTCTCCAGTGAAAGGTTGTCGAAGTGGATGGCGTTGCTATGGTCGCCGCTGCTGGTGAGCAAATAGGCCTTGCTTTGGAAGGCAAGGACTTTCAATTCGGGCACCCCAAGTTTTTCGGCCAGGGTCACCGCCTCGTCCGTGTAGCGGGTGCTGGCATTGAAGTTTATGTATTGGTTTAGGGTGGACAGGCGGACAAGGGCTCTCACGCGTGTGGAGTCCGGCAAAGAACCCTTGAGGGCTTTTTGCAAGCTGTCGATTTCATGCGGCGCCTGCGCATGCAGGGCGGCCTGTGAACATACAAAGAGTAGGATCCAAAAAGTTTTTTTCACGCGATCAACTAAAAATTAATTTCCAAAATCCGCATACAACCACCAATACCAATGCAATCGGTGTCAAATATTTCCATGATACATTCATTAATTGGTCAACCCTGAGTCGGGGAAAAGTCCATCTCACCCACATTTGCATGGCTACAAAAAACAAGGACTTGGCCAACAACCAAAAAATCCCCCACAAGGTTGATTCCCATGAGCCCGCTGCTCCACTTGTCCAATCAGCAAAACGTAGCACAGCGATGTTCGGTATGGGGGTGCTCCAGCTGCCAAAAAATAATACTGCCCCTAATATACTTACTAAAAGCATCATTCCATATTCGGCCAGCATTATTACGGCCCACCGGAAGCCCGAGTATTCCGTCTGAAAGCCTGCCACCAGTTCCGATTCTGCTTCCGGCAAATCGAACGGTGCCCGATTGCACTCGGCCAGGGAGGCAATGAAAAACACAACCCAAGCCACAAACAATAACGGCATCCGGAAGACATTCCAGGTGGTGAATCCGCCAATCGTCGTGGTCTCGATCCCGAGCGCAGGGATTCCAAAAAGATATTGGGGCTCGGTGCTATAGATACTTTGCTGCTGTGAAATTTCTTGAAGGCTTAGCGTCTCACAGGTCATGCACACACACAAGGCCGACAGGCCCAGCGGAACTTCATAGGAGATGATCTGCGCTGCCGAACGCATCGTGCCCAGCATGCTGTATTTGTTGTTGGAACTCCATCCTGCCATGACAATGCCGATGACGTCCAGGGAAACGATGGCCAACAGAAAGAACAAGGCGGTGGAGATGTTGGCACCCGACCACGTAGGGGCCAGGGGCAGCACGGCAAAACCAGCAAACACCGCCGCAAAGATGAGCACGGGTGCCAGCCGAAAAAGCGAGGCTTCGGCGCGGGCCGGTACGATGTCTTCTTTTTGAAGGAGTTTCAGCAAGTCGGCTATGGTTTGGGTGATGCCATAGTATCCGGTTTCCATGGGCCCCAGGCGATCCTGGATAAATGCGGAGATTTTGCGCTCAGCATAGATGGCGATCACCGTGTAGAATAACAGGAATGGCAATATAAATACCAGTGTTGTCAAGGTCGGGCTAAGGGTCTTTCAAAGAGTGGCCAAATTGGGCAAATTATACGTCTTGATTTTTTATTTTTTCTGCCGAAAAGTACATCGGTCGTATCAGTTCCACAAGGGGTGTTTTTCCAGCCTCACATCGTCGTGAAAGAACATGCGGGCTGAGGCCTCGAACGACTCGGTATAGTCCGACACCAGGAAATGGTGCTGTACCGGGGCCGTGGTATTCAATAACTTCTTGTTTTCAAGATATTGTCGCAGGGCCCGGGCAATGATTTCCGAAGAGTCCAGGATGGTCATGCGTTCGCCATAAAAGGCGGCGATCTCCCGTTTAATAAGCGGGTAATGGGTGCAGGCCAGGATCAGCGCATCGATGCCATGAAGGCTCTCTTCACCCAGGTACTGGGCAATGATCTCGTGGCTGATCTGGTTGTTGAAGAAGCCCTCCTCGATCATGGGTGCCAGCAACGGGGTGGCCAGCGAACGCAGGGAAATCCCCTTCCCGCCTTCGTCGACCTTGCGGGCATATACACCCGACTGTACTGTGCGTTTGGTGCCGATGAGCCCCACCTTCTGGCCCCCAAACCGCTGCAACACCAGGTCGACCATGGGGTCGATCACGTTGATGATATGAACGTCGTTGCGGACGTATTCCTTCAACAACTCGTAAGCAGCCGAGGAGGCGGAATTGCAGGCGATGACAATAACCTTACATCCCTTTTTGAGCAAAACGTCGGCAATCTTGATGGAATAGGCTTGGATGGCCGCCTCCGACTTGTCGCCGTACGGTAGGTGGGCCGTGTCGCCAAAATAGATGAGGCTTTCCTGTGGCAGCAGGTTTCGGATGGCGTGTGCTACGGTGAGACCGCCGATGCCGCTGTCGAAAACTCCGATAGGATGTGAAGCCGATACGTTCATACAACGCGCCAATATACGGGTTGGACGCGTGTGGGAAAGAGCCTTGGGGTAAAAGTATTTTTACACAGCGTTGGCAGAAAGCTTGGCTACGGTGATCTCGTGCTGTTCGCGATGGCCACAGTACGAGCATTTATAGTGTTTCAATAAAACACCGGGCTCCCCAAACGTCGGGGCCTTTTCGATCTCTTCGCGGGCGATGCTCATGGTGAAATAGCCGCACTCCGAGCATTCTTCGGCGTGTTGATAGGCCGGGTACTTTTCAACTTTTTTGAACCCCGTGGCTTCGTCCACCCAGACATCGTAATCGATGGAATGGATCACGCCATCGGCACGTTGCGACTCGTCGAGGTGATGTTGTTCTTCCGATTCGCTGAGCTTGCGCATGGCATTGCCGGCTGGCGAGATGCGGGGCGTGTTGCGCAACCGTGCGAGTCGCTTTTCGAGCTGACGCGGATAGTAGATGCGGACCAGGCTGTAGAAAACGAAGTAAGCGATCACCGCGAATCCTGCCGTCACGAAAATACGGACAAAGAACCACCGTGTGCCTTCGCGGGCGATCTTCTCCGTCGCAATGGTGTTGGCATAGATGACCACGGCCGCGATGAAGGCTATCATGGAATACCAGAAGTATTTGATCTCGTTGAGATTGACGTAGTCGTACTTCTCTTTGAGATCTTTGATCTGGAACACCTTGAACTCATGGTACAAAAGGATCAATACACCCAGCGCAATGCACATAACGGAGCCGACATACATGTACTGATCCCACGTGCTTAAGAAGGTTGACGTGGTTTCCATAGGGATTAAATTTTGATATACTAATATATACAAAAATATTCTATCGAATGCCAATGCAGACTGCCATTCTTTTGACGCCAGACGTTATTTTTGCGGTTTACTTCGCGTTTTTTTTGCTATTTATACGAACATGATCGAATTGTGCCGCAAGTTTGGGTCTATCGCTTTCCTCCTGGTCACCACCATCATTGTAGCGGACCAGGTGCACGGCCAAACGTTGGCGAGCGCCGGCACAAAAAAGGTGCTCACCGAATTGGAGGTCGATAGCCTGGTGCACGCTTTCGATGCCCTGCCGCTGGCGGAGGCCGAAAGAATTCTGGAACAAGAAGCCGAAAACACAAGCTCATCGAAGAGCCAGCTGCAATCCATGCGCATCCTGGCCCATGTGCAACTCCACAAAGGCAAAACCGTGGAAGCCTTGCAAAAGGCGGAAGAGATTTTGCAGGGCGCCGAACGACTCAAGCAGCCTTCGGAAAAAGGACCGGCATTGTTTCTCATGGGGAGCATCTACAACCAGGAGAACCTGAAGGAAAAAGCGCTGGATGCCTTTCTGAAGGCAGCGCCCTGGAGTGAAAAATACGGAGAGCCCTACGAATCGTTTGCGAATTACTACCAGGCCGCCTACATCCAATATCACGGTGAAAATTACGAGGCCTCGGTCGACTTGCTGAACCGGGCCTTGCGTATCTACCAAACACAACCCCAGGACTTCAAGACCAAAGGGAGACGATTTGACGTCATGAACAGTTGGAACACGCTGGGCCTGGCTTATATGAAGCTGGGGAACTTTGCCTCGGCTTTTATTGCCCTGAGAGCGTCGCGCAAGATGGCGGAAGAAGATCGCAACGAATTTTGGGAAGGTCTGACCATAGGCAACCTGGGCTTGCTTTATTTTAAAACGGGGCAGTACGATTCAGCTTTGCTGATGACCACAGTCGATAAGCGCATTAGCCTGCGTTACCGCGAGTGGCACAATGCTGCCAATGCCATCTTTGTGATCGGAAATACCTATGAGGCGCTCGGCAAACGCCAGGAGGCACGCCACGCATTCGACACGGTGGGGGTGTTGATCCGCGCGCACCAGTTTATCATGCCGCAGTACTACAGCAAGGTGGCTGGATTCTATGCCGAAGCCGGCGATCATAAAACAGCCTATGCCTTCATAAAAAAATTTCAGGCCGAGCGCGATTCTCTGTTGGCCCGCCAGAATTCGAGAGAGCGCGCCTATCTGCAAGCCGCCTACGATTTTGACAAGAAGCTGGCCAACCATAGCCTGGTCGTAAAAGAAAATCAACTGAAAGACGAGCAAATCAAAAACCAATCGTATCTCATGGCGACAATAGGCTTAGGGTTGGGAATGGCGTTGGTGCTCATCTCATTTTTATACCGGCGAAACCGCTTTCGCAAAAAGGTGAACAAGGACCTGGAAGACAAAGTGAAAACCCGCACGCGCAAATTACTGGAAGCCAATCGCGAACTCGACACATTTCTCTACCGCTCTTCGCATGACCTGCGCCGTCCCATCACCACCATCATCGGGTTGAACAACATCGGTCAGTACCTCGTCAAGGAAGATATCGCCCGTGAGATCCTGCAAAAAGTGAACACCACAGCCCAGGCGATGGACCAGATGTTGCTAAAACTCACGACGGCCCATGATCTCAACAGCCACGTGGTGGAGCTCTCGATCATCCGGCTCAACGAGCTCATCTCGGAAGTGATCAAGAAATTTGAGACGGACCTCCAGGAGCAACAGATCGCCGTGTCGGTAGCGGTGGAGGATGTACGGTTTGTATCCGACGAAAAGTTGCTCCGCATCATTATGATGAACCTCATCGACAATGCCATACACTTCACCAGCCCGGAACATCTCAATGGCATCGACATCCGTGTCTACGATGGCCACGGCACCGTGAACCTGGAGATCCGCGACCGGGGAGTGGGCATTGCCCAACCCTTTCGCAACGAGATCTTCAAGCCCTTCTTCCGCGGCAGCGACCGCTCCAAGGGCAATGGTCTGGGTCTCTACCTGGTGAAAAAAGCCCTGGACCGGCTGGGTGGTAAAATTACTTTTGAGTCCGAGATCGGGAAGGGGACATCGTTTTCCATTTCCATTCCCAACGTATAACCCCGGGCGCATAATTGCCGTCCCGGTTCGTGTCACGCCAATAAATTCGTATTATTGTGCCCTTGACACAACGACAATCTAAAGAATCATGGCCAACAACTTATTGAAAGGAAAACGTGGTATCATTTTCGGCGCCCTGGATGAAAACTCCATCGCCTGGAAAACCGCCTTGAAAGTAAAAGAAGAAGGTGGATCGTTTACCCTCACCAACGCGCCCATTGCCATGCGCATGGGAAAGATCAATGAACTCGCCAAAGCCTGTGATACGGAAGTGATCTCCGCCGACGCCACATCGGAAGAGGACCTCAAGAATCTCTTCACCAAATCCATGGAATTGCTGGGCGGCAAGATCGATTTTGTGCTCCACTCCATCGGCATGAGCCCCAACATCCGCAAGGGCAAAGAATACGGCGACATGAACTACGACTGGTATCTGAAAACGCTCGACATTTCTGCGTTGTCGTTCCACAAAATTCTGCAGACCGCCGAAAAGCTGGATGCCATGAACGAGTGGGGTTCCATCGTGGGTCTCAGCTACATTGCTGCACAGCGTTCATACCCCGACTACACCGACATGGCACAAGCCAAAGCCATGCTGGAATCCATTGCCCGCAGCTATGGAGCGCGGTTCGCGAAACTGAAGAAGGTGCGCGTGAACACCATCTCCCAATCGCCCACCAAAACCACCGCCGGCGCCGGCATCTCCGGCTTCGACGTATTCTTCGACTTCGCCAACATGATGTCGCCACTGGGCAATGCCACCGCAGAAGATTGCGCGGCCTACATCACCGTGTTGTTCTCGGATTTCACCCGCATGGTCACCATGCAAAACCTGATGCACGACGGCGGCTTCTCCAGCACCGGCATCACCCAGGAAATGGTTGACCGACTGTCCAAATAAAATTTTTCCGGTTGGGCTTTGTGCGCTACAGCAAGCCATAAAGCCCAACCCCTTTCAACGCCCATGGTTTCCTTCCCTCCCTGCAAGATCAACCTCGGCCTGAACATCCTCAGCAAGCGTCCCGACGGCTATCACAACCTGGAGACGTGTTTCTATCCCATTCCCTGGACGGACATTTTAGAAATCATCCCCGCCGACCGATTTGCCTTTACCCAAACAGGACATCCTGTTCCTGGAAAAGAAGCCGATAATCTCTGCATAAAAGCGTATGAACTTCTGAGAGACAAATACCATCTCCCACCGGTACAGATCCACCTGCACAAGATCCTCCCCATGGGCGCAGGACTAGGAGGAGGGTCTTCGGATGCCGCACACACCCTGCGGCTGCTCAACACGGTGTTCCATCTCCAGCTGTCACCCGCGCAACTGGCAGGCTACGCAGCCCAACTGGGAAGCGATTGCGCATTCTTCACCCAAGACCAACCGATGCTGGGCGAAGGCCGGGGGGAAGTACTTTCACCCACTACCGTAACCCTTCAAAAGAAATTTATCGTGCTGGTCAAGCCGGACATCCACGTCTCCACCGCCGAAGCCTATGCTGGAATAACCCCACGCCAACCGGAACAATCTTTGGGAACGTTGCTCAGCCGTTATCCTCTGGAAGCGTGGCGCGAACGCATCAAGAATGATTTTGAAGAGACGGTTTTTAAGAAGCATCCCGCGCTTCAATCTGTAAAAGAAAAGCTCTACGCATCCGGAGCGTTATACGCCAGCATGAGCGGGTCTGGCGCTACCTTGTTCGGCATCTTCGACAAGCCCACAAATTTACAAACAAGCTTTCCAGACATGACGGTGTGGTCGGGGGGTATTTAAAGTCTTCCCTAAAATATTCCCCTGGCCAACGTGCCCTTTTGTTGGTGTCCCACCAACAAAAATTGTTTTGGGATATTGTCAATCAAGGTCAACGGAAATGTGTTCCATTTTTATTGAAGCGCGCCGGCCGCTGAATGAGCTTGTTGGTGGGACACCAACAAGGGCGGTGTACATTTTTTAATGCGGTGGGTGGATTTGGGGGGCTCGTCGGTGAAGAGCTCTAAAAAGTGGGGTGCATTTGAAACTGAATGAACTTGTTGGTGAAGAACACCAACAAGGGCGAGTGGTTTTTCAACGAGGCACGTGCACACCGAATGCTGTTGTTGGTGAAGAACACCAACAACGGCGGGCATTTTTTTTACGACGCAGATTGTTTCAACGCGGCCCGTTGATCAAATCGTTTTCTTAGATAGGGATAGACGAGGACGGCGGTCATGATGATGCCGGTGCCGACGTAGAAGTTTGTTCCCATTTTTTCGGAGCTGCCAAAGATGATGAGGGCCATGATGATGCCGTAGACCGGTTCCAGGTTTAGGGTGAGCTGGATGAGAAAGACACTGATCTTTTTCATGAGCTCCACGGCCGTGGAGTAGGCATAGACGGAGCAAACGCCGGCCAGCGTGGCGATCCAGAACCAATCCAGGAGGGTTGGCCAGTACAGGATGGATTCTTCCGGAGCCCAAATGAATTTGTAGATCGGAAGAAATACTCCCAGGCCCACGAAGCAGCCCATCATTTCATAGAAGGTAATGGTGAAGGAAGGGATGGTGCGGACCATTTTGGAATTGAAAATCGAGAACACGGCGGACGTGAAGCCCGCCAGACTGCCAAGGGTTAGCCCGAGCTTGTATTGAAAATCGAAGGAGAAAATAATTTACTAACCGAAGAGCACGATGAAGCACAGC
>CBIHQM010000181.1:0-12389 GCA_966211885.1 uncultured Chryseolinea sp.
TCTACTAATACCATGATGAAAACGCCGATGGCCATCATCAAAATGGCCTGAAAAACCTGTGGGTCCTTACCGGTAACGGCTACATAATGCCAGGGCAAAATGCTCTTATCCCACACGGGCACTTGCTGGCCTCTGTTGTTGGTCACAAATTCCATGACCTGGCGCCACGGCCACAACTTGTTGAGGGTGCCCAGCATCAACCCGGCCAGCAAAGCTACGGTTGCGCCATGATAGTTGTCTACTACCCACCCCAAAATTCTGGAAAAGCCCAATAGCCCAGCAACGCATCCCAGGCTGAATACCAGCAACATAGGCAGGTCAAAGTTGGTGATGGCGTTGATGATATACCGGTATTTCCCGATAATAAGCAGGATAAACCCCCCGGAAATTCCAGGCAACAGCATGCCGCAAGCGCCCACCATTCCTGCGAAAAAGGCGAGCCAGAGGGCGTCGGGGGTATGAAACGCGGGTAAGATCGAGAGGCCATAGGCGATGGCGGTGCCTGCTGCGAGGGCGAGGACGATGCCGCCGTTCCATTTCTTTATTTCCCTGAGCATCAGGGTAACCGAAATGGCCGTCAGGCCAAAAAAGAAGGCTGAAGTGGCCACGGGATGGCGCGTGGAAAGATAGATCATCCCCTTGGCAGCCGTAAAGATGCTGGTGATGATGCCCAGAAAGATGGTCAATAAAAAATTGCCGTTGATTTTCTCCCAAAATCCCGCAAAATCGCGGTTTTTAAGCATTTGAAGAGCTTTCCGGTCAATGGCCTGCAACGATGAGATGAGCTCGTTGTAGATGCCCGTAAGCAAGGCCGTAGTGCCCCCGGAAACGCCGGGTATAACGTCGGTGGCTCCCATACTTATGCCTTTCAAGTAAAGGAGAATATAGTCTTTGGGTCTTCTCAAATCGGTAAGCTTAGTCTACCTCGAAGGGCGGCGCCGTGTTGGTGTTCTTCTTTTCTATACCGAGAAAGTGCAAGAAAGTGTCACCACGTAGACCTAATCGTATGGTTTCCAGGGGAATAACTTCTTCGGGGGAGATATTGCCCAGGTTCACATTGGCGCCCAGCAGTTTGATAAACCACACTTGTTGCGCCTTTTGGGGAGCTTCCCAAATGATCTTTTCAAAGGGAATTTTCGTAAGGATTTCTTGCACCAGACCGGAACGTACCTCTCCGGTGGACCGGAACAGGCCTACGTTTCCGCCTTCGCGGGCTTCGCCGATCACTTTCCAGGCGCCGGCATCTAACTCTTTCTGCATCAGCTCGATCCACATGTAGGGCGGGATGATCTTGTCCGCATCCTTTGACCCCACTTCCGAAAGCACGGTTACCTGGTCGGCCAATTTGGTGATGTAATCGCATTTTTTGTCGTGATCGATGTCCATCGACCCATCCGACACCTCTGCGAACGACATCTCATATTTATCCAATAAACGACGATAGTCTTCGAACTGGTCACGGATCACAAAGGCTTCGAAGAGTGTGCCCCCGAAATAGACCGGCAGGCCGGCTTCTTTGTATACTTTCAGCTTGTCTTTCAGGTTGGGTGTTACAAAGGAGGTGGCCCATCCCAACTTCACGATATCGATGTGATCTGCACAAATGCTGACAAAATCCTCCGTTTCGCGTATACTCAAGCCCTTATCCATGGCCATAGTAAAGCCATATTGCCTGGGCTTGGTCGTACGCTCAGGCAGGTTTTTAAGTTCGTAGTTCATTAGCTATTTTCTTTTCTAAACTGCTCGATGATCTTGTACAGCGCCTTTTGCGTCTCGATCTTAGGAAAGAAATCGAACAGGGCGGTATGTCCATCGAAGTCCAAAATTAAAGCATTTTCCAAATAATTAAAGGCTTCTTTAAAGCGACCAGCTTCGATGAGGTATACCGTCATGCGGTAGAAAAATTCGGCATCGTCCGGAATTTCGTCAAATCCCGTCGATAAGGTGGCTATAGCCTTGTCGTGATCGCCTTGTTCGTAGTAGATAAACGACCAATTCAGCCATATTTCCTTGTCGCCAGGTTCCAGTTTCGAGGCTTCTTCATAAGCGTCGATGCTGGACACGGTGTTACCCACTTTGAATTCGGCATGGGCCACCGACTTCCAATATTCCGGATTTTCAGTGTTGATTTTCAGGGCTTTGTTATAGAAATGGAGGGCCTGATACCATTTTTCCTGTTTTTCCAGGCAAGCGCCTGCCCCAAACCAAGCCTCGTCATACAGCGAGTCGAGTTTGGTGGCCTTCTGGAAATACTTCAGACCCAGCTCATATTGCTCCAGGCTTTCATAGGCCGCACCGAGGCAGCAGTACACTTCCGGGCTGGGACCCTCGATCTCCACCGTCTTGCGGAAAGCGTCCAGCGCTTTGGTGTACTCGCTCATGTTCATGTAGGTGTTACCCGTGTTGAAATAAGCAGAGGCAAACGACTCGTCGATGGTGATGGCGTAGTCGTAGGCGTTGAGGGCTTCCTGGTATTTCTCCAGCTTGTTGTAAACAATGCCGAGATTATACCACGCCGCCGTGGAATAGGGATCTTCGTCGATGAACTTCTGATAATATTCGATGCTGCCTTCCAGTTGGCCGGTCACATCCAGACAGAACGCAAGCTCGTACAGCGAGCCGTCGTGATTGATGTTGATCTCGATGGATTTCTTATAGGCCTCGATGGCCTTCTCATAGTCTTCCATGCTCTGATGCGCCAACCCGATGCTGTAGTATACTTCATCTTTATCGTCGGCCAGCAACAAAGCTTGTTCGTAGTTTTCGATGGCCTCGGCATGGTTGCCTTGAAGGGATAGGATGGACCCTTTTGTCAGGAAAATTTCCGGGTCGTTGGGTTGCAGGGCGTGCGCTTGTTCCAACAGCTCCAGCGCCTGGCCGAATTCCTCCAGATTGGAGAGGATCTGTGCCTTGACGGTGATCAGTTCTGTGGAAAAGGGATATTGACTAATGGCTTGATTAACGGCTTGAAGGGCCTTGCTATGTTTGCTACGCAACATGTAGTGATCAATGATCTGTTCGTAGGCATCTAAATCAAAAAACTCTGCTTTCTTTTTCCGGAGATGGTCTTCAAATCGTTTAATCAGCTCGTTTCCTTCTTCTCTTTTACGATATTCTTTAGACATGGACTAAAAGGTTTTCCTAAAATAAGTAAAACTGGTGTAAAGCTAAGACCTTTCGAATTAATTTTTAGTGTGGATTTTTCTCCATGTAATATTCGCAACACCATTGAAGGGTTTCATCAATCGGTTGAAATTCAAAATTGAGCGTGTTGCGGATTTTGGTGCTCTCATACAAAAATTCGGTGCCTGCCAAACGCGCCCTTTCGCGGGTAACAAGCGGTTCTACACCCGCAACCTTCGCACGCACTGCCTCCACTGCTGCCATCACCGAAAGCAAGCCCTTAGAGACTCTGATGCCCGGTGATTTTTTGTTGAATTTCCTTGCTATGCTGGAAAAAAAATCCGAATACGAAATTTTACCCGCGCTGGCGATAAACCGCTCGCCCTGCACGGGATGGTTCAGCAATCGGTAACTTAGATCGGCAACGTCGCGCACGTCTACATAGTTCAAAAAACCGTCCATGTAGAACGGCTTCTCGTCCCACACATACTTAAACAACTGCGCACTGCTGCGCGTCCAGTCTGCCGGCGCCAGGATCAGGGAGGGATTGACCACGACCGACGACAAGCCTTCTTCCTGGCCACGGAAAACTTCCAGCTCGGCGAGGTATTTGGATTGTGCATAGACGCTGTTCAGGGGGCTGTCTACCCACTTGTTATTTTCAGTGATAAGGTTCTGATCTTTTTGTCTGCCCAGCGCAGCCACGGAGCTGACGTGCACCAATCGCTTCACGCCATTGACCAGCGCAGCATTCACCACGTGGCGTGTACCCAGTGCATTTACATTCAGCACTTCTTTCGCACGACGTGGATTGAATGACACGGCGGCCGCCGTGTGGAAGACGTGTGTCACATCGTGAAAGGCTTCGTCTATCGCCTGGGCATCGAGCACGTCGGCATCGCGCCACGTGATCTTGTCGGCAAGATCATTGAGCAGGGAAGTATCGCCGCCTTTTCGTTTGAGGGCTACAAAGACTTCATTCTTCTCCACCAGTTTGCGCACCAGGAAGCTGCCCAACAAGCCATTGGCTCCGGTAACCGCGATCATGATAAGGGCTGTTTATGCATACGGGAGCAAGGTAGTGAAAAACGAAAGGTCAGAGTGAATTATTGAGAAGCGGTAAAGATAGTGCTTTTTGAAATTGCTTCATGCTCTGCGCCACGCCCACCAATTGCACATGTTGCCGGGCATGGCAATCGCTGCCCAGCAAATGCACCCAACCTCTGTCGATCAGCTTGTGGGCGGTGCGTTGTGCCTCCTTGGAGTAGTAGCCCGTGATGGAACTGATATTGACCTGCAGCAACACGCCACGGTCCATCAGGTCTTTTGCTTTCTCGATGTCGTTTTGCAAATAGAGATAGCGCTCGGGGTGCGCCAGCACGGGCCGGTAGCCTTTTGTGTTGGCCTTGAAAATAAACTCCTTCAGGTTAAAGGGCTCGTTCAGGAAGTTGGTCTCGAAAAGCAGAAGCTTCTTCCCGAACGTGAGCAGGGGCTCATCGTTTTCGAGCATGCGAAAAACGTTCTCATCGAGATAGTATTCGGCGGCGGCGTCCACCTCCATGGCGATGTTGCGTTCTTTGAGATAAGCGCGCAGCTTTTGCAAGGCGTCGCCAATGATTTCCGGCGTGTTCCGGTAAGCGTCGCTCATCACGTGGGGTGTGGTGATCAGCTTTCGGTAGCCGAGTTGTTCGAAGCGGGTAATGATCTCCTCAGCGTCCTCATAGGTTTGCACGCCATCGTCCAGTCCCGGCAGCAAGTGGGAGTGAATGTCGATGCGCAAGCTTGCCGGGTGGGCAGGGGCCGTCTTTTTTTTGAACCAGGAAAACACTAAGTATTAAAAATTTTCTTTAGCCAAGGTCGGGTCCCGGGCTCTTCGTAATAGCCGTAGCCATAACTCTGTTCGCCCGTGGATGGCAACGCATTGAGCAGTGTGGTGATGTTTGAGAATTTATTGATGTTGATGATGCGTTGCAGGTTGAGAACAAAATCCTTCTTGGAATAGTTGGCGCGGAAAATATAAATCGAAATGTCGGCGCGCTTCAT
The DNA here is from genome assembly GCA_966211885.1 of uncultured Chryseolinea sp. Taxonomy (GTDB): domain Bacteria; phylum Bacteroidota; class Bacteroidia; order Cytophagales; family Cyclobacteriaceae; genus Chryseolinea. Next base: position 5,167 of record CBIHQM010000181.1, read on the forward strand.
GGCCATAATACCGTCGGTGACCAGTCCAACCGGGGGCGTGTCCAGGATGATATAGTCATATTGGGTCTTCAAGTCGTTCAGGAGTTCTTCAAACTCGCCGGTCAGCAACAACTCGGAAGGAGTGGGAGGGTGCGGCCCGGAAGGGATGTAGTCGAAATTGGACAGGGCTGTGGTGGAGACACATTCTTGCCAGGTGTTTTTCCGGATCAGCACCGTGCTGATGCCCTTGGAGGGATCCTCTACAGTGACCGGCAAATTCTGCTTGGGTTTGCGCATGTCGAGGTCGAGGAGCACCACCTTCTTTTTCGATAGCGCCATCACCGCGCCGAGGTTGAGGGCGATAAAAGATTTGCCTTCGCCCGAAACGGTCGACGATACGGCAATCACTTTGCGTTGACCGTTGATATTGAAAAAGTCCAGGTTGGTGCGCAGGGTCCGGATGGCTTCGCTGACCATTGATTTAGGATGGTCGAGCACGTGTAAGCCATTCTTGGTGAATTGCCGCGAGGAGGGCACCACGCCCAGCATGGGCACACTGGTCACCCGTTCAATATCCAGCAGGCTGGTGACCTTGTTGTTCAATACATAGAGCAAACCCACCAGCAGCAACATCACTACGACGCTTCCCACAAACCCGATGCCCGTAATCATCAGTTTGTTGGGCGAGATCGGGGTATACGACAAGTTGGCGGGTGAAAGGATCTTATAATCCGGCACGCTTCCTGCCTGGGTGATCTCGAACTCGGACTTCGATTGCATGAGCGACAAATAGAATTGCTCATAAAGTTTATAGAAGCGGAGATTCTTGGAGAACTGTGTGCTCTTGTCGGGAATGTTCACAAATTCGTGTTCGAGCTGCGCCTTTTTTTGATTGATCTGATCCAGGCGCTTGATCCATTCCGCGCGCTGCTCCTCCAACTGCCGGCTCGCTTTTGCGCGAAGGGTCTCGATGTCTTTTTGACGTTGACGATAGGCGAAGGTCACTTCATTGTAAGAGAGCTTCAGTTTTTCCTGGTCTCGGTAAAGGTCTTCCAGTTGTTCCAGGTTCTTGGCCACCGTGGGCGGCAAGGCGTGAAGTTGGGTCAGCGAAATGGACAAGTCACCGGCCTTCATGCCGTCCATCAGCGTGTTCACCTCCACGATCCGGTTGGTGAGTTCATACCGTTGGGAATCGAGGCGGTTGATGGCCGACACGGTTTTCTTCAAGTCCTCGTCGAGGTTGTTAGTCTTGTTCTGTAAAGTGAAATTCTCGAAGTAATTTTCGAAGTCTTCCATCTTGTGCTCGATGTTGACGAGTTCGTTCGAGACCCAATTGATCTTCTGCTTGTTGGCGAGGTTTTTTTGTTCGTAGCTGTAGCGCAGGTAAATGGAATCGATCTTGTTGAGGATGGCCGTGGCTTTGGTGGGATTATTGTCTTTGAAGGAAATGCGCAGCGTGTGGGCGTTGTAGTTTAGCGGCTCGGCCGTCAGGCTTCGCAGCAGATATCCCAACAACGCATCGCGGGTGTTTAAAACAAAGAAATAGCCGATCTCATCGCCTTTACTGAAGGCTTCATTTTTTTCGATGTAGAGGTCGACACCGTTCAGGCTTACTTTCGAATTGTAGCGTCCGGCTGTTTTCTGGCCCTCGTCGCCCACCTGCAGGGTGAACTCATCGTTCCCATTATCGTCGAGGTGAATCGGCACGTTGAAGCTGCTTTCATTTTGTGCCTTGTAGCGGACGAGGAAAGGAGTGTTCTGGAACAGTTCGTCGTTCAGCACGCGGCCCACGCTGAAGTAGCTCACATTCAGATCAGAGGAGTCCAGCACACGTCCCAAAAACAATCGCGACTCAATGAGTTCGATTTCGCCCGACAGCAAGTTGAAATCCGGATCTTCCACCGTTGGTTTGATGCCAAACTCCGTCGCTTCATTCTTTATATCCAGTTTCAGTTCCGACGATGACTCGTAAAGATTTTTGGTGTAGCGTACCTTGAGATAGGCCACGCTGTTGATGACGAGAAATAGAATCATCAGCCAAAGCCAATTGCGCTTGAAAATGGTCTTCAGCTTATTGAGGTCAAGGGGTTCGTTGGCCTGTGATTGCTGGGGCTGTATGGTTTTTGGTGTCTCCAACATTTCTTTTTGTTAAAGGCTCAGGAGAACAACCATCAGCGTTGTGAGGCTGGTGACGACGCTGATGACCGCGCCATAATCGCGAAAGCCTTCCGAGATCGGTCTGCGAACGGGTTCTACATAAACCACATCGCCAGGTTCCATGGCAATATTGTTTTTCAAATATCCGTCGAAGGTGCTGAGATCGGCCACGAATACTTCTTTGCCGCGCAAGATCCGTATATTTTGAGCCTTGGCGTCGTTGGCCAAGCCTTTGGCCAGGGCCAGCACTTCGACCAGGTGCATGTTCTCATTCGCCAACGGTATGACTTGTCCGCCGGGAGCACCCAGCACCACTACACGTTTATTGGTGTATTTCAGCTTCACAAAAGGCTGCTGATAATAAATGGCATAAGCTTGCTGCAATATTTCTTCGGCCTGGCCTATAGTGAGCCCCACCACTTTGGTGTTGCCGACCATGGGAAATTTACTGACGCCATTCACGTCGACCAGGTAAGTTGGTTCCGTTTCTTCTGTAGCCTTCTGATCCGTGCCGTCCTGCGACAGCTTGCGGTCGGGGTCGATCAGGCGCTCGCCGTTGTTGGTGTAAACCTCCAGTTGCAATTGATCATTGATCTGGATGACATAATTCTTTTCCGCGGCTTCGGTCTGTTGTTTCAATACGGTCCCCTCCGGTACTTTGAACATGATGTTCTGCTTGTACGAGGCACAGGACGAGAGGAGGACGCAAAAAAGAAGGAGCGCGCTGTTAGAGGCCCAAAAAAATAGTTGTTTCACGTACAAGGCGTTGGTTCATTACCGTGAAATTACGGATTTTCCTAACAATTCGTCCATCGTGGGCAATACCCTGTCCTTGTCGGAAATGATAGGATCTTGTACGCGCCAGTCAATGTTCAGTTCAGGATCATTCCAGCGAATGCCGGTCTCGGAGGCTTTATCGTAGAGGTTGGAGCATTTGTAGAAGAAGACCGAGTCTTCCAGGGCGGCAAATCCGTGGGCAAATCCCTCGGGCACCATCAGCATGTTGCGGCGTTCTGCGTCCAGCACACAGTAGTAAACTTGCCCGAAGGTCTTCGAGCCACTGCGCAGGTCCACCACCACATCGAGCACTTTTCCCGACTGCACCGTCACCAGTTTGGCCTGGGCGTATGGCGCCCGTTGCATGTGCAGTCCACGGATGACGCCTTTTTTTGAAAAGGAGGTGTTCTCCTGGACGAAGCGATAGGTGATGTTATGCTTGCGGAAGGTGTCTTCTTTGTAGAACTCGTAAAACCAGCCTCGATCGTCCTTGTAGAGGGTGGGAATAATTTCCACCAGACCTTCTATCCCGGTTGTTTTGACTTCCATGAAAGGTATCGTTGGGTTAGGATGCTTGCCGAAAATCCGACAAGGCCGCAAGATACTTGTTTATGACAAGAGATTCATCATATTCTGCCTCCATCTTTGCCCGTCCGTTCTTACCAAAGGCTTTCAGTTTTTCGTCGGCCAGACCGGCCATACGCTTCATTTTTTCGGCCAGGTCGTCGGCATCTTTCAGGCGGCAGAGGAATCCGTTGAAGTCGTCTTTCACCACGTGGTTACATCCGGGTACGTCGGTGGCGATGATGGGTTTGGATGAGCTCGCGGCTTCCAGCAGGGTGCGGGGCGTGCCTTCGCGGTAGGAGGGCAACACGACGCAGTCGGCGTTGTTTATAAAACCACGCACGTCATTCGTGGTGCCGAGGTATTCGATGGTGCCGCTGTCGATCCATTCCTGGATAACATCGAGCTGAATGCCACGCTTATGCAAGGGATCTTTTGCGCCCAGCACCTGGAAATGTGCATCGACGCCTTTATCCTTGAGTTTACGGACCGCATCGATGTACTCGATCACGCCTTTGTCGGTGATCAGGCGAGAGATGAGCAAGAAGGTGAACTTTTCATTTCGTTTGAATGGCGTGGGCTGGAAGCGTTTCAGGTCGATGCCCGAACCGGGCAGGATGTCCACGGCTTTAGCCGGCACGAGTTTCTTGTCGAGGAAGAGCTTGAGATCGTCGGGGTTCTGGAAGAACACCTTGTTTGCAAACCGGAAGCTGATCTTGTAGAGCAACATGGCGATGGCCGACACGATGTTATCTTTCAAGAAGACCGTGCCCAGACCGCAAACGTTGTTGATGACGGGAATACCCAGCATACTGGCCGCGAGGGTGCCATAAACATTGGGTTTGATGGTGTAGTGCAGGATAATGTCGGGCTTAACCCGGCGATAAATAAAGAACAGCTCGGCGATCAAGGCCGAATCCTTTATGGGGTTGGCACCCCGGCTGTCCATTTTTACCGGGTGGTGAACGCAACCGGCCTCTGTGATCAGGTGCGTGAACTCATCTACCGGGGCTATGGTGTGCACTTCGTGGCCCTGCGCTTGCAGGGCGCGTATGAAGTTCATCCTGAAATTAAAAATATTCCAGGAAGTGTTTAATACGATCGCGACTCTCATCCTCTGGGCTCTGATTGTGAGAATTTTATCCGATCCTAAATCCGACAAAAGGTCGAAAAATCAGGTTTTCTCTAAATATCTCTGGTTTAGATTCATCAAAGGTATGAAAAGTAACAGCCGCCCTAAAACTTACTTTAAAATTTATCCGTTATGTTTGACGCTAAGTAAAAAACGAATGACAGTTAAGGAAAAAACAGCTGTAATGGTAGCCCTGGGAGGGACACAGGATCAGGAAGTTACGCAGGAACACCTGGACGAACTGGCTTTCCTGGCCGAGACGGCTGGCGTGAAGACCATTAAACAATTTGTGCAAAATCTTCCACATCCCGATTCCCGGACGTTCGTGGGCAAAGGCAAGCTGGCCGAGATCAAGGAATTTGTGACCGTTAAAAAGGTAAACAATATCATTTTTGACGAGGACCTCACCCCATCCCAACTCCGCAACCTGGAAAAGGAGTTCAATACCAGCGACGCCGATGAACCCAAAGTGCGCATCTACGACCGCAGCCTTCTGATCCTCGATATTTTTCTGTTTCGCGCACAAACCGCCCAGGCCCGCACCCAGGTGGAATTGGCCCGAAACCAATATTTACTGCCCCGCCTAACCCGGATGTGGACCCACTTGGAACGGCAACGCGGGGGAACAGGAACGCGGGGTGGTGCCGGGGAACGCGAAATCGAGACCGACCGCCGGAACATCCGGAACCAGATCAGCATTCTGAAAGACAAGCTGGAGAAGATCGAAAAACAAAAGATCACGCAGCGCAAATCGCGCGGCAACGTGGTGCGGGTGGCGCTGGTGGGCTATACCAACGTGGGCAAATCAACCCTCATGAACCTGCTGTCGGGCTCCGGAGTGCTGGCCGAAAACAAGTTGTTTGCTACCGTCGATGCCACCGTGCGCAAAGTAACGTTCGGCAATGTGCCCTTCCTGCTCTCCGATACGGTAGGATTTATCCGCAAACTGCCCCACCACCTGATTGAATCCTTCAAATCCACCCTCGACGAAGTGCGCGAGGCCGATTTGTTACTCCACGTCGTGGACTTTGCGCATCCATTTCACGACAACCAGATCGAAGTGGTCTCCAAAACACTACAGGAAATTGGCGCAGCGAACATCACCACCATCCTGGTGCTGAACAAGATCGATCTGTATAAGAAACAACATCCCGATGTGGACCTCGAGGAACGGAAAGGCTACTATCGCGAGATGGGGTATGAACACGTCATTTTTGTGTCGGCCACAAAAAACGAAAACATCACGGCGTTGAAGCGCATGATGTTTGAGGAGATCAAGCAAAAGCACGTACAAATCTTCCCTAACTTTTTCAAGGACGGCTATGAGTTCGCGCCCTGGCCGCAGGAGCAGGTGTAGGCCATTCGTGGAGGAGTGATCCGTAATTTCTGAGAGAAATTTTTCACCGCCTCACCTTCGCTAAAGCTTCGGCGAGCAAAGAGAGACGCAGAGACGCAAAGACAACGCAGAGAAAGCTTTGCGTATTTACTTTGCGCCTCTGCGCCTTCTGCGCTCGCCGAAGCTTTAGCGAAGGCGAGGCGGTTCAAGCTTTGAGCCCTTGCAAGATCTGCACGATCAATCCAGCCCGATCATCATGAAGGCACCCCAATAGATTGGCTCGGGATATTCCACCCTGATTTCTTTCTTGGCATCAATAAAGCTCTGACGCAGGTTGGCGGAGTTGAACCATTTCTGGTAGAACTTCAGCATCAGCTTTTGGGTGGCGTCGTCGTCTACCTTGAACATGCTCATGATAAGTACTTTGGCGCCGGCTACAAGAAAGGCACGTTGCAGACCGTACACACCTTCGCCCGCTTCGAGATCGCCGAGGCCTGTTTCGCAGGCGCTCAACACCACCAGGTCGGTTTTGTCCAGGTTCAGGCTCATCGCTTCATAGGCGGTGAGGATACCATTTTCCATGTTGTAGTTGTACTCTGTCTTTTCCATCAAGTCACCGGCTCCGCGCAGGAGCAGGCCGGTGCGCATCAGGGGATTTTGATTTAATGTGGCTTCGCTGCCCTGCAGTTCATCCTCCAATGTGGCCTGCGCCGTGGGCCGGTAAAATCCGTGCGTGGCAATGTGAAAGATCTTGGGACTGTTCATCTCCTTCACATTCTCTTCCGATGCCGTTTGTTCGATATACTCGGCGGTGATCCATCCTTTTTGTTTCATGATGAATTGCAGTTGGGTCACTTCCTTTTCGGTGCCCGGCAACGATGAAATGGATGGGTCGCTGGTGGCGGCAGCATAGAAGGTGGGATTGCCAAACAAGGAGGCTGTGTTTTCCGTCGCGCTTTGTTTTGATTTTATCTTCCGGATATAAAGATCCTTTGTGTTGCTGACCAACACGATGTTGGCGTTGTCGATCACGTATTTGCCATCGGGTGTGGGAATGGCTTCGAGGTTGATCTGGTTGTAGATGCCATCGGCAGAAAGATAGATGGTGGCCGACTGACCAACCTCATCCTGGATGGGTTTCCAGAACACGCCATACGAAACTTCGTCGGGCACTTTGCCGGTGATGGCGTTGCGATAGAACTTGAAATAGCGGGTCTCCAGCTTTTTGCCGTCTTTGATCAGGATGGCCTTCGGCCGGGAGAGGTCGGGTTTCAGATA
>CBIHQM010000182.1:0-12352 GCA_966211885.1 uncultured Chryseolinea sp.
AATTCCTGGCCGATACTGATCTCGTTTCCTTCCAGCTTGTTCCAATCCTTGATTTGCTGCACGGTGATGCCATACTGTTTGGAGATGGAGAACATGGTCTCCTTGGCCGCTACGAGGTGAACACCCTTCTTGGGGCCAACGACTGGAGGCGTGGTGGATGTTTGGGTTTGTGACGTCGCGGTGGTGGTGTGGCCGTTTTTCTTGACAATGATCTCCTGGCCGATGGAAAGGTTGTTGTCGGTGAGGTTGTTCCATTGCTTGATCTCGTCTACGGTGACACCGTATTGCTTCGAGATGGAAAACATGGTTTCCTTGGCCGCCACGGTGTGTGTGGTGGTGGTGCCGTCAGCCTTCTTGGCCGTGGTGCGGGGTGTATAGGGGATTCGCAGCACCTTGCCAATCTCGAGCCCGGCGTCGACACCGGGGTTGTTTTGGATGATGGATTCGACCGTGGCGCCGTAGCGTCGCGAGATGCCGTAAAGGGTTTCTTTTTCGTCTACCTGGTGGAGCACGAAGATCTTGCCGTTGACGGTCTCTGTTCCGATAGAATCCTGCTGCACATGCGGATGAAAAAATGAGACACCCGCCAATATCAATTCATTAATCATAGATCTTGTAACTATCCAACTCTCTTGTATTCTTCACGAAAAATACGCAACCTGAAAGGATGAAAAAAGTATCCAGACCGATTCCTTTCCGCTGTTCGTCTAATTTTTCTTTCAACAACACGTTGCCTTCCGCGGAAAGCACCAACAAATAATTCGCCAATTCTTCTTCCCGGAGATAAAAGGAAATAAAAATCAAGGAACCATGCTCCAGATACTCCAACGCCACCACGGGAGATAAATTGAATTTCTCCTCCAAAAATGTTTTCACCGTGGCAAAGTGCGGGTTCTCCTCCAGGTATTGATACGGTCGCTGGATGGCCGAGGATACAGGTGCTTGAACCGCCTGCGCGGGATCAATGGCCTGGCCTGTGGCCGCATCCAGCACCACCTCCCGGTGACCATACTTTGAGGCGATGCCCCGCACGCAGGCCCCCGACACTTCCGTCAAAGAGAGATCATTGTTCCACCAGAGGATCTTCTGTTCGGTGAGATGATAGGCCAACACGCCCTTGCGGTCGGGATTCTGCGTTTCCAGGTACAACGTGAAAAGCACCACATCGCCGGTTACGCCCGCCAGGTTGATCCACCAAGGCTCATCGAAAGTGACGTCGCGCCAGAGGAATTGGCCTGTCTGGCAATGACATGCGGAGAATGTAACCTGCTTTTTCTCATGATTACGCACCTCGGCAATGAGCACGTCGTGTTTTTCGGAGGCGAGCAGGTTCCAGACGGTGCCGTCAAAAACATGCGAAAAGTTGTGTTCTATGCTACGCCCCAACCGGTTTAATCTTAATTTTATGCAAATTAAACAGGAATCCGATAACTATCGGATCCCTCCGATGGCTATCGGAGCCGATAGTTTATCGGAGCTGATAGCTATCCGCTAAAGTCCTGCACCGATATGAAAACGCTAAAACCCTGGTTAGCCCTCCTCCTCCTGGTCGTGTCGTCTCTTTCCACCCTGGCCCAGCAAAAGCGGGTGATGGTGATGGGCATCAAAGACGAGATCGACCCCCGCATGACTCGCTCCGTGTCGCTGGCGCTGGAGCATGCCGAAAAAACAAACGCCGACATCATCATCATTGAAATGGACACCTACGGCGGCGTGCTCACCGATGCCAAAGACATCGTGGACATGATCCTGAAGGTGAAAAAACCGGTCTGGGTGTTCGTCAACTCTGATGCTGCATCGGCCGGCGCACTCATTTCCATTGCCTGCGACAGCATCTACATGTCGCCCGGCGCCAGCATTGGTGCGGCCACCGTGGTGGATGGCAGCGGCCAGAAGGCTCCCGACAAGTACCAGTCCTATATGCGCTCCATCATGCGCTCGACCGCCGAGGTCAATAAAAGAAACCCCACCATCGCCGAGGGCATGGTGGACGAACAGGTGCAGATCGACAGCATCAAAAAGATCGGCCAGGTGATCACCTTCTCCACCTCGGAGGCCATACACAACGGGTATTGTGAAGGCGAGGTGAATTCCGTAGAAGAGATCCTGAAAAAGAACAACATAAAAGATTATACCCTCGATCAGTACGAATTGAGCGCGGCCGACAAGATCGTCGCCTTTTTTCTGAACCCCTTCATCAGTGGCGTGCTCATCCTCATCATCCTGGGTGGGATCTATTTTGAACTGCAGGCACCCGGCGCAGCCTTCCCAGCCATTGCCGCGGTGATCGCGTTGATCCTCTACCTGGTGCCCTACTATCTCAACGGCCTAGCGCAGAACTGGGAGATCATCGCGTTTTTTGTGGGGATGTGTCTCATCGCTGCGGAGGTCTTTGTCATTCCCGGGTTTGGGGTGGCCGGCATCGCGGGGATCGTGCTCACCGTCGGGTCGCTGGTGCTGATCATGATCAACAACAAAGATTTCGATTTCGAATTTGTTCGGATGCACGACATCCTGCTGGCCCTCGCCGCATCGGTCGGCGGACTGTTGGGAAGTGTGATCTTATTTTTTATCGGCGGCGCCAAATTGCCCGACACCCGTTTCTACAAACGCGTAGCCCTCACCGACACGCAAGACAGCAGCAAAGGCTATAACAGCAACTTCAACAAGGAATCCCTGAAAGGCAAGAACGGCACGGCCCACACGGTGTTGCGGCCCAGCGGCAAAGTGATCATCGACGGGCATCTCTATGATGCCTTCACCCGCGGCGAATACATCGACCGGGGCGCGCCGGTGGAAGTGGTTGGCGAGGCAGGGTCCAGTGTGCAGGTAAAACAATTAACAGAACAATAGATGAAGATAATCGGACTGATACCCGCGCGGTATGCGTCATCGCGGTTTCACGCCAAGCCGTTGGTGGACATCAACGGAAAATCCATGATCCAACGGGTATGCGAACAAGCAGCAGCCGCCAAAAGCTTGTCAAAAGTGGTGGTGGCCACCGACCATGAAGAAATCTACAACCATGTGAAATCCTTTGGAGGCGACGTCTGCATGACGCGCGAAGACCACGTGAGCGGCACCGATCGCTGTTACGAAGCGCTGGCCCTGCAAAAAGAAAAATTCGACTACGTCATCAACATCCAGGGAGACGAACCCTTCATCCAACCCGACCAGATCGACCTCGTCGCCGCCACCCTCGACGGCAAAACCGAGATCGCCACCCTCATCAAAGCCATCGACGACCTGGAACAACTTTTCAATCCCAGCGAAGTAAAGATTGTGTTGAACGCAGCACGCGAAGCTTTGTATTTCAGCCGCGAAGCCATCCCCCACATCCGCAACACCGACCGGAACCTGTGGCTGGACAAGCACAAGTTTTATAAACACGTGGGCATGTACGCCTACCGTTCCGACATCCTCCAAAAACTAACACAACTTCCCGTTTCCGCCTTGGAAAAAGCAGAATCATTGGAACAATTGCGCTGGCTGGAAAATGGCTTCAAGATCACCGTCGTGGAAACCTCAAAAGAAACCTTCGGCATCGACACCCCTGACGATCTCCTGAAAGCAATCGAGTACTTGAAAGCATAAGACTGCATTTCTTTGCTTCGCCCGCCGAAGCTTTAGCGAAGGAGGGCCTCGCCCGCCATACCTTCAGCGAAGGAGGACGCCTCTACGGTTCAAACCTCACGAAAAGAAAAGGAGTTGCATCAAATGATGCAACTCCTTTTTCTATTTCGATCGCGTGCTTCTCCAGCACAGCATCTTCAATTTTTCACCAACATCTCTTCTCCGGTACGCGTCAGTTTCAATTTCTCCAACGCAAATTTCTCCACCGCCCCATACACCGCCGGATAGTCCTTACATTTTTTCTCAAACCCCAACGGATGAACACCAGCCCCGGGAATGGGCACAGCCTCCTTCATGTCATCAGGAGTACCCAGCGCTTTATTCATTTCCAGCATGGCGCTAACTTTTACAGTAGGGTCCTGGTCTTTCTCATCTTTGTAATAATACACCGTGAGCGACGGTTGCTTAACACGTTGAAAAAGATCTTTGGTCATGGTGGACTCCACCAGTTCTTCCAACTGTGTGGTGGCCTCCAGTCTGTATTTCGTATACCAATACTGGGGAAATTCCTCTGTCTCGTCAATGGAATATTCTCCTCCCTTCACCTTCCGCACGATCTGCAATCCCCAAGGATTGTTCAGCAGGAACGCCGCACCGTTGTTGATGGCGATGTTAGGCGAAAGGTTGATGAGGGCATAAACATCGTTGGGATATTCGGCGGCCAGCTTAAGCGCCAGGGTGCCGCCGGTAGAAGTGCTCATGAGGATCACTTTGTCGCCCAGTTGTTTTCCAATGGCCAACGCTTCTTTGGCGCTTTCCCAGAGGCGGTCGGGCGTCATCATGAGCAAGGCCTCGGTGGTGTCGATGCCATGATCGGCCAGGCGGGGCAAGTAAAGGTTACAGCCAAATTCCTTGGCAAAGCGGCGGTGGGTCGGCTCACCCTCCATAGGGCTGGCCGAAAATCCATGCACATACACCACAGCATATTCAGTGCGTTTCGGAACGCTGTCATACCACTCGATGCGCGATTCGTTGTCGGGCTTAATTTTGTGATGCGATTCTTTCTCCTTCACATACGCCACTAGTCCCGTGGGGTCGGCCGGAACTTGCGGCAAGGCCAGGTCATACTTGGGCTTTGCCGGTTCGGAGCCTAAGAAATAAATGCCCGCCAGCAAGATGAGCGGGAAGGTGATCTTGATGATTTTTTTTGTGTTCATGAAACTAACGTTAGCAGCCGTAAGATAATGAAAGCCGGTTCGAAACCCAATGTGCTCCCCGCGCTGTGCCGACAACAGGCCTTTAATCCTGCCAATTTTGTTTCTATATTCACGCACCACGGCCACACCGCAGCCATCAAATACATCCGGCGTATGGAAAAATCTTTATCAGGATCACCAAAACACGAACTGAAAAAAGTGCTGGGTGTCAGCTTTGGCGTGGCCGTCATGATCGGGGGCACCATCGGCGCCGGCATCCTGCGCACACCGGGCACGATTGCTCTGATGCTGGACAACTACTGGCTCATTGTTTTGTGCTGGCTTTTTGGTGGACTGTATGTGCTGATGGGCGTGAGCTCCTTTTCCGAAATGGCCACCATCATGCCGAAGGCCGGGGGACCGTATAACTATGTGATGCGGGCTTTCGGGACCTACTTCGGCTTCCTCACGGGCTGGCTCGACTATCTCATCAATGCCATTGGGCCCGCTTATTTTTGCATTGTGATCAGTGAATATGTGACCATCCTCTTTCCGGCCTGGGCTGGCCGCGAAACGCTGGTGGCGGTGGGATTCCTGTTGGTGTTCACTGCGTTTCACCTGGTGGGTGTGCAGGGCGGAAGCATCGCGCAGCAGATCATGAGCCTTGCTAAGGTGATCTTTTTCGTGGTGTTGATTGCTGCTTGCTTTTTTGTGAGGGTCGATCACATTTCTTTCCGGCAACCGCTGCCTGTGGTGGGAGGTGGACTGCTTATCGGCATCCTTAAATCTATGCAGTTGATTGTGGGGGCATACGATGGTTGGTGGTCGGCTTGCTTCTTTGCTGAAGAGGATAAGAACCCCGAAAAAAATCTACCGCGTTCGTTGTTTATGGGGGCCGTCACTGTCATCTTGATCTATGTGATTTTTAATGTTGCGCTCTTTTATGTTGTGCCCATCGACTCCATCTCCACTTCTACGCTGGTGGCCTCTGATGCCGCCAAGATCGTTTTTGGAAGCGGGGGCGCCACGTTTGTTGTGGTGCTGGCCATTGCTTCGCTGGTGAGCATTCTCAATGCTTATATGATGATACCGGCGCGGATTCTTTTTGGACTTAGCCGCGATGGTTTCTTTGTGCGGCAAGGTAGGGTGGTCAATAAAGGTGGCACCCCGACGGTGGCGTTGCTTTGTTCGTCGGCGCTTGCCTTGGGGCTGATTTTGGTGGGGTCGTTCGAAGCGTTGTTCTCGCTTAGTGCTTTTATATCGCTGATCGTGTTGGGGTTTGCATTCGGCGCACTCATTAAGCTGCGTAGGGCCGAGCCTAACTTGCCTCGCCCCTTTCGCGCGTGGGGTTATCCGTGGACGTCGGTGCTGGTGTTGTTGGTGACGGTTGGGTTGTTTGTGGGGTTTGCTATTAGCGATTGGTACAACTTCGTACTCATTCTCATTATTGTGGGCTTGTCCTATCCGGCTTATCGCCTGATCAAATAGATTTAGATAACAAGACTGTTGGCAGCAAAAATCAACGTTATGGACAAAGAATTAGCACAATACATCGCCAGCTATTATTCGAATTTGTTACCAAACAAGGACATACAAACAATACTCACCTTAATGGGTCAATACAACACTGAGGGTAGAGAGGGCATTGAAAGAAAGATCGCAACCTACAAGAAACAGGGTTGGCTTACATCCGATAAGGATGTTTTGGAGATGATAACCGGTGGACCAGAACAATACACGCAAATCATGGCAAGGCGAATTCTATCAGATTACCCGGACAAAGTATTTCTAAACAACTGCCCCAACTGTGGACGTCTTGCCCGGACACCTCATGCAAAACAATGCCGTCACTGCGGACACGCCTGGCGGGACTGACAACACCGGAGATTTTTGAGAACTGGTATGGATTATACAAGAACAGAATTTTGGTTGACAAAGAGGATTTTGAATAACCTTGATCTGGAGGCGCGTGCTTCGTTACGATTATTGTTTCACAATTGTCGCATGCCTTCGAACCTGGCCGTTATATGCATCCCTAACGATTATGAAAACTGACAAAATAAATATTGACACCTTTGAAACCCCATTAGGTGTTATTAGACTTGATATTAGCTCCACTGTTAATCTTAACACCATCACAATTTCGCAGACAAATTCGATGAAACTCGTTGACACCCCAAATCACCGCATTGAAGTTATTCCATTTAGCAACATAAAAGGTTGGATGCGAAATACTGAGTTTCCAGTTGATGATTCCAAGGGATGGATATTTCGTATTACTAAGAAGAATAGCAACGTCGAACAACTCACCATAAATTGTGAGTTAGTCAGCAACGACCCAGACATCAGCTCAACCCCTGACAGCGGCGAGCACTTAGACGCAATCTGGATAGCGAACAAAACTCATGTTCTAAGCATAGGGACTGAAGACGGTGAAGTCTTAAAATACAGGGCATCTCATGATGACCTTATGCCCAAGCGGTTCGAAACGAAACTTGGCTATCAATCAACAAACTTTTTTACAAATTATTCCTTTACAAACTATCTCGATCGAGGATTCGAAACATCAGTACCCGAACTACAAACGGGTGAGGAAATATACTTTCACTATTTAGCCGCCACTAACAGAAGAAAGAAAAGTAAGGATTACCCCACGGAGGACGATATTTCTACAAACTTTGCCGTTGACTACTCTAAGCGGAATTTGATGGAAAAACTTGGATTGAATGAATAGGTTTGTTGTGTTGCTTTTCTCCGGGTATCCCGATTCGATCAGGGTACTACTTGGGGTTATGATGGAAAGTCCGCCTAGGCGGACTAAATTCAAAAAAGGGCAAAAAAACGTATCGAGGTTAAGCGCATCCATCGAAACCTGGCCCCCAATTTGGTAGGACATTGAAAACGTTTTGAGTAATTGATCTTTCAATACGTGGTACAATCAGCAGGAATAAAAATCGACGACTTCTATATCCCTCCCTTCACATTGGGCAAAGGAGAGATAACCATAATACAATTGTCCAACGGACCGTATTTCAGTGGGCTACTTTTTAAACTCGTTGACATCCTAACGGGCAAAGAAAAACACGAAAACGTTCAACTAAATACCGAGTTACGATTTATCAGCCACATCGGCGAAAGCAAATGGCACAGTATGTTCTATCCGTTGACGGTGAAGAGATACATCAAAAAGCATGGCAATCCAGAAAGTGAATTGACAAAGATGATCTACGAGGATGAATGGATAAACCCGAAAACGAAGATTTGCAGTCTGGCCGGAAATCCAAGAAAGCTCCTATCTCTACTAACAACCTTTTCGTGGACAAACAACATCATTTTTGATCTTTCCGGCGTTGACCCCATCGGCGCACAAACAGCCTTCGATGTCGTGAAGAAACAAATTGGAGACACAGGCACGGCCGTGTTGATCGATTACTGTGATGATTTTAAGAGCGACTGCTCCAGATTGATTAAATTTGAAAGTCATAATTGACAACAATTGGTCTGTTAGCGCATCCTATGTGTAGATATTACTGCCAAAAAAAATATGAAACTTATTCTCCTGTGTGTAACAATAGCTATTTCGTCAGCCCTGACTGGACAACAGCTACGTGGAAAGATCAATTATACAAGGAACAACCCCATATCAACCATTATTTGGGTGACGGCCACGGACATCAATCAACCGAAAAGCAAACCGCTCTCCGTTAAAACGGATAGCTTGGGCTATTTTGATCTCTCCGTTAACAAAAGTAGCGAGTATCAACTGTCCATTAGCGGCGCTTACGAACCTGACACTACGTTCAACGTCATACTAAAAAAGGACACTACTGTCGAAATAAAGTTTGACTATCCGCCTAAGATTTGCCCGTACGAGAAAACAAAGCTCACTGGAATATGTCCAACAGGCAACCACAAGAACAATGTAATCCCCATTGTCTACGGATTAATTATGGGATCAAAGAGCTTTTTTAGAAAAGTTGAAAAGGGTAAAATTGAACTTGGCGGATGCATGGTTACGGACTGTGATCCGAATTGGTACTGCAAGACACATGACAGAAGATTTTAGGCTCTTGTCTCTGGTGTTCTGCATATTATGACGCACGTTTGTTGCCTTGGTTTTACAAGTCCAAAGCAGCAGAACTGGCCGATATTCGCGTTGCCGATTTACGCGACGAACTTTCAAGGGGATTTATATAGGCTTTCAAATAAAACATTCGGTGGCTTGTCATGATGCTCTGTATATAAGGTCATAGTCATGTGCTGTCACCAACAGGGGCACTTTTACCCACGTCTTGCCTTTGGCTTTTCCGGCCTTGACGGCTTCTCGCATCAGTTGTTGGAGCCGGAGAATGACGATGAGTTCGCAGACTTCGCTGCCGCTCCTTTGCCGCTTGTCATGATATTTTTCCTTTTCCATGTAGTCGTCGTAGGCCTCTTGCAAGTCTTCAAACCCGGTGAGCACGAAGGGGTCGTTCACGGTGGAGTTTTCCAGTTCAACATCGGCGAGCCAGTCCAAGTCATCGAGGCCTTGGTATTCGTCGTAGGCAAAGACATCGACGTACCAGAGATCGGGATTGATGGTGAAGCCGTTCATTTCGGCATAAAGGGCTTTGGTGGTGAGCGTTGGTTTCATCCATTGATAGAAGGCATCCAAATATTTCGCCATAGGGTCGACAAGGTGCAGCAGGTCTTTGCCTAAGATGGCATGGAAAGGAGTTTGCGGCAGACCCCGAAGTTCCTTTTCGGCCAGGGTGATGGCTTCATCCAGTTTGTCGCGAGTGATGAGGGTGTTTAGTTTCTCAGCCAGTTTAAAGTTCATGAGTCTAGGATGTACGTTGATTCTTTAACGCCAATATAGTGAGACTAAAATAAATGGTAGACATCTGGGCCTATTTCTCCCACCCGCCGTCCTCTCCATTTTCGCCGTTTTCCTGGGCGACAATCCGCGGGAAAGCGAGCAGGTTCGTTGGACCTGGATGAGGGTATACGCTTTTTTATTGCGGGCGTATAGGGATGACAAAGCGGATTGTGCTCCATTCGAACACAGCATCGATGCCTGGTTTGGCTTCGGTCATGGAAATCGTGAATTTTTCTACAGATGTGGAGGCGGCGGTAACCGGAACTTTTGTTTGAAGAATGTCGAATTGATGGTCGGGCATTTCGGCGCCGGATTTGCCAAGCTCGGTGTTTAGTATGATCTCGAAGCTGTCGGGGCCGGGGATGGCGTACATTCTGTAAGTTCCCGACTTGACGGGTTGACCGTTGAAGATAACGTTGCTGCTAAGGGTTATTTGAGTGGCTTTGTTGGCACCGAGCCGCCAATAGATGCCATAGGGTTGTAAGGCTTTTTGTTCTTCCGGGCCGAAGATGAGGCGACCGCGCACAGAGGGCCGGTTGTAGGATATAGAGACTGTGAGGTTCCCGACGGTGAGCTCCGCGGATCCGGGAGGGCTGGGCCGGGTGGCGCGGTAGATAAAGAAACCGGTGGCGAGGGTTGCCAAGAGGACGATGCCGATGAAGACTTTCTTTTTCATGATCATTGCATTATTGCCAAAGATAGGGATTGGATCCTGACACTGGGTGAAAAGATGGCCAAGGTCACAAAGATTTACCCGGAGTGATGATGGATTATACCTCACGATCCGGAAGATGGATATAGATCAAAGCGGCGTTTTTATATCTTGCGCGAATGTATTCATCAACGATCTCCCGGCGGCGGGTGTGGCTGTTCACACTGTTTGTTTTATTTTTTGCCTGTTCCGGGAAAAAGACCCAGCGCGAGCTTTATGAAGATACCGTTTCCGGGTTGACCTATCGCACGTATAAAGCCACTTCGGGCACGACCCTTGGGCCTGCCGTAAAGTTGTATAACAACCAGCGGCCCGATTCGCTGGCACCGCTGGATCCGGCGTATGCACATTTGCTGCTGGGGTATGGATGGACGGTTTCTGCAAAGCCTGCCATGGCGTTTGCCGAGGCCGACCTCGCCGCGGAAGAAGGCGACGCTACGGTGAAGTACCTGGCGCTATCGCTGCGGTCCATTACCATGTATGAGCAGGGTTGGGACAGCATGGCACGCGAAGAATCGCAGCAGGCGAAAAAGCACCTGCTGTTAAAACCCGGCTCTTCGGTGCAGTATGAGGCTGCTGTATTCTATATTTTGATGGGGCTGTCCAGTGCGTACGATAAGGATTTTGCGCAATCTAAATTTTACTGGGCAGGGTTTGCCAACGAAACGGCTATTCACTGGCCGTATAAATTAACCGATGCCATCGATGACCTGCAGAACCATCGGCTCCAGGCAGGACTGATCAAGCTCAAGGCGCTGTCGCAGGATCCAGATGTGCCGCCGGCGTTGCAACAGGCATTGGGAGAGCAGATCGCTTCCATCGAAGCAAAAGCAGGCGACGTCAATTCGCGGTTGTTCTGGCCGAAGCTTATTTCGGTAGTCGTGCTGGATCAATTGAAGAAGTCCTCGAATTCACAGTTGGGCGCCGTGGTCAGGGTGGTGGAGAATTTACGGGAGAAGGTGTGACGCGGAAGGGCTTACCCCTTCTTCCCGGGAGCGGTGGCAAAAAAATGACGATTTTTTACAATGATCGGGATGCCGGTGTTTTTCAACTTAGGCGTCTAAGAAACTATCTCGCGGGCTAATAGTCGGCAGTAGTAATCAGAGACTTAGTGCTCTGTTATTCAACTATGAATAATTTTTAACCCCATTACCATCGTGAACAACGTTATATCAAAAATCAACTTCGACAAGGCCGGTTATTATGTTTTCGGATTGGTGGCGATTGTTTTATTGGGGTTTTGGCACGGGTATATTTCCGAATTGATCGCCGGCACGAGTAGGCATGCTTCACTTTTTCATTTTCATGGCGTCATGATGTCGCTTTGGATAGCGATGTTGATCGTGCAACCGATCCTCATCAGAAAAAAGAAATTCACCGCCCACCGGCTGATCGGGAAATTCTCTTTCGTGGTTATGCCCTTGCTTCTTCTTTCCATACTGCAGGTCATGCACTATGAGGGACTGCTGTTCCCTGAAGAAGCGTTGACATTCCTAGGGGTGATGAATGGGACGATCCTGATGTTGACGTTTTACCTTATTGCCATCGCAAACCGGTCTCGAGTAGCCATCCACGCCAGGGCCATGGTTTGTACCGGGATCACGATGATACAACCGGCTTCCGACCGCGTGCTGTTCCATCTTTTTAAGATGGAATTTCCTACTATTATGTTTGTGAGTTGGGCTGTGATTTATTCTCTGTTGATCGTACTGATGGTTATGGAAAGAAAGGAAAAAGCGGGAAGGTGGGTATTTCCGTTTTATATCTTTATGCACGTCCTGCTGGTCGATAGTACGCTCTTCAACGCCAGAATACCCGGTGTAGATCGCGGTTGGCGGCGGTTGATTTTAACCTTTGCGTTAACCGGCCAGCCGGCGGGTGGCGGGGGGGTGAGGCGGTGGGCGGGCGGTTGGCTGGCGCTCGCCTGGGGCGGTGCGTGGCGGGGGCGGGCGCGCGCCCGCCTCGCCGCGCTGGATCCGGTGGCGCTGGCCGAATTCGTCGCGGCCTTGTGCG
>CBIHQM010000183.1:0-12325 GCA_966211885.1 uncultured Chryseolinea sp.
GAGCCGGCCACAAACTGGGCAGCACCCGCATCATTGACAATGGAGATCGCATAGTCCGTGACGTCCCAGTTGTGATCGTAGGCAATGATCTTCGTGTCCACCCCCGCCGAGTGAAAAGCAGGTCCCAGACTGTTTTTGATAAAATTCAATTGATCCGTTGCCGGCATGTCCATGCAAGGATAGCTCGCGGTGGAATATAATGGTTCGTTCTGCGGCGTGATGGCATCGATGGTGATGCCTTCGTTTTTGAAAGCGTTTATATATTTTACAAAGTATTGCGCGTAGCTGTCGTAAGCGTCAGTCTTCAATTTACCTCCTTTCAGGCTGCCGTTGGTTTTCATCCAGGCAGGCGGGCTCCAGGGCGAACCCATGATGCTCACCACCGGTTGAACACCGAGGATCTGTTTCAACACCGGCACCACATCTTCCTTGTCTTTGGCGATCGAAAAGTTATCCAACGGATAATCCGTTTGGCCCGCGGGCATGTCGTCGTAGGTGTAGTCGGACAATGAAAAGTCAGACGCGCCAATGGTCATGCGCAGGTAGCTGATGCCGATGCCATCCGTTTCGTCAAAAAGTGTTTTCAGCAGGGAGCTCCGCTGCGAAGCGCTCAGCTTCTTGTTGATCAGGTAGGCCGACGATCCCGTGAGGGCGGCGCCGAATCCATCCATCTCCTGGAGTTGTGTGGTGGTGTCGATCGTGATGGACGGCGTGTCTTTCAAGGCGGTGATGGAGATATCGCTTTGTTGCGCGAGCAGACTCGTCTGATCGCCCCGCGTGAGCCACACCTTGGCTTTGCCGAGGGCCGCGGGCTGCACAGGCGGTCCCGGGTTCGGGTCGCTGTCTTTCTGGCAACTCACGGTGGTTACGGCGATGACCACCAACACGTATCCAATTTTTTTTCCGATGGCCTTGATGGGCGATGTCTTTCTCACGTTTGCCGGATTATCGTTCAACTTGCGTACTACTGCTCTTCTTCTCACCACACAAATGTTCCTACCGCACCTTTTGACAAGGTCGCTTTAAAGGTCTTCCCATTTGCTTTTACGGCAAAACTTTTTTCTGCATCAGAATCGTTCACGGCAATCAACACTTTCTTTCCTTCCGGTGTCACGAAAGCCACGTTGGGAATGGCCTGCAGCGTATTCGATGCGACGCGCACCGAGCCATCGGGAACAAACTTGGAGGCATGGCCGATGATGTAGTAGGAAACATTGCGTTTCACGTCGTCGCCCAAGGTGAGTGCTCCCTGGCAAAGCGTGCACCCGCCGTCATCGGTATGCGGACCATAGCTCGCGTCGGCGGCCAGGTTCCACTCCAGCACGTTCCGGCTCCAGTTGCGCGTTGCGCCAATCACGAGGTGTTTGATATGCCATTGCAGATCGCCGGCAAAACTTCCTTCGCCGGAAGTCCATTGTTCGGTGAAATATACATGCTTGTCAGGGTGGGCTTCATGCACTTTTGACAAGGCTTCGATTTCACCCAGGTAAAGATGAAAAGCCGATCCATCGATGAAGGGCTTGGCCGCAGCATCGTCCAACACGGCGATGGGGTACTCGGGATGATCGCAGTTGTGATCAAACACGACGATCTTGGTTTGGATGCCTGCCGCTTTGAACGCGGGACCAAGGTTATTTTTTACAAAAGCTGCCTGGTCGGCTGCCGTCATGATCTTGCTCGGGGTGTTCTTCGGATTTTCCGGTTCGTTCTGCAGTGTCACGGCGTCGATGGTGATGCCTTCTTTTTTCATCCCCTGGCCATAGTCCACAAAATATTTTGCATACGCCTCATAGTACTCCGGCTTCAGGCTTCCGGCTTTGGCGTTCGCGTTGGTTTTCATCCACGCAGGTGCCGACCAGGGACTGCCCATGATCTTGATGCCCGGCTGGAGCGCCACGATCTCTTTCAACACCGGGATGAGGTGTTTGCGATCTTCGTCGAGGCTGAACCCTTTTCCTTTGCCGGGTGCGTAGCTGGCGTACGAGAAAACATGATCGTCCAGATCGGAGGCGCCAATGCTGATCCGCAGGTAGCTGATGCCAATCCCGTTGTCGTCAGTGAGAAATAATTCCCGGAGCAAGGCCGCCCGCTTCATGGAATCCAACTTGGTGTGAAGCAAGTAGGCACTACCGCCCGTGAGTGAAAAACCAAAACCGTCGATGCTTTGAAAACGTTGGGTGGTGTCGACGGTGATGACCTCGTCCGATCCTTCTCCATCCGTAAAAGACAATGTCGATTTCGCCAATTGCGACGAGCGATCGCCGGTGGTGAGCCAAAAGGCTACGTCGCTGCCGTTGCTTGCCGCGGGAGATTCGTTGGTTTTGCGTGAACATGCGCTCGTGCATGCGATCAGCACAACGGTTATACCATACGCCCAAAATGAAATATTTCTGTTGTTTAATCGGTTCATACTTGTTTTTAAAAAGCAAGGGGACGACGCATGCGCCATCCCCTGCTTATTCTCACTTATTGTTTTACGAAACTGTAGTCGGCCGTGGTGTAGTCGTCGGAGACAACAATGTGGGCCTTGTAGGTGCCGGTGGAGGTGATGCCGAAGTAGTTCGGACCACCGTTGTCCATGGTGCCGGACAGCGCCATGCTGGCGGTACCAAACTGAACATCCCAGGGTGAGTTGAACTTGGAAGCGTAGCCGGCAGTAAGATCACCGGTCACATCGTACTTGTAAGGATGGGTATAGGTCATCGCCAATTCCTGGCGCTGATCCCATCCGCCAGCCACATCTGCCCAATGGAAAAGCTTCATGTTGTAGTGTTTCCAGCTCAACTGCTTTTCGTCGAAGTCTACGTTGATCTGGTAAGCCTGGTCGTGGTCCACGGTGATGATGCCGTCATCGTCGCCGTCGTAGACCGTGCCCGAACCGTCGGCCGCTGAATTCAGCGTGTAGGTCTTCGATGCTTGCAGGGCTACAAATTTTTTGCTTTCGAAGATGTTCCCGTTTTTGGTGAAGGTGAGGATGCTCTGTCCGTCTTCCAGGAGATAAAGCTCAGCCGGTATTTCGGTGCTGTTGATCGGGAAGGTGCCCGACACGGCGTCGGCCGTCATGTTGGTGGTCTTGCCGATGATGGTCTCCACGATCACTTCAATTTTCGTGAGCGTGTACGTGTAGCCTGCGGCCGTGAGGCTCACGGTAACTTTGTGCAGGCCTGTTGTTCCCGGGATATCTTCAAATTCTATACCGGTCGCATTGCCTTCCGATTCCATGATGAGGTTACCCCCCTTGTTGTTGGCGGTGCCCGTGCCTTTCACTCGCTTCAGCAGGTAACCCCAGTCGCCGTTGGCGCGCAGCACAAATCCTGCGCCGTCATACGGTTGATAGAACGTCACTTCTTTCTCCCAAACGCTATGGCCCACATAGGCCAGCGGCACATCGCCACCCCAGCCACCTTCCACCGCGTCGCCCACCAGGCTCCAGCGGTCGATCTTCAACAACGCATAGGTGTTGTTCTTCACATCGACGGTGATTTGATATTCGGCACTATCCGTGGTGGCAAGTTCAGCACCACCACAGTTGAGTTTGCCATCCGCACCGCCCATTTTGCGGGAATGTGCGTCGGCCTGATCGCGGAAGAAAAAGGTTGCGCCTTTGTTGAGGTGCGTGTACAGTTCGAACACACCCGTCTGATTGCCGTCGTGGTCTACCAGCGCGCGGAACGGAATGGCCTTCGTCACATCCGAACCCGCTTCCGTGGCATCGCCCGTTAAGAAAAGTGTTGTGGGCACATATTCTGTTTCAAATCGTTTGAACGTGATGTCGCGCGATTCAATGGCTTTCTTCTCGATCGCCTTGCCAATCACAACCCACTGCAGCTTCACCTCGGCACCCGCCGGATAGCACGCTGCCCAGAGGGCGTAGTCGATTTCCGACGCGGCAGGAGCCACCCAGGTGTCCTTGCCGGCGTTGGCTGGTGTGACCGCCATGATGGGATGATCATAGTCGGTGCTTCCCGCGGGAACCAGTACAAGGGTGTATTGAACAATGAACTTGTTGCTGGTGATCGACGGCTGCCATTCGAAGCGTGTAACGCCGTCGGGCTCATTCTCGTCCAGCGTCACCGTGGTGTTGGCCGCGGGCGTCGTCAGCACCGGGTTGGAGATTTCCCAGTTGCCCACGGGGTCCATGTTGTCTTTTTCGCTACAGGCCCATGCGATCGGTAGCATGAGCAGCAGGTATGCATATATCTTTTTCATCTTTGCTAGCAATTAAAGCGTTGAGTTAGTTATAGCCGTCGTTTTGGCCCAGGTTCACATTCCGGTTGCGCTCGGATTGCGGGATGGGCAACAATTGTTTTTCTTTGGTCATGGTATAGACCTTTTGTTGCTCGGTGATGATGTTGATCTCGACGAGGTTGTTCATCACATCCACTGCCACACCGTTACGACGAAGGTCGTCCCAACGCTGTGCTTCCTGCGCCAGTTCCAACCTGCGCTCGTTGAGGATCGCGGTCTTCAATTGGGCTGCATCGGCTGCAGGCGTGTCACCCAGGCCTGCGCGGTGACGCACAAGGTTCAACGCTGTTTTAGCGCCACTGATGTCGCCGGTGGCCGCCATGGCTTCGGCTTTCAGCAGGATGATGTCGGCAAGCCGCACGATGTATTGGCGGTTGGTGCTGGCATACGAGGCAGAACTCTTCCATTTGAAAGCGAAGGGCACCAGGCCGTTCACGGTCTTCGACCAGAACTCGTCCGCCCAGGGAGCCTTCTCAAACATGATGCTGGCATCTTTGCGTTGTGTGTCGCCTTCGGCATCGAACGCGTTGATCAGGTCGTGCGACGGCGTCACAAATTTTCTCCACGTGTCGCCGGTAATGGACGGGGGAAGCAACAGGCCGGGGCCCCAGTTGCCTTCGGTGCCGCCAAGGAATTGCACTTCCATGATGGATTCTGCATTGTTGTAATGCGCGCCATCCCAGAGATCGCTGTACTTGGCGAGCAACGTATAGCCTGCAGGGCTGCTGATCACCGCGTTGGCATACTGGATCACTTTCGCGTAGTCGCGGTCTGATTTCTGAGCATATACTTTTGCGAGCATCGCATTGGCAGCACCCTTGGTGGCGCGCGCCTTGTTCACATCCGGCGAATCGCTATAGGTGTCGGGGAGATTGGCTACGGCAAATTCCAGGTCGGCAATGATCTGTGCATACACTTCGGCCTCCGTACTTTGTGCGATTTGCGTTTCGGAAGGAGAAGTAGACGTCACCGGTTTGGTGATCAACGGAACGCCACCCCACATTTTCACAAGTTGGTAGTAATGGTATGCGCGAAGAAAAGAAGCTTCACCCAAAATCTGCGACCGGCGGGTTTCCGTTAGTTGGATATCGGTGATGGCCGGAATTTTATCCAACACGGTGTTGGCCTTGAGAATACCGTTGTAGATCTGCGACCAGTTGCTCCACAACCGGCTGTTGGTAGGCGTCACGTTGAGATCTTCCACGGCAAATATTTCTGCGTTGTCGCCGCCTGCATAGTAATTATCCGACATCACGTCGTTAAAAATGATGTTATCCCAGATATAGTACTCCTGCGAAAACGAATCGTAGGCACCCGTCAAGGCAGCTTCTGCATCGGAAGCCGTGAGGTAAGCGTTCGCGCTCGTGTTGGTGGAGATCGGGTCCAGGGCCAGGTAGTCGTCGCACGACGGCAACAGAACTACCACGGAAAGGACGAATATAAAATTTATGAATTTTGCTTTCATGACAGGTCTCGGATTAGAATGAAACATTTACACCGAAGATGAGATTGCGCGTTTGCGGGAAGGTGCCGTAGTCAATACCCAGGGCCGTGTTCTTGGTCTGGTTATCGCTGTCGTTACCAAAGGCGCTCACTTCAGGATCGTAGCCTTTGTAGTTGGTGATGGTAAACAGGTTCTCGCCGGTTACATACACCTTCAGGTTACTCATCTTCACTCTCGAGAGTATGGAAGTGGGCACGTTATAGCTAAGGGTCACCGCTTTCACGCGCATGTAGGAACCATCTTCCACAAAGCGTGTCGACAACCGCGAGTTGTCGGTGCTGCCCCAGCTTGCCCTTGGGATGTCGGTCACATCGCCGGGTGCGCGCCAGCGGTGCGCAACCACCTGCGATTGATTCTTCGCGTCGGACATGCCTTCTGTTTCGATGCGGGTGGCGTTCAATATGTCGTTGCCTTGTGTGCCCTGGAGGAAAATGCTTAGCGCAAAGTTTTTATAGCCGAATGTATTGGTCATCCCGTAGTAGAAATTGGGATTCGGGTTGCCAATGTAGGTGCGATCATCCGCAGAAGGAGTGAAGGTGCTTTCACCCTTCTTGTCGATATAGTACGCGTTACCCGTAGCCGGGTCAACGCCGCCGGCAACATAACCATAGAACATCGCCATCGGCT
The DNA here is from genome assembly GCA_966211885.1 of uncultured Chryseolinea sp. Classification (GTDB taxonomy): domain Bacteria; phylum Bacteroidota; class Bacteroidia; order Cytophagales; family Cyclobacteriaceae; genus Chryseolinea. Next base: position 6,380 of record CBIHQM010000183.1, read on the forward strand.
TGCCTTCCACCGTGTAGCTGCCGTCGCCACGTCCGGCCACCCCGCCACCAATGATCTGCTGGCCTTGCGTGTAGACCACTTTGTTGCGGTTAAAGGAAATGTTGAAATCCGTATCCCAGGTGAGATCCCCCACCAGGTTGTGCGATGTTACCTGGAATTCGAGACCCTTGTTCTGAACCTTTCCAACGTTCTGCAAACCGGATTCAAAGCCGGTCGACTTCGGAAGGGGCACATTCAGTAACAAACCGGAAGTATTCTTCAGATAGGCATCCGCTGTAAATTGAACGCGTGAATTCAGTACAGAGAAATCCAAACCAAGGTTGGTCTGCTCGGTGCTTTCCCATTTCAGGTCATTGTTCTGGATCGATTCAGGATACGTGCCCGGCAAGATCACGCCCCCAACCGGATAGTTCGCACCGCTGGCAACTCTGCCAATATAGGCGTAACCACCCTGGTCGTTCCCCACAATACCCCAGCCCGCGCGAAGTTTCAAATTGCTCAAGGCCTGAACACCCTGGAAGAAATTCTCTTCCGAAATTCGCCATCCCACAGAAACAGAAGGGAAGTATCCAAACCGTTTGTTGGGACCAAATGATGACGAGCCATCGGCGCGGAAGTTTGCCGTCAACAAATAACGGCCCGCGTAATCATAGGTCACGCGGCCAATGAACGATGCGTTTGATTTTTCACTCTTGTTGTTGTACGCGTCTGATATGGTCGATCCCGCGTTGGTGGTGGGCACGCTGGCGCTGGAATAGCCGGTCTTCTCGATCTTACTATTTTCCCACCGGTATTTCTGTATGACCGAACCGACAAGCACACTGAAATTATGCTGGTCGATCGTCTTCTTGTAACTCAAGGTGTTGTCGATGATGTAGTAGTTGGTCAGGTTCACCTCGTTGCGGCCGATGCCTTTTTTCGCGCGGCCATAGCTGGTCATGAAGGGATTGAGGAAGTAATCGTTCATGCCCATCTGGTAGTCCGTTCCCACGTTGCTGCGGAACTTCAGGTCGGGTAAGAAATTGATCTCGGCATACACATTGCCCAACAGGCGTTGGTTTTTATAGTTGCGATCCGATCCGTCGGTGCCGGCCACAGGGTTTTCCCAATCCTGAAAAGGGTTAGCCGTATACGTACCGTTGGGACGGAAGATGCCAATGTTCGGAGGCGTTGACAACATGCCGAGGATCACCCCACCGCTGTTCACGTTAGTGTTGTCGCTCACGTCCACATCGTGGTAGCGCATGTAGTTCATGTTCGTACCCACCGTGAGCCAATCGTTCATTTTTTGTTCGAGGTTCACCTTGAAGTTGTAGCGGTCCATTTCGGAACTGCGCACCGAGCCGACCTGCTGCATCCAGCCGCCGGAAATGTAGTAGTTCGTTTTATCGGTTTTTCCCGAGATGCCCACCTGGTAGTTTTGCGAGCGTCCGTTTTGGAAGATCTCGTTTTGCCAGTCGGTGTTGGCGGTGTACTGACTCCAGTCGGTGGTCTGGCCAAACTCCGTCATCAGGTCGCGGTATTGTTCGCTGTTGAGCACTTTCAATTTTTTCCAGGCGCTCGAAAAACCGGTGTAGGCGCTGAAGTCTACTTTCGGTGTGCCGGTCTTGCCGCGTTTGGTGGTGATGAGCACCACGCCGTTTGCACCCTGCGCACCATAGATGGCGGCAGACGATGCATCTTTCAAAACGGAAATGCTTTCAATGTCGGCCGGGTTAAGGGTCCGGGTATCCGAAGAAGGGACACCATCCACAACGTAGAGTGGTTCGTTGTTACCGGAGATCGACGTCGCCCCGCGAACGCGGATGCTGAATCCGGCTGAAGGCTTACCGCTGGGTACGATCACCTGCACACCGGCAGCCTTGCCCTGGATGAGGTTGCCGAATTGCGTATTGGGACGCGAGGCCATGGCCTTCTGATCCACTACGCCTACCGCACCCGTGATATCTTTTTTCTCCTGGGTACCATAACCCACCACCACGATCTGCTCCAGGGTGGTCACATCGTCCTCCATCGATACGTCTACTGACGTCCGCCCACCAATGAGGGCTTCGACGGGTTTGTAGCCGATAAAAGAAAACACCAAAGTTCCCTCGGTGGCATTGATCGTGTAGTTCCCGTCGGCATCGGTCAAGGATCCTGTCGACGTTCCTTTCAGTAGCACACTTACTCCCGGGAGTGGCTCCCCGCCTGTCGTTGTGACTTTGCCTGTCACCACACTTTGCGCCCACGCCGGTATGCTGCACAGCATGAGCAAGGCCATTATTCGTAAAATGATCTTCATAGAGTGATAAAAAAGGTTGCGTTTAGTCTTGATCCAAAATTGGACACGATCGTCAAAAAACACAAACTAACACATTGACCTATAGTGTGTTACAGGCTTTGATACGGTTCATGCGCAACCTCAATTCCCCGCCTGGGGGCCACTGGTGGGGTTTCTGTGGGGAGAGTGACAGTAAAGTGATACGCCAGAATTGGCGCAATCGGTTTCGGGAAAGGGTTCCGTAATCGATAGAGAATGAGTGACTTAATTTTTTGGAGGCAGGGGAAGAAATATTTTTATTTTTTTTCGACCGGACCGAAAACGGTTTCTAAAGGCTAAAAAGCGCGTTTTTGCCCGGTGTCACACCGTGGGTTCTTCCACTAATAATATAGAATGCCACCCCTCGTGGCGGGTTTCGCCGTGTTTTCGTTTCTCTTTCATCGCCTTTTTGATCTTGGAGCTATACGACCAACACGTACTTTGACGGATGTGAAGGATCTCCGAAAGCTTGTGCGACGAGATGGTGCCATTGGTTGAATAGACCAAAAAGATCATGTAGAAAGCCTTGTTGATCGGGAGCCTGGTGTTCTGCAACAGCGTGTAGGCCGTCACCGATTCGTCGTATCCACAACGCGAGCACCGCCGGCTGTAGGGGCTCCGGCCTTCGCTGAAATGGTGGTGATGACATTTGGTGCACGTAAAATCTCCTTGCCATTTGATCTCGGCCAGAAATCGCAGGCAGCTGGCATCGTCGGGATACATTTCGCTGAACTCTTCAAAATCCACCTCCTCGACAGGATGCGCGCTTCCGTTACCACCTCCACGTCGTGTTTCAGCTTTTTGTTGTCCTGCGTCAGCAGCGCATTCATCGCTGCAATTTCTTCGGCCTGAACGGCCAGCTTCTGATTGGCTTCGGCCAGCTGCCGGTTCTGCGCGGCGATGAAATCCGATTTTTGAACCAACTCCCCGGTCTTGATCTTTACCTGCGCCTCCAGTTCTTCATTCAAGGAGTCCTTTAGCTTTTGATTTTCCTGCAATTGCTCGATGATGCTCTCCTGTGCTTTCTCTTTTTCTAACCGCAGCAGTTTGATCTTATCGCTGATGGCGAACGACAGGAACATCATCTCCATAATAAAACTAAAACCCAGACTATAGTGCGTCAGCTCACCCAAGGGCAACCAGTTGATGTCGAGGTATTGAATGAATTTGATGGCGATGCCAAGAAATAAAAATGAATAGCCCACTACCATGAAGCGCGCCGGCCGATATCCTTTTCGCAAGGCATAGATGCCTGCATAGAACGCCGCCAGGAAGGGAACAACTTCCACAAAGCGCAAGTTGAACCAGCGGTCGGATACATAGAAACTCACCAGGAGATAGGCCGTGCGCAAAACCAGCACGCCGCCAAGCACCCAGAGCAACCGTGGATATTGTTTTCGCAGGTTGAGCAGCGACGCGGCAAAAAACAAAGCGAAGGTAGAGGCAAAATATAAAGCGAACCCGGGCGCGTACTGATTCCACTCCGTGGCATTGGGCCAAAGGTATTGGAACGCGATGCCGTCGGAGCTCATTTCATATAGACCGACACCCAGCAGGTACAATATATAATAGAGATAATGGCGCTCGTGCACTGCCACAAACATGAGCAGGTTGTAGAAGCAGAACACGAGGATCATGCCATAGAAAATGCCAAAGAAAAAATATTCGTCCAGGGCATAGTTGAAGAAATATTCCAGCGGCCGCAGCACCACCAGGATGTCGGCGCGCTGTCGCGACTTCACCCGGAAATAATAGGTGTAGGTGCCGTCGTATTGATCGGGAAGGTGAATGATGAAATTCTTGTGTTTGAGGAAGCGGTTGCCAAACGGGAAGTTGTCACCAAACGACTCGAGGTGATAGCCGCCCAACGCCTCGGGCATGTAGAAACTCAGTTCGTCGATGGTTTGATCAAAAAATTCGATCTGCCAGTGGCGTTTGCTTTTGGGATCGTGAGCGATCTTGATCCGGTACCAGTAATACGATGCGCGATTGTAGTTCTGCGGGCTGAAGGTCTTGCTCGGCTTGAACTGGGGTGACCATTGTGCGGACGAAGCGGCTTCGACGGAAAGCTTTCCGTCTGGGTCTTCGAGGTATTCGATTTCACTAAACGAAAAAATGTATTGATCCACCTCGTCGCGGATCTGAACAGCGTTTTGCGCAAAGCCCACGCCGGCCCACAGCCAAAGCACAAGGCTCAGGCTCATCGTCTCTAATTTTCTCCGATCCTTCCCACGGTTCACGATGCAAAGGTATAAAGCCCGTCTGTAAATACCCGATAAATTTTACGGCAGCCCTCCCGCCTGGCGGGTGAGCGGCAAACGACAAACCGTCGCGAATGTTCTGCGCCGGAAAGTGTCTATCTCACAATTTCTTTTCGAAGCATACGCTGTTCTCCACATTTTCATATTGTCCATAGTTGGGAATGATGGCGTAGCCGTTCTTCTTATACATTCCGATCGCTTCGGGTTGCTTTTTTCCCGTTTCCAATACGCAGCGTTTGTATTGCATCTCCCTCGCCCACTTTTCCAATTCCGCCAAAACGCCCGACGCCACGCCGGTTCCCCGGTGACTCGGCGGCACATACATGCGCTTCACCTCCATCGCGTCCGGCAAATATTCCTTGATGGCCCCACAACCCACGGGCAACTCACCTTCGTAGGCTACGACCACGTGCTTGATCTGGACAATGGTGTTGAACTGGGCATAGAAGGAGTGGTCTTCGCCATCGCGAATGCGGAGGTCAGCATCCAGTTCGGTTACCAATTTTTGGAAGTCTTTACTGGCGGATGTTGTTCGGATGAAGTTCATCGTGAGGCGCACGCGGTTTGGTGTCTTTCGAAAATACCAATTTAGTTTCACGATAGAAACTTGAAATGAAAAATCTTCCATACCAAAAATAAGGCGAGTCACCGCGCCGCCGTCGTGCAGAAAAAACGTTTATTTCTTCACGAGGACCATCCCGGCGCCCATGCGATCGTTGGGTCTTTCGGTGAATCCGAACGCGCGATAAAAGGCTTCCCGTCCTTTGCTGCTGCTCAATCCGATCTGGGAATTTGTTCCACCTTTTTTGTCTGTATAAGCCAGCAGTTCTTTCACGATCATCTTACCAACCCCTTGCCGTTGACATTCGGGGACGACAATCACATCGTGAATATTGAAATAAAGAGCATCATCCCCCACAATCCTACCCATGCCAACAGTGTGGCCGTCTTCATTTTGAATGACCACACTAAAGAGCGATTTCGAAAGACCCGCCCCGGCCAATGCGTCGTCGAAGGCCGGCCAGGATACGCGCTGTCTTAGCGCCTGGTACTCGGCAAGGGTAGGATTACGGTGATGGATGATGAAGGACATGGGTAATCTTACGGCTTCTCGAAATAAAATGTTACGACTTCCTGAAGTAGTAGGCAACGCCGAGGGAGATCGGTCCCAAGGTAGTCGTCAATGTGCTGGTCTTCGAATAGGTGGAGAGGTTATGTTCGTGAACAAATTGCAGGTTCCCTATACTGGCTTCGAATCCCCAATGCCGTGAAGGGAAGTATAGAAAGGTGGGCCTTATATGAATCCCTGCGCTGTAAGATTTGGTGGCCGACTTCCTATAATAATTTTCATAACTGTTACTGTACTCAGAATCATACTTCGAG
>CBIHQM010000184.1:0-12318 GCA_966211885.1 uncultured Chryseolinea sp.
GCCCATTCATACTGCGCATGCAGGGCCATCTCGTTGGTGACCCGGCCACGCGAAGCGCTGCTCTCCAGGTACGACGAGAGACTGCCAGACGTGTTGATCACATTCGGGCTCACATTGTGGTGTGTCCATTCGGCACCGGCCTTGAAGGCGCCGGTCTTGCCCACGGTGTCGTTCGAGATCATGACGCGGGCGCCATAGTCTTCAATGTTCGAGAACGCCCGAAGCTGGTTGTCCTCAAAAATATTGGATACGCGATAATTGTATTGCGTGCGCAACAACGACACATCGGTTTGCCAGTGTCCCTTCAGCCGGTGATTCCAATGCAACGACTGGCTGCTGTTGCCCGAGCCGAACGTGGTCGTGTAGCCACGGCCGTCGTGATTGTGATCGCGGAAATAGTCGAGCAGGTCTTCGCCGTGATAGTAGCTGAACTCCACGTCGTCGTGGGTGCTGGGCTTCCACAAGATCTTTCCATTCAGATCATAAAAGAAGTAGGGCAGCCGCTCGCCGGTGAGCCGCACAACCTTGTCGATATACGTCCGCCGTCCGGCAACCCAGAAGCTAAGTTTCTTCTTCACAATGGGTTGCTCAAAAAACAAACGCGAAGCGAGAATGCCCACGTCGCCCGACACGCTGGTTTTTTCCGGGATGAGGCTGCGCGTGCGCACATTTAAAATAGACGATAGCCTGCCGCCGTATTGCGCGGGGAAGCCGCCGTTGAGCGCCTCCACGTGATCCAGCACATCGGGATTAAAAACGGAGAGAAAACCGAACAAGTGGCTGGTGTTGTAGATGGGGGCATCGTCCAACAAAACCAGGTTTTGGTCGGCCGCACCCCCACGCACAAACAGGTCGGAACTGCCGTCGACGCCGCGCACCACGCCGGGCAAAAGCTGGAGGGTTTTGATCACATCGGCCTCACCCCCCAAAACGGGTATGGCATTCAGGTCGTCGCGTGTCAACACGTGGCGGCTGGTTTGGTTGTCGTTGAAAATGTCCTCCTGCGTATTGCGCTCGCCCACGACCACTACTTCGCTGAGGTGGTCCACTTTCGTTTTTAAGATGACCGAAAGCGTCGTGTCCGTCCGGAGATAAAAAGACCGTTGAAAACTTTCATATCCCACGAACGAGATCTGCAGGGTCTTTTTGCCCGGGCTGGTGCGGAAGGTGAACTGGCCGCTGCCGTCGGAGGTGTGTTGAATGGAATCGGGCAGGAGCAGGATATAGGCTTGTGGAAGTTTGCCGTCCTCATCGCCTCGAACCGTGCCCTTCAGCACAAGGCTTTGGCTGCTCGCCCAGTGGGTGAGGATCAACAAAAGCACGCTGACAAATGTTTTTGCCAAGGGAGGTGAGGTTTGAGAGACTTAAGTTAGAAAGAACATATGACGTTAGTATGAAACCGGCCAAGGTTCGGCTTAGACCGGCCCATTTCTTTCCAAACAGGGGCCCCCGGCGTATGGTTTTCCCAGGAAAATGCATTTCGATTTGCGGTATTTCTTACATGCTTTTTTGAGTTGTATTTGCTTGTAAGTATACCGGATTAATCAGTATTTGAGCGTTTTGGAGCCGACATGATAAAAAACCTTCTCTTGACGCTGTCAACGGTGTTGACTTTGTCCATCTGTTATGGACAACCGGGGTCCCGGCTGGAGGATAGTCTCATGTTGGACCGCGGATTGGTTTCGGCTGGACAAAACTACCTTTCCGAACCTGATTCTTCCATCCGCCGCACCACTACCGTCCTCACTGAAGCCCTCCGGCTCAGGAACCGTTACTACGAAGGCCGGAGTTATTATCTCCTCTCAAAAGCCCATTGGGCCAAAGCCAGCTACCGCCTCAGCGCCGAGTTTGGATTCAAGGCCCTGAAAATATTCGAGAACTCATCCTACATCCGCGAATGGGGCGAAAGCCTTGTTTCGCTATCCAGAACGTTTATCGATCTCCAAAATTACGACGAGTCGAAAATGTATCTCGACCGCGCCGCGCAGTTGGCCCGCGACCACAACAGCCCTTACCTGCTGGGAGAATCCTATCGCGAGCGGTCCATGTTGTTGCTGGCCCAACAGCAGTACGACTCGGCGTTACAATACGCCAACAAAGCATTAGACATTTTCGAACCGGGAAAAGACACGGTCGACATCAGCGTTCTCTATGGCCGCAAAGCGCGGATCTATTTTTCATTGAAGGACTACAAGCAAAGCCGCATCTTCAACCGAAGGTCCATGCATCTCGACAGCCTGGTGGGCAACCGTCGCGCGTTGGCCGTATCACTATACCAGGCCGCGCAAAATTCGTTTTACCTGCGGCATTACGATAGTGCCATCTATTTCCTGGAACGCGGCATCCCCATGAACGCCAGCATCGGCAACCTGCTCTCGCTCATCCGCATGCACAATCTGTTGTCGGAGATCTATACCACGCAAGGCAAGCCGGTTATGGCCGTGGACCATTTGCGAAAGGCCGCACAATACCGGGACAGCCTTTACGAACAACAACGCAGTGGCCATGTGCAAGAGCTGCAATCGCTGTATGAATCGGAGAAGAAAGCCGATACGATCTTCATGCTCGAAAATGAGAATGAGCTCAAGCAACAACAAATGCGCAACCAGCGCCTGGTGACCTGGTTCCTGTCGGTGGGCATCTTCTCGCTGACGGCGCTCATCTTTGTGTTGTGGAGGCTTCGCGCCCAGCAAAAGAAAGCCAACGATGCGCTGTCGATCAAGAACAAGGCGATCGAACAACAAAAGGAAGAGATCCAGGCCCAAGCCGAAAGCCTCCAGGAATTGAACCACCTGAAGTCGAAGTTATTTTCCGTGATCAGCCACGACTTGCGCGGACCCATCAACAACCTCCAGTCATTGCTGGAGTTGGTCACCAACCGGATCATGAAGCCGGAAGAATTCCTCGCCATCTCCGACAAACTGAAATCCAACCTCAACGTCACCCAGCGCACGCTGGAGAATTTGCTCAACTGGTCGTTAAGCCAGATGGAAGGCCTCCGGACCGAGCAAAAGAAATTCGAGATCAAGAGCGTGATGGAAGAAGCCTGCCGTCTCATGGAGGATCTGGCACATCGCAAGAACATCATCATCGAAAACACCACCCGGACACCGGTGATGGTGATGGCCGACCCGGATCAGATCCAACTCATTCTGCGCAACCTCATCCACAACGCCATCAAGTTTTCGAAAACCGATGGCAAAGTGCTCGTGTCGGCCAGCGCACACCACGACGAATGTCACGTGCGCATTAAAGATTTTGGCATCGGCATGACACAAGAAGAGAAGGAAATGATCCTCTCATCGCAAGAATATTTCACAAAGATCGGCACACAGCAAGAGAAGGGCACAGGCCTTGGCCTTTTGCTGTGCAAGGAATTTATTCACCGCAACGGCGGCACACTCACCATCGACAGTCATCCCGGTCATGGCACGGAAATCACCTTCACGTTGCCGTTGGGTGAGAAATAAGAAAGACTAGAACCGGTAGCGCAGGGTTAGTCCGGCGTGTTGGGGTAGGATGCTGGCGCCTACGGTCACGGCTTCGTATTTGCGACGGTAGCGACCTTCGTTCACCCCGCCAACGATCCATAAGGGAACGCCTATTCCGGCGGCCGCTGTGCCAATGAGAAAGGCAGCCTTGCCGCCTTCGGGGTTGCCAGTCGTTGTTTTTTGCGAGCTCGAACCGTTGTGGATGGTGGTCTCACTGGAGTTCAACAGTGTCACTACGCCGATGATGGCAAGCGTGGTGCCTAAAAAGGTAAGCGTTGTTCCGGCATTGTTCATTCTGCGAAACTTTTCCGCTTTTTCAAAATACAGTCGCTTCTCAGGATCTTGTTGCGAGGAGGTCCGCTGCGCAACCGCTTGAGCGCCGAGGAAAATGAAGAGCATCGCCAAGGCGGAGGATTTTGTAAGTATACTTTTTGTCATAAGGAATTCGATTAACATTCAATCGCTGCTAACATTGAAATTTTCTTTTCTTGGTTGAGCTAAGGATCAGCTTGGCTTGTGCACGATCGTTTCGACTTCAATGGGGTTGGCCAGGACTACGTGGACCGGGCACTTGTGCGCGATCTCTTCCAGCCGCGCGCGCTGCTCTTCGGTGATGTTGCCCACGATGGCAATCTCGCATTTGAAGACGGTCTTGTATTCCAGGCGCTCGCTGTTCACCGTCACGTCGATGCGCTCGATGTCCATCTTTTTGCGGTCAGCATACATGCGCAGCGTGATGGCCGTGCACGAAGCGAGGGCCATGCGCATAAAGTCGCCAGGCATGGGGCCGGAGTCGGTACCGCCGTTGCCGGTGGGTTCGTCGGCCAGCAACGTGTGCGTGCCGGCGGTAAGTTCGGTTTTGTAGTGGTCGCGGCCAATGGAGGCTACAACGGTACCGTTATCTGCAATCATTAAAAAATATGGTTCATCACAAATTCATGCTGAAGAATTCTTTCGCGGGGGGCCAGTTCGCGGAGCTTCAGGTTTTCGGGAAGCGCATCCGGGTTGCCGGCATAGCCCACGGCAATGAACACGCCCACTTCATAGGTGTCGGGAATGTTCAACTGCTCGATGGTTTTCTGGTACTGAAAGCCGGCCATCTGACGCACCTGCAATCCCAGTTCAACCGCCTGCAAAGAAAGAAACGAATTCGCACCTCCCAGGTCATACATGGCGTGGGCGTTGGCACCGGGAAAGCGTGTAAAATTTTTGCGCGCCAGGCTGAGGATCAGCAAGGGCGCATCTTTTGCCCAGATCTTGTTGCTGTCGTTGAGACAAGTAAAAAGTTTGTCCCACAGCTCTGTTTGGTCGCGCGTGGCATAGATATAGACCCAGGGTTGCTCGTTGGTGCTCGAAGGCGCCCAGCGGGTGGCCTCGAACAGCGAACGGATCTTATCGGCTTCGATCGGCACTTGCGAAAAAGCACGCGGGCTTTTCCGGTTGCGGATCAGGTCCGATATGGGATGTTCAATTTGATGTGACTTTTGCATGAGATCACCTCCCGTTGTGGAGGGCAAGTTACGGTTTCCGCAAAGTTTTCGTACGACAATCTATCTCGAAAATTTAGGTATGCCCCAAATCCCAAGGCCACCCGCAATCAAGTGCATCGGCAACGTCAGCAGCGTAAAGCCTTTGGTCGGGGGCATGTTGTCGAGGCGGGCATAATATAGTGTGGGGTATAAACTAAGGAGTAAAAAGAGTACCGCCACCGCGGTATAAAGCAGTGCTCCTTTTGGAAAGAAGCGCACCAGCATAAAATACAGCATGGCTCCCACTAGCAACGGAAAAATAGACGACACCGTCACAGCAAAGGGAAAACCCGGGGGAGGTACGCTGCCCATGGCTTGTGCCAAAAGGCTCCATATATTATTGAGGCCAGCAGCCAAAAGGCCGGCGATGCCGCCGGCCCTTACTGCTTTTCCAAACGTGAGCGTCGTCGCTTGCATAGTTTTGTTGGTTAACACCACCCTAAGCCAACGACGGCGCGGGCGGTTACTCTTCGATCAAGATACCCATTTTTCCCTTTTGATAGTCGCGCATCGCTTCCATGATCTGTGTTTGTGTGTTCATCACAAACGGACCATACGACACCACTTCTTCATCCAGGGGCTCGCCGCTCATCAGCAGCACGCGCGTGTCTTCCAGGCCTTCGAGGGTAACGCCCTCGCCGTCGCGGTTCAACATCACGGCGTTGAGCCCTTCCACGAGGCCGAACCCTTCCAGGGTAAGTTTTCCGTCCAGCAAGTATAAGAAGGCGCTGTGATTTGCGGGCAACGCGATCGATATCTTTCCACCTTTTTTCACTTCAAGCGTGGAGGCATTCACCTCCGTATTCGAAGGAATGGGGCCTTTCACCCCCAGCAGGTTTCCGGAAAACACGTTGACCGTAACTTTTCCATCGTCGCTGCGATAGGTGGGCACGTCCTCTTTTTTCGCCGAATAGTAGGCCGGCTGATCCATTTTATGCCGCGCCGGCGAGTTGATCCACAACTGGATGATCTCCTGGCGGCCGCCGATCTCGTGAATGTCACGGGGAGGCCGTTCGCTGTGCACGGCACCCATACCGGCGTTCATCCACTGTGCACCACCAGCATACACCACGTTGTCGTTGCCGCGGCTGTCGCGATGGTGCACACCACCTTTGAAGATGAACGTGACCGGCGAAAAACCACGGTGGGGGTGAGGGCCCACGCCGGCATCGTCGGGATCGAGATGCTCCGGCACTTTAATATCCGCATGATGCAACAACAGGAAAGGATCGATCTGCTCCACTTGTTGTGTGGGGAACGGCTGCCGGATGGGCATGCCGCCCATGTCGACCTCTTGGGCATATAAGATCCGGGATACGGTTCTGTTTTTCATAACATTTTTCTGAAGCTCTCTTTCTTCAATTTTGTTTTTCTCAAGCTCACATCATGGGCACATCCAACAGCAGTACTTCTGCGTCGGCGTTGGCCGTGATGGAGAGCGATTCGGTTTCGGATACGCCGAGGCCGTCGCGGGTGTTCAGCTTTTGTCCGTTCACGGTAACTTCACCGGAGAGCACAAAAACATAGACCCCATTGCCTTGACGCTTGACGTCGTAGGACGTGGTGAAATCTTTTTTCAACGTGCCCAGCGAGAACCAAGCGTCTTGATTGATGTACACAGCGTCGCCGTTTTGCTCGGGTGAAACCACCACCTGGAATTTGTTTTCCCGTGCGGCAGGATCGAATGTCTTTTGTTCATAGCGCGGTGCAATGTTTTTCACTTTAGGGAACACCCAGATCTGCAGGAAGTTTACCGGGTCAGTTTTCGAAGCGTTATACTCCGAGTGCGTGATGCCCGAGCCTGCGCTCATGATCTGCACATCGTTGGTTTTGATGATCTCGTGACGGCCCGTGGTGTCTTTATGCTCCAAAGCTCCTTTCAAGGGGATGGAAACAATTTCCATGTTGTCGTGGGGATGTGAGCCAAAGCCGTTGCCGCCTTTCACGATGTCGTCGTTCAATACCCGCAAGGCGCCAAAGTGTATGCGCTCGGGATTATAATAGTTGGCAAAGCTGAAAGAGTGATGAGAATCAAGCCAGCCGTGGTTGGCATGTCCGCGGGTGTTGGCGTTATGGGTGACGGTTTTCATATAGCGAGATTTATGGTTACAAATTTTAAGTTTTCAGTGGATGGGAGGTTATCGTTTCCTATCCATTCTGTGTAATTATACGTGAAGCGAATAATAAAGGTTCATACAACTGTTGTATTTACAAGTATTAAATCAAAATTTTTGCAAAACAGCATTTTCAGATAGTTTTTGGGGCTTTTTAAGCTAATTCGAGGGGATTTGGAAACGGCTGCAAAAGGCCAATCTCCAGGGAATCTACTCCCTCAACCGGTCCAGCATCCGGTTCAATTCCTGGGCTTCGGGTTTGGTCAGCACCTTGAAGGGCTCCAGCCAGGTCTCCGTTTCGCGGTCGATCTTTTTGAGTACTTCCATGCCTTTTTCGGTGATCGAAATATCCACTTGCCGGCGGTTGTTCTCGCAGATCTCCCGACGCAATAAGCCTTTCTGACGCAGCTTCTCCACCAGGCGGGTGGCGTTGCTGTTCTTGTCGATCATGCGGCAGGTGATGTCGGCCAGCATCATCGGCTTGGGATTGCTTCCCCTCAGAATGCGCAACACGTTGTACTGCTCGGGGGTGATGCCGTGTTGTTTGAACCGGGACGAATTGATGTTGTAGAGCCAACTGCTGGTGTACAAGATGTTCACCACCATTTTCTCGTATTCGTTCTGGAATTTCTCCTGTTTGATATCTTGTTCCAATGACATAGAGTTAAAGGTACAATCAATTGTTGTATAGACAACATTAATAACCGAATAAAGTTTACTTTTTGCGATAATATTTCGAAAACAGGCCCTGAATGCACTTTTTTGAGGCAAGAAATTCTGGTGCCCCATTCTAAATTCTCGTAAACTTGGTCGCTAACCAGAGGAGTTGCCATGGCCGTAAAGTACTCGACCGTCATACAGAAGTTCGATAAGAAAGGGGAGAAGACCGGGTGGTCTTATATTGAGATCACCGGCGCCCAGGCCGCCAAGCTCAAACCCGGCCAGAAGGTGTCGTTCCGGGTAAAGGGAACGCTGGATGACTATGCCTTCGAAAAAGTGGCGCTGTTGCCGATGGGCGATGGCAATTTCATCATGCCGCTAAACCTGACCATGCGCAAGGCCATTGGCAAGGGTCACGGCGATAAATTGAAAGTGATGTTGGAAGTGGACGAGCGCAAGCTGCAGCTATCGCGCGACCTCATGGAATGCCTGGCGGAAGATCCCGAGGCCATGAAGTTTTTTAAGTCGCTCCCTATGTCGCATCAACAATATTTCAGCAAATGGGTGGAAGGCGCCAAGACCGCCGCCACGAAGACGCGCCGGATCGTCACGGCGATCACCGCTTTTGGTAAGAAGCAGAGCTACTCGGAAATGATGCGCACCTATAAAGACAACGTCTTTTGATTTTTTTTACCACTGTCGCCGGGCACAATGCCATACGCATAGGAGGTGCCCTTTCACATGAAAAAATTTGACATCTTTAAGCCTACAACCATCACACCATCATGAAAGATAAACTTCGCAGCCAAGGCTGGTTTGGTAAGACCGGAAAAGACGGATTCATTTACCGCGCCTGGATGAAAAATCAAGGTATACCGGACTATGAATTCAGGGGTAAGCCTGTCATTGGGATTTGCAACACCTGGTCGGAGCTCACGCCTTGCAACGCCCACTTCCGCGAGTTGGCCGAGTCGGTGAAGCGCGGCATCTCGGAAGCCGGCGGTTTCCCGGTGGAGTTTCCCGTGATGTCGCTGGGTGAGACGCTGATCAAACCAACGGCCATGCTATACCGTAACCTTGCCAGCATGGATGTGGAGGAATCTATCCGCGCCAACCCCGTGGACGGCGTGGTGCTGCTTTGCGGCTGCGACAAAACAACGCCCTCGCTGGTGATGGGCGCCGCCAGTGTGAACATCCCCACACTGGTAGTGTCCGGAGGCCCGATGCTGACCGGAAAATTTCAAGGCCGCGACATCAGCACCAGCGATGTGTGGCGCTTCAACGATGCCGTGCGCGCCGGCGAAATGACACAGGAAGACCTCACCGTGGCCGAAGCCTGCATGTGCCGCAGCCGCGGACATTGTGCTGTGATGGGAACCGCTTCAACGATGGCTTGCATGGTCGAGTCGCTTGGCCTTTCATTGCCCGGCAACGCGGCGATCCCCGCCGCCGATTCGCGCCGCAAGGTGCTGGCCCAAATGTCGGGTGTGCGTATCGTGGAAATGGTGAAGGAAAATTTGCGAATGTCAGACATTCTGACGCGCGAGGCGTTTGAGAACGCGATCATCACCAACGCAGCCATTGGTGGCTCCACCAATTTTATCATCCACCTGTTGGCCATTGCCGGGCGGATGGGTGTGCCGTTGGAGCTACAGGATTTTGACAAGCTGTCCAGGAACGTGCCCTTCATCGTGAACCTGCAGCCTTCCGGAAAATATTTTATGGAGGATCTTTACTATGCCGGCGGATTGCCACCGGTGATGAAAGAACTGGACGGCCATCTTCACGGTGGCTGCATGACGGTGAACGGCCGGACAATCAAAGAAAACTACGACACCACCGAAACCTACAACCGCGAAGTGATTGCTACGGTGGACAAACCCTTCAATCCGTTGTCGGGCGTTGCCATTCTGAGGGGCAATCTTTGTGAGAACGGCGCCGTGATCAAACCCTCGGCAGCGAGTCCGCATTTGCTGAAGCACACGGGCAAGGCCGTTGTGTTTGAGGATATCGAAGATTATAAGAATCGCATTGACGATCCCGCACTGCCGCTAGACGAAAACAGTGTATTGGTGTTGAAGAACGTGGGTCCCATCGGCTACCCTGGAATGCCCGAAGTGGGTAACATGGCCATGCCCAAAAAGATTTTGGCCAAAGGCATCCACGACATGGTGCGCATCTCGGATGGACGCATGAGCGGCACGGGCTTTGGCACGGTGATCCTACACGCATCGCCCGAAGCGGCCCTGGGTGGAAATTTTGCTGTCATCCAAAATGGTGACATGATCAGCCTTGACGTGGCCAACCGTTCGCTCACCCTGGAAGTCTCGGACGAGGAACTGACGCGCCGCAAAAAAGCATGGAAGCCCATCCACAAAAAATATGATCGCGGCTATGTGAGCCTTTACCAGAAACACGTACAACAAGCGCACCTTGGCGCCGACATGGATTACCTGGTGGGTGGCTCCGGCAGTGAGGTGACGCGCGATTCGCATTGATCACGCGGATCATTCAGGTTGTCAAAGTGTTCCCGACATTTCAATCAAACGCCGACCATACATGAAAACTTTTCAAAATCAGGTCGCCATCGTCACCGGCGCAGGACAAGGCATCGGGTTGGCGATCTGCCAGCTGCTGGCCGCGCAAGGTGCCAGCGTGGTGTTGAACGACATTGAGACATCGCTCGCCGAAGATGCAGCGGCCGCCGTCCACAAGGAACACGGCGTATGCATCCCGTTTGGAGGCGATGCTTCCGACCCGTTCTTTATCCAGGAAATGGTAGCCACCGCCGTAAAGCAATTCGGCAAGCTCGACATTGCCGTGGCCAATGCGGGCATCACATTGTTTGGCGACTTCTTTGAATACAAGCCCACCGATTTCAATAAAGTGATGAATGTAAACCTCGGCGGCAGCTTTTTCCTGGCGCAGGCCGCGGCGCGCCAGATGAAAGAGCAGGGTTCGGGTGGACGGGTGTTGTTCATGTCGTCGGTGACAGGCCACCAGGCACATAAGAATCTGGCGGCCTATGGTATGAGCAAGGCCGCATTGGAAATGTTAGCGAAGACGTTGGTGTTGGAACTGTCGCCTTATCAAATTACCGTGAATGCCATTGCCCCCGGTGCTACCGCCACCGAGCGAACACTAAACGATCCCGACTATGAAGCTACCTGGTCGCGGATCACCCCCATTGGAAAGCCAGCCACCACGGAAGACATCGCGCACGCCGCGCTGTTTTTAGTCTCGCCGCAAGCCGGCCATGTGACGGGGCAGACGCTGGTGGTGGACGGAGGTTGGACCAGTGTGAGTCCATCGCCGTATTAAGTCGCGCCTTTGGGTATAAAATTCCCCAACCGGTTCACGTCCTAAAATATGAATAGCCCGAATTCAATCGAATTCGCGGGGAAGGGATGAGGCATATGGATTGTACTCCGCCAAACATCCAACCCCTACGGTCATGATAGCTCTGCAACGCACCATTTTAATTTTTCTCGGAGGGATACTATTGGCCATTGCCATCGTGAGCGGTTACAAGGTGCATGAACTCTCGGCTCAGCGCGCGGAAATAAAAAAAGACTACAGCATTCTCAACAACATCACCTTCGGCGTGCTGTCGGTCAACGCGTGGCGCGATCACATCGTGCGCGTGGTCACTCATCGCATCGACGATTTCGAATTCACGAAGGCCCAACGCGCCGCCGCCAAGGAGGAGATCGGGGTTGCGCTCCACGCGGTCATCAACAGGGCCGACAGTATGATTGATCGAAAGCAAAAAACAATCGGCGGCAAGCTGAAGAAATTTGCTGTGAAAGCGCTCGTAAACGAAGACAAGCTTCACGCCAAAGTGCCGCAATTTGCCGAAACCATCTTGAGCGAAATCGAGAAGCCCAAGAATAAGGAAAAACTAAAGGCCCTCGTCCAGAGCAAGCTCGAACAATTCGGCACCATCACCTACGACAGCGCCGCCGATGTGAATCGTGCGGAAGATATTTTGAAGAAATACGGCGCCGCCGATCTGGCCTCCTTCAATCAAAACTGTGAACAACAACTGGACGGTTTGCAGTCGCGGGCGTACTTCTTTACCTATGTGGTGTTGGGCATTATGATTTTCTTTTTAATGATGTGGTGGGTGCTGCGCAATCAGCGGCAGTTGCACACGCCGTTCTTTGTGGTGTCGGTATTGTTGGCACTGATCGTTTTGTTTGTCGGGCTCACATCGCCCATGATCGAGATCGACGCGCGCATCAAAGAGCTGAGCTTTCTGTTGATCGGCGAGCGCATCTCGTTTCACGATCAGGTGATCTTTTTTCAAAGCAAAAGCATTGTAGATGTGGTGCGCATCCTGATCGAGACCGGTAAATATGACTCGGCGATCGTAGGCGTACTCATCCTGTTGTTCAGCGTCGTGTTCCCCATCGCAAAGCTCATCTCCACAAAACTTTACTTGCTGGGTACCGAACGGTGGAGGAGCAACAAGATCATTCACTATTTTGCTTTCAAATCCGGCAAATGGAGCATGGCCGACGT
>CBIHQM010000185.1:0-12273 GCA_966211885.1 uncultured Chryseolinea sp.
ACTTTTAGGTTGGTGGTGAACGAAAACCATTCGATGGATTGGTTAACTACCTGGCGACCTTTGGGTTGCGCGAAACTTAATGAGGCGGACGCAGCCAGCATCAGGGTGCAAATCCAACGTAAAGTTAACCTTACCACTATGCCATACTTTTGTTATTTCTTTGCAAAATAAACAACAATAATATTACCGTAATCTTATGTTTTTAACATTTTCTTAACATTTACGTAACATTGACGATTTTAGTCGTTTTTGTTTCAGAAGCGCATCTTTCGGGCTGAAATACTAATTTTCTGATGCCATCGCCAGCCCCGTTTCGAGGTGCTTCATCATTATCTTTAGAAATTGGTCCTGGTTTAACCCTAAACACAAAAAACGATGCCCACCGCCCTGAAAATACTCAACGCCATTTTCATACTCTTCGCCCTGTACATGGGCGTCAAACAAGGATGGGCCATGTTGTCGGGAAAACCGGAAATGGTCGCGATGTTCAGCAAATGGAATTTTGGCAAGACCGGGCTCATGCTCATGGGGATCGCCACCATCGCCGGTGGTGTGATGTTGCTTCACCCTAAGACATTTGTTTGGGGGAATTATATTACGGCGGCGGGTATACTGCTGATCATTGCCTTTCATTTAAATGACCGGGACTTAAAAGGCGTGGCCATCGAGTTGCCGTTCCTGTTGCTTTCGTTGGTGATACTTTATTTGCAGTATCCTTTTCTAAGTCTCTTTCAACGCGATTAGAAAATTCAAGGATTCAAGATTCGCTCAAAAAGAGGATATTCAGTAATGCCTTTCTCATCATTCAACAGGATATTTTTATAAAAATGTACGTATTTGTGTACATTTTTGTTATTTTTATGTATTGAAGAAATGAACGGCACGAATGAAGACATCAACTGTTACTGAGTTTCGCTCAAAAATGAAGGAGCGACTGCAGGAAATTGAAGACGATCAAGATATTTTAATTCTTTCTGGCCCAAAGAATAGAGATTTTGTTGTTCTAACCTTGGAACGCTATAACGCGATGGAGGAAACGAATCACTTGCTTTCAACGGCCGCTAACACGGCGCGATTGATGGAAAGTATAGCCCATGACAAAGCAGGAAATTATGTGACGCACACACTAAAATCAAAAGAAGCGGGTGCAAAGAAAGGCAGGGCGAAAAGAAAAGGAACAACGACCGCCGAAGTCCGGTCATCAAAGAAAAAGAAGTAAATGGACTTTAAGTTTACACCTCGGGCGTGGGAGGATTATTCGTTTTGGCAAGAACACGACATTAAAGTAGTGACCAGAATAAACGAATTGATAAGGGATATTTCGCGAGATCCCTTCAAGGGAATAGGAAAGCCAGAAGCTCTTAAAGGAAATCTATCGGGGTACTGGTCTCGCAGGATCACAGGTGAACATCGGTTGGTTTATAGAATAGAAACGACAATCGATCCAAAATCAAAAAAAACATCCCAAACGTTGTACATTCTTCAAGCACGGTTTCATTATTGATCGTAATAACTATCCTCCCTCGATATACCTTGACTTAGTGCCCTCTCTGGGTGTAGATTCGAACATTAACCCAAACCCAAACATGATCTCCAACACCCATCGCAAACCCCTCCTGCTTCTTGCGGCCATCGTGGCGCTCGCAACAGGAGCCTGTCAAAAGAAAACCGAAACAAAAATAGAGACCGAAACCACCCCGAAGAAGGACTCCACCGAACACTTCCCAAAATCCATCGCCGAACCTTTGGTTACCGACATCTACACAGCCGATCCCTCCGCGCACGTGTTCGACAACAAGATCTACATCTACCCCTCACACGACATCGAAGCCGGCATCCCCGAGAACGACAACGGCGACCACTTCGACATGCGCGACTACCACATCCTGTCCATGGACAGCGTGGGCGGTCCGGTGACCGATCACGGTGTAGCGCTGGACATCAAGAACATTCCCTGGGCCGGCCGCCAATTGTGGGCACCGGATGCCGCCTTCAGCAAGGGCACCTATTATTTGTATTTTCCGGTGAAGGACAAAGAAGACGTGTTCCACATCGGCGTGGCCACCAGCAAATCGCCGGCAGGTCCGTTCACAGCCCAACCTAAACCGATCGCGGGAAGCTATAGCATCGACCCGGCGGTCTTTCAGGATACCGATGGCAAGTCCTACATGTACTTCGGTGGGATCTGGGGTGGACAGCTGCAGCGTTGGGTCACGGGCAAATACGACACGCTGGGCAAAGAGCCGGAAGGCGATGTGCCGGCCATCGGCCCACGCATGGCACGTCTGAGCAAGGACATGCTCAAATTCGATGAGCCCGTAAAAGAGATCAAGATCATCGACAAAGATGGCAAGCCACTCCCGGCCAAAGACCACGACCGTCGCTTCTTTGAAGCCTCGTGGATGCACAAGTACAACGGCAAATACTACTTCTCCTATTCCACCGGCGACACCCACTTCATCGCCTATGGCATTGGCGATAGTCCCTATGGACCGTTCACCTACCAGGGCGTGATCCTCAAACCGGTCATCGGCTGGACGAACCACCACTCCATCGTGGAATACAAAGGCCAGTGGTATCTGTTCTTCCACGACAGCATTTTGTCGAAAGGAAAAACACATCTGCGGAGCGTTAAAGTGACGCGCCTCCAATACCGTCCCGACGGCACCATCGAAACCATCAACGCCTACAGAGAAGAATAACGTCGATGACCTTGAAATGCTTTCGCGCCTCGGGTTCACGGGAGCGAAAGCATTTTTTTTTTGACGCCGCCTTCGCGGTATGGCCGTGCCGGTAGCAGCCACGATGTAAGATTAAGGCCAACTTCACGCGAATAACATCTCGTTTTTTTCTCACTTTTGACAAAACTTTATACGTGTACCAAGGCCTCAAATTTTTTCTGGGCGTATATATGCTACTGATCTCGGTGTCCCTGCGGGCGCAGCCGGTGAAAGATCCTGATCTCGTGTGGTATGAAAGCTTTTTTCAAGGGAAGAAAGCCCCGGTAGACAAAGCGCTCATCAAACAGCAAGCGGCGCTGAAAGACGCTGTGTCAAAAAATGACAAAGTAGCCGAGGCCGCTGTGCTGAAGGAGATCGGCATGCTCCACCTCACCGGCACCGAGAACCGCGAGCAGGCCATGGACTACTTCATTCGCGCCCTGGCCATTGAAGACTCCCTCGCACTGAACAGCAAACAAGTTTTTACCTACATGGCCATTGCCCGCGTGCTCAGCGACATTGGCGACTACAACAAAAGCGAGGAGTCGCTGGAGAACGCGCTGGTGATCAATCGTTCCCTGCGCAACCCGCTCCTGCACGTGACGATCCTGAATCAACTGGGACAAGTCCGCGCCGTGCAGGGCGAACGCGATGCAGCCCTGCGCAACTACGAAGAAGTGTTGGCGTTCAAAGACGAGATCAATGACCCGCACACCGAAGCCGCGGCACTCTTCAACATTGCTCACCTGCAAACACAAGAAGGAAAATATGACGAGGCACTGGCCACACACAAAAAAGCACTGACCCTCAGTCGCTCCGTCCGCGACAAGGCCGCTGAAGGACTTTCGCTGAACGACATTGGAGAGCTCTATCGCCTCATGAAGAACAACGACAAAGCCCTGGCCAACCACGTGGCTTCGCTGGAGGTGCGTCAGGCATTGAAGGATAGAAAAGGCATCGCCGATTCGTATAACAACATCGGCGCATTGTATTATCAACAAAAGAATTATCCGCGTGCCGTGGCCAACTTGCAACTGGCATTGGACGCGGCCCGCGAGGTGCAGGATCAATCCCAAACCTTGAAAAGCTACGAATACCTAAGCGCGTC
Organism: uncultured Chryseolinea sp.; assembly: GCA_966211885.1. GTDB lineage: Bacteria > Bacteroidota > Bacteroidia > Cytophagales > Cyclobacteriaceae > Chryseolinea. The sequence goes on from CBIHQM010000185.1 coordinate 3,829, forward strand.
CTTCAAAGAGCTCGGCGACTACAAGAAGGCCTGGGAGTTCAAAGACCAGCAGCAATTGCTACAGGAGTTTATGAACAACGACAAGAACGAGCATCAGTTGTTGGAAACCCAGAACCGCTACGAGATCGAGAAAAAGGAATCGCAGATCGGTCATTTGCAAACGCTTCGCCTCCAGCGCGAAAAGGAGTTACGGACCCAAAAGAAACTACAGAATTTTTTGTTCCTGCTGGTCGGGCTAACGGTGGTGGTGGCGGCACTCGTGCTGTACCTGTACCTGGTGAAGCGACGGTCCAACAAAATACTGGAAGCCGCTCATGCCACGGTGAACGAACAAAATCTCAAACTGCAGGAACTCAACGCCACAAAAGATAAATTCTTCTCCATCATCAGTCACGATCTGAAGGGACCTTTGAACTCGCTCACATCGTTCTCCGGTCTCCTGTTGCATCACACCGACAGCCTCAGCAAAGAAGAAATACAAATGCTGGCGAAGGACCTCGACAAGTCGGTGAAGAACTTGTTTGCCTTGTTGGAAAATCTATTGGAATGGTCGCGGTCGCAAACCGGCAACATTGAATTCAAACCCGAAGTGTTCGACCTGAACGCGGTGGTAGAAGAGAACCGCGCGCTGTTGAAGGCCCAGGCGCAACAGAAAAAGATCACCTTGAACAACGCCGGCGAGGGGGCCTGGATGGTGCGGGCGCATAAGAACTCCATCAACACGGTGGTGCGCAACCTCATTTCCAACGCCATCAAGTTCACGGGCGAAGGCGGGCAGATCACCACACGCCTGCAGCGGCAAAACGGGAGAGTGGTCATTGCCATCGCCGACAACGGCGTGGGCATGAGCTCCGAAGTGATGAAAAAACTTTTCCGCATCGAGGCCAAGCACTCCACCAAAGGAACCGCCGATGAAAAGGGGACCGGCCTGGGGCTGATCCTTTGCCGGGAATTCGTGGAGAAGAATGGCGGCCAGATCTGGGTGGAGAGTGAAGAGGGGAAAGGCTCTGTGTTCTCCTTCAGCGTACCCCCCGAAAGCGCACTTTGATGCTTCCCCTAACAGGCATTTGCCTTCCGTGTTTTCACGCGTATTTCCTGAAAAGTCGAAAATCTTCAATAAATTTCGCCCCTGTTTGCCGGCGATGAGGCCCTCATGGGCGGATTTCCGCAAAGCTTTTTCAGATTTCTAACTCAACTCTTCATGACCAGAATTATTTTTTTACTGATCCCTTTGATGACATGCGTGGCTGCCTGGGGTCAGAATACAGCCTTGTCGGGCAAAGTGACCGGCGCAAATGACCAACCCATTCCGGGCGTAACCGTGTATGTCCTCAACACAAACGTGGGCGCTTCCACCGATGCCGAGGGGGCCTTCGCCTTGGGTAATCTACCCGCCGGCACCTATAAGATCCAGGTTTCCGCCATTGGCTATGCCACCCAGGAGCGCACCATCACGGTGGGCGAGGGCAGCAACGGATCGCTGACCATTGCCCTCCAGGAATCGGCTACTGAATTGGATGCCGTTGTGGTGACCGCCGATAAAAAAGAAGAGAACCTTCAGAAAGTACCCTTCACGGTCAACGCTATCTCCTCACGCCAGGTAGAACAATACCGGTTGTGGAACAGCAAGGACATCACCGCCATCGTCCCCAACCTGTACTCCGCCAACCCCGGCGACGGCCGTAACGTGACCTCCATCCGCGGCATCACCTCCACATCCTACGACCCCGCCGTGGCCACGTATATCGATGGGGTGAACCAGTTTGGGCTGGACACCTACATCGCGCAGTTGTTCGACGTAGAACGCATTGAAGTATTGAGCGGACCGCAGAGTACACTCTACGGTCGCAATGCTATGGGCGGTGTCATCAACATCATCACGAAAAAACCGACGAACGTCACCAGCGGTTTTGGCGAGATCAACATCGGTAACTACGGGCAACAGCGCTATGCGGTGGGCTTCCGCACGCCGCTGGTGAAGAACAAACTTTACCTCGGGGCCACCGGCGTTTATGATCGCATGAATGGCTTCTATAAGAATGATTTTTATCAGAATGATTTCGATAAGAAACACAGCCTCACCGGAAATTATTACCTGCGCTACAATGCATCCCGCGCCTGGGCGCTCACTTTGAATGTGAAACACAACGCGAACCGTAACAACGGCACGTTCCCCCTGGCCTCCAGCAAAGACGAAGCCTTCGCCAACCCGTTCCGCGTCAACCAGAATGCCGTCACTCAATTGGTGGATAACATCTTCAATAGTTCGCTCGTGGCAAGCTATGCGGGCCGTGGCTTGAACTTTACCTCGCAGACCTCGTATCAAACCAACTACCGCTACTACAAAGACCCCATCGACGGCGACTTTTCGCCCATCGACGGCGTCACCATCATCAACAACTACGGCAGCAAATGGAACAACGTGAAGGTATGGACGCAGGAGTTTAAATTCTCGTCGCCGGCCACAGCTTCCAACTTTAAGTGGACCGCGGGAACCTATATGTTCCATCAGAACAGCCCCGTGAAGCAAGCCACCCGTTTTGGAGCGGATGCAGGCTTGATGGGAGTGCCGGATACGAACTTCTCGACCATCAACACCAGCACCGGTACAGGCAGTGGCATCGCTTTCTACGGACAAGGCACGTATACCTTCCTCGACAAATTCGATGTGACCTTGGGCATTCGCTACGACTACGAGCATAAAAAGCAAAGTGTGAAAGGCGAATACCAGCACGATCCGGATCCCAACCCGATATTTGTGACGCAACCCGACACCACCGCCACGGCTAACTTCCACGCCGTTTCGCCCAAGGCAAGCGTTGCTTACCATGCGTCGGAGTTCAATACTTTGTATGCTACCTACAGCCGTGGCTACCGCGCGGGCGGTCTCACGCAATTGGGGGCAGATCCTTCGCAGCCGCCCTTGTATTCCTACAAACCTGAGTACAGCGACAACGTGGAGGTCGGATCGAAGAATGTATTTTTCGACAATCGCTTACAAGTCAATCTTTCGTTGTTCTACATTCATGTCACCGATGCACAGGTGCCCACGCTCGTGTTGCCCGAAGCCATCACCATAACCAAGAATGCCGGCACGCTCACCAGCAAGGGTGTTGACCTTCACCTGGCCACCATGCCGGTGAAAGGCCTGCAAATCGAATACAACCTGGGCATCAGCCAGGCGAAATACACCAACCTGAAGGTAGCCTCCAATGGCAACGAAGTGGACTGGACAGGCAATAAACAGATTTTCACACCGGCCTATACGTCGATGGCCGCTGTTCAATACGGCTTGGCCGTCGGAGAGGTGAAGCTCCTGGTGCGGGGCGAATGGATGGCGCTGGGCAAACAATACTTTGACCTGGGCAACACCGTGTCGCAATCGTCATACAGTGTGCTGAATGCCCGTGCTGGCGCATCCTACCACTCGTTCGACCTCATGTTCTGGGGAAGAAACCTGGGTGATCAAAAATACATTGCCTATGCCTACGATTTTGGCGCCACCCACCTGGGCGATCCAAGAAACTATGGCGTGACATTGCGTAAAACATTCTAGGGCTGACAGGAGACCGGCCGTTTGCCCGCGAAGGGCCGGCGGCCGGCCATCCTAAACCAACGATTTTCATACACGCGTGTCAACTTTATAGCGACAACAAGTTACCGTGCCGAAATCATTTGTATTTATGTGGTCGTATTGAGTTATGTATAAACGACTTATGAATAAACCCGCTTCCCGCTATGTCGAGCAAGATCGCTAACCTCTGGATCATTGACGATGACCCCATGTCATCGTTTTATATCAAGCGGCTCGCCGAATTGGGGGAACTGGCCCACATCATCACCATCTACAACAGCGCCCAGGGTGCGATCGACTACCTCCTGCATCATAAAAACTCACAAGAGCACCTGCCCAATGTCATCTTGCTGGACATCTATATGCCCGAGATCGACGGTTGGGAATTTCTGGCGGAACTAAAAAAAATAGAATCGCTGCTGGTGAAGAAGCCTGAGATCTACATCATCAGTTCGTCCAACCATCCCAAGGACCTCAGCCGCGCCGATACCTTCCCGGAGGTGAGAGCCTATTTCCAAAAGCCCGTTACGCTCGACATCCTGAAAAAAGTGGTTACCGCTTTGAATTAGGTTGCGCTATAATCACAGGCATTTTTTTCTACTCGATGATTTCAATTTCCGTACGGCGGTTGATCTCACGACCCCCGGTCTCGTCGTCGTTGGAAACGATGGGGCGTTCAGAACCATATCCTTTGGCCGACACGCGATCGGCGGCAATGCCATGGGCCTCCAGGTAGGTCACCACCGATGATGCCCGTTTCAATGAAAGGGCCTTGTTGCTGGCCGCGTTGCCGCTGTTGTCGGTGTGCCCGTTGATCTGCACTTTCAGGTTCGGGTTGGTGATGAGCAGTTCCCGGATATTTTCCACTTCGGCCACCGACTCCGTTTTCAGGTCGGCCTTGCCGATGTCGAAGAAAATGTTTTTCAATACCACTTTCGAACCGACCTCCGCCTTCACCATGATGATGTGCGTGTCGATCTCCTGGTACTCGGCAAATTCCGGCAACGCGAAGTTGATGGAGTTGAACAGGTAGCCTGCTTTCTCGGTAGCCACCCCGTAGTTTCCGCCGTGGGGAATGATCAGTTCGAATTCACCCGTCAACGGGTTGGCGTTGATCTTTGCCATCACCTTGTTGGTTGCGTTGTCCACCAGCGAGATCACCGCGCCGAGGGGGGCTGCATTGCTTTCGTCAATGACCCTTCCTTTCAACAACGTCACCACCTTTTGCTCCTTCTTCGCCTGGATGCTGGCGTCGATAAATTCTTCGCTCTTCGGGATCTCGGTCTTTACTTTTTCCTCCGCAGCCTTCTGCACGGCCGCCACCACTTCGGGCTTGGGCTTCACCTTGTATTTGGGTTCGAGGAACGTGATCGAATAAATGTCCGCATCGCCCAAACCACCTTCCTTGGCGGTGGAGAAATATCCTTTTTTCTTATCCGGCGACAGCGTGAAGAAGCCGTCGTATTCCCACGAGTTCAGCGGGTAGCCCATGTTCTCGGGTTTCTTCCATTTGTTGTTGACAAACTCAGTAACAAAGATGTCGCTGTTGCCCAGCCGGGGATGTCCGTCGGAGGAAAAATACAGCGTCACGCCGTCGTGGTGGATGTAGGGTGAGTCTTCGTTTTCGGGGGTGTTGATCACGGGACCGAGGTTCACGGCCTTGCCCCATTCCCCCTTGCTGTCGAGCTGGCTCACATACAGATCCAACTCACCGATCCCGCCCGGCCGGTTGCTGGCAAAGAAAAGTTTCTTTCCATCGGCCGTCACACTGGCGCAGGTTTCCCAAAACATCGCCGTGTTGATGTTCTTGTTCAGTGGTTCGGGTTTAGACCATTGGTCGCCCGTGAGCGTGGAGGTGTAGATGTCGCCTTCCCCTTCTTCATAATACAAGAATAAAGTCTTGCCGTCCGGTGAAAGCGATGCCGCCGCGTCGTTGTATTTGATGTTGATGTTGGGACTTATCGGCTTAGGCGCGGCCCAGGTATTGCCTTGCTTGGTGGTGAAATAAATGTCTTCGAAATTTTGATTGGCCTTTACTTTAGCGGGATCGTCGGTGCGGTTCGAGGTGAAGATAAGCGTGTTGCCATCTGCAGAGATGATAGGGGAGTAATCGCTGTAAGGCGTGTTCACGGGACCGAGGTTTTCGATGATCACGTTCAACTCATTTTGCGAAAGAGAGTCGGCGATGTGACACTCGGCGATCTTCTCGTCCACGATGCTCGACAAGTTGGCCTTCTTCTTTTTGAAATTTTCGAAATGCTCGATAGCCTTCTGGAATTCGTTGGTGTTCTGAAAGGCAATGCCAAGGTGATAGTCGATGTCAGGGTTCACGGCCGGGTTCAGGCGATAGGCCTTGCTGATATAGGAGGCCGCTTTCGACTTGGTCTCTGAATACAGGTAGGTGAGGCCGATCTTGAAATTGACAGCGGCATCATCGGGGTTGAGATCCTGCGCGGCCAGGTAGGCGGCCAACGCATTTTTATAATCCTTCTTGCCATAGTATTTGTCGCCGGTAGCCACCAGCGTCTTTTGGTCCTGGGCATGGGCCACCAGGCTCAGCATGAAGATCGCGAAGAGTAGTAGATATTTATCCATGATGATGGATAGTTTCGGTTAAGTAAAAAATATGATCACTAAAGATAAGTCTATTCACCTCCCAACGGAAGTAGCCCATCCTAAATTAACGTCTGTTCAACTTCCTTAGCCGCGCTTGCTTTTCCATCCGGGGCCCCGCACAACACGGCCGGGCAAGGCGCCGGTGTGTTCGCCCTGGTGGAGTACCTGCACGCCGTTCACAAAAACGTGTTGCATGCCCGTGGCATATTCCTTGGGCGAATCGAAGGTGGCGTGGTCGGCAATGGTGCGCGCGTCAAAAAGGGCCAGGTCGGCATAGTAGCCTACCTTCAGGCTGCCCCTTTTTTTGAGCTTCAGGTTGCTGGCCGGCAGGGCCGTGAGGCGGCGAATGGCTTCCGGTAGGGAAACCACTTTTTCGTCGCGAACATATTTTCCCAGGAACCGCGCAAACGTCCCATAGGCCCGGGGATGCGTCCCCCAATCGGCAAAGATCTTGGCTTCCGACATCGACGCGGCGTCGGAGCCGAAGCTCACATACGGCAGCGTCAGCATGCGTTTCACATTGGCTTCGGAGATGAGGAAATAGACGGCAGCGATCGTGGACTTGTCGCGCACCACCAGGTCGAGCACCGTTTCGTCGGCGTCCTTGCCGTGGAGGCGGGCCACTTCGTCAAGCCGCTTGCCGCGATAAAGTTTGTTGAGCGAATCCAGGCGGAAGCCCAGCATCATCACGTCCTTTGGATCGGAATTTTTTGTGGGGATTCCCAGTCGCATTTCCTCCAACACCTTCTTGCGCGTTACCGGATTCTTTAGCCGCTTGCGCATGGCACTCGCGCCGCCTTCCTGCACCCACGTGGGCAGGCGCGCCGTGAGACCGGTAGCGCTGGCGGTGTAGGTGTACATGTTGGCGGTAATTTTCAAACCTGCCTTCCGGGCACTGTCCAGCTTGGCGATGACGGTTTCGACTTTGCCCCAGTTTCGTTCATGGTTGATCTTCAGGTGATAGATCTCCGCTGCAATGTGCGCCTCTTTCGAAATGCGGAAGGTTTCGTTCATGGCCGAAAGGATGTTGTCGCTTTCGCTGCGCATATGCGTGATGTACATGCCGCCGTTTTGTGAGGCAACCTGCGCCAGGGCAATAAGCTCGTCGGTGGAGGCATAGTCGGCGGGAGCATAGATCAGTGACGATCCCAAGCCCATGGCGCCGTCGTCCATCGCTTGTTGCACGAGGGCCTTCATGCGCTTCAATTCCTCTGCCGTGGGCGGCCGGTTATCGTGACCCAATTCATGGATTCGGATGGACGTTGCCCCCACAAAAGAGGCGACGTTGGGGCTAACCCCTTTTTTCAAAACATAATCAAAATATCCCCCCAGGGTGGTCCACAAACTATCGACGGGTTTGCTGGTGGCTTTTCGCTTCACGGGACCGGGCGACCATCCTTCGCCAAACACTTCGAGTGTAACACCCTGCTTGATGTCGCTCATCGAGCGGCCATCCATCAGCAGGCTGCGGTCGGCCCAGCTCAGCATGTTGATAAATCCAGGTGCCACCGCGAGGCCGGTCGCATCGATTTCTTTTTTGCCGGCCGCATCACCGAGATCGCCGATGGCGGCAATGGTGTCGGCTTGCAAGGCAACATCGGCGATGAAAGGTTCGGCGCCGGAGCCATCATAGACGGTACCGTGCCGGATAATGACATCAAAGGTCTGCTTGGGCTTGGGCCGGCAGGCCAACAAGATCAAAAGGGCAACACCCAACACAATACAATACCGCATGCTGAAAAAATATGAATGGCATGATAGGCACCTTTGCGGAGAAAAGAAAGGCGATGTAAGGTATGACCCCAGATGGTATAAAACAGTTCGCTCCCCTGGCCGGAAGGCCTGCCAGGGGAGCGAATAGGGATGTGCTTTGGATTACTTTCTACCCCAAACCTCCACTTCCGCTTTGCGGTTTGCGGCATCTTTGGTGTCATACCAGAATTCGATCCGTTCGATGTTGCGTTTGTTGCCTTTCAGGTCGATCACGCGGCTGTTGGAATCTTTCGCAAAGTTGTGACGAAGTTCCACTTCCTGCTGACCGCCGTTCTCAAAATAAACGGTGCACTTGTGCATGTTCAGCGCGCCATGGTTCACCAGGATTTTTATCGCGGTGAGCGCATTGTCGCGATAGCTAACGTGGATCACATCGCGGTCGATCCCAAAGTTTACTTTTTTGGAACCGAGGTTGACCCAGGGATCTTGGGCAAAGCCGGTGCTGATCACCGTGACGAAAAGAAAGAGGACGAGAGATTTTT
>CBIHQM010000186.1:0-12192 GCA_966211885.1 uncultured Chryseolinea sp.
CTCTGTTGCCCACGTTGATCTCGAAGAGGCTGCCTCTCCTATACAATCCAAAATAGGTGCGGTTGATATACACGGCATCGCTCACGCCCCTCGCCCGTTTTGAATCACGCAGTTCCTTCATCGTGGAGAGCTGCTCTCCAAAAGAAAACAGTTCATCAAAATAAGCGTTGTCGGCAAAGTCGAATTGTTCCGAGCGGAACGGGCGGCTGAGCAGTTCCACCAGCTTTACAAAAATGCCCGTGAAGAATTCTTTCTCCTTGGCTGTGTCTTCGGGATAAACGAAGCGCAGGTCGCTGAATACCTTTTTCTGGACAGCGGCGTCCGATAGAACGTTGCCTTCGAGGAGTTGGAAGTAGGTGTTATAGAAATCCACGGGGATCTCTTTCACGCAGCCGAAGTCGATGATGCCGAGTTTGTAGTCCGGGGTGATGATGAAGTTGCCCGGGTGCGGATCAGCGTGGACGGCACGGAGGGTATGCATCTGAAAATGATAGAAATCCCACATGGCTTGCCCCAGTGTGTTGCGGGCTTCCAGGGGAATCTCCTCCTTGAGGGCCTGGCCCAGCGGTTTGCCCTCTAGCCAGTCCATGGTAAGGACCCGTGGCGACGAATATTCAGGATAATACGTTGGGAAAAGGATGTTTTTGATCCCTTTACTCTTCTCCGACAGCTCCATAGACCGCTTTAACTCGAGGGTGTAATCGGTCTCTTCCAGCATCCGGGATTCCACTTCCTGGATAAACTCGTTGTATTCTACCGGATTCAATTTGAACATGGTGAGCGCGATGGGTTTCACCATGGCCAGGTCCGACTTCACGCTGTCGCCGACGCCGGGATATTGGATCTTGACGGCGAGTTTCTTGCCCTTCAACGTGGCCTGGTGCACCTGCCCCATGGAGGCGGCATTGACCGCTTTGGTGGTGAAGGTGTCGAAGATCTTGTCGGGCGATTTGTCGAAGTATTTTTGAAATGTTTTTACGACCAGGGGATACGACAGCGGCGGTGCGCTGTACTGGGCCATGGCAAACTTCTGTTGGTAGGCGGTGGGCAGCAGGTTTCGGTCCATGCTCAGCATTTGGGCCACTTTCAGGGCGCCGCCTTTCAGTTCGCTGAGGGAGTTGTAGATGTCTTTGGCGTTGTCGGCGTGCAGTTGGTCGCGATCGGTTTCGCCGGTAACGAGTTGTTTGCCGTAATGCTTGAGATAGTTTGTGCCGATCTTGGCCCCGGCAGACAGGAACTTTGAGGCCCGTTGCACTTTGGTGACGGGTATGCGATCGAATTCTTTCACGTTATCAGGGGTAAGGTCACTTCTTGTTCTGGTATAGGAACTTGGCAAAATCCATGGCCGAGTCTACTGCGCCCTTGCCAATGAGATCGAATGCCAGGTTAACCGATTTCTCCACGGCGGCGTCCGTCTTTTCAAAGCCGGGGCTGTCGTCTTCTTTCCAGAAGAGGAGGATGAAGCCCAGGTGCATCCAGAAAAGTTGCGGGTAGCGCTTGTCCAGCAAGGGCCGGGTGGCAATTTCGCCGTTGCCTTTGCCTTCGTTGAGGAGGGTTTCGAAGAAGGTTTCGAACGCGGTCTTAAAGCCTTTGATATAGTCCGGTATGAGTTCCAGTTTTCGGGAATGTTCCAATTGATAGAGCACGTAGCTGCGGTTGTTCTTCAACTCTTCCAGCAGCGTGTAATAGAAAGCCAGGATCTTTTCGCGGGTGCTGAATTCGGCAAAGGCCTGGTCTGCCGTGAGGCGGGCGGTGGTTTTGTCGATAAAGCCTTTCCAGATCTGTTTTTCGAGGCCGTCGAATGAGCCGAAGTGGGCATAGAAGGCGTCTTCTTTGATGCCGAGGTCGAGGCAAAATTTGTAGACCGTTGCAGGGCGTTGGCCGTGGGTCAATACATATTCCACATACGCGGTTCGGATGCGTGCCCCGGTTTGGGTGTTACCCTTGTTTTCCGATGTAACTGTTGCTCCGGAAGCTGCTGCAGTTCCGGATTTTTGGGTTGATTTTTTTGCGGCTGCCATACACGTAGTTAAACATGATTTCCAAAAAAGAGTTTACACTTTGCCGCAGAATATTTCGTTAAATTTCCCGTCATGAGAGCGATCCTGACCCTAACTTTTCTATTCTTATCAACGTATTCCTGGGCCCAGGAAAAGAAATCAACGACGCGTCAACGTTTTGAGCAGGCGATCGCCGCATACGACGCCGGAAAGTATGCCGAGGCCCTGCCGCTCTTCGACAAAACGCTGCAGGAAACCCCCGGCAATATGGACGCCTACCTGCTGCGCGCCGCCACCCGTGAACAATTGAACGACCTGGCCGGCGCCAACACCGACTACAGCATCTACCTGGAACACTACCCGGACCGTGCCGACGCCCTCTACAGCCGCGCCCAGGTGCTGTTCCGCCTGGGATTATACGCCCAAGCCAAAGACGACTTCACCAAACTGCTCACCCTCCACCCCGGCGAAACCACCACCGTATACTTCAACACCTCGGCATCCGTCGCCGGCAAGAACCAGGTCATGACCATGCAAGGTCCCATGCAAGCCCCGCTCTACAACTACCTCGGCATGACCGAAACCAAACTAAAAAACTACAAGACCGCCATCCACTGGATCGACTCCGCCATCCAACTCCAAAGCAAGGATGCCGACTACTATGTGAACCGCGGCATTGCCAAGGAGGGACTAAAAGATTCCACCGCGATCGCGGACTATCAAAAAGCCCTGAAGATCAACCCCCAACACGCCATCGCGTTGCACAACATCGCCATCCTGAAGCGAAATGAAGGCAAGAAAGATGCCTCGCGCGACCAACTCGAAGCCGCCATCGAAAGCGACTCCAGCATGCTCTACCCCTACCTGGAACGCGCCAACCAACGACTGGAAGGCGGCTACTACAAAGGCGCCCTGGACGACTATGACAAAGCGCTCACCATAAACGACAAAGATCCCCGCATCTGGACCAACCGTGGTATCGTGAAGGAACGGCTCAACGATTTGAAGGGCGCTTTCAGTGATTACACGCAGGCTATCGAACTAGACGAGAAATTTGACAAAGCCTGGCTCAATCGCGGCAACGTGCTCATTAAACAGAGCCGCTTCAAGGAAGCCATCGAAGACTATACGATCGTTCTCCTCTACAACGCCGAATCGGCTTCAGCCTACTACAATCGCGCCATCGCCAAGCAAAAGCTGAAACTCCTGCCCGAGGCCTGCGACGATTTGAAAAAGGCTGAGGCGCTCGGTCAGGCCGTAACCGAAAAGATAAAGAAGGAATTTTGTAAGGAATGAGATTGTGCCGTAAATGGCTGCGATCTTTGTGAACGAGCAGAACGCCTTTCGCATAAACGGCTATCAAGTTAAACATCGAAAAATAAGAACGCCGGTCGCCTTTCGGGGAGGCCTTTTTTATTTTGTGCGAGAGCGCTATTCAATTCTTAATATTTCGTTAACTATTCTTACCCTGTCGGGCAAAACGCCTTCACTAACTTTAAGGCAAATGATGTCTTTTCTTCAAAAAGAATTAATGTCACCGTGCCTCCATTGAACAGAAGGAACTTTGTAAAGAAAGCCACTGCCGTATCGGTGACCGGCATGGCGTTGCCCGGTTTGAGCTCCGCACCATCTCAACCCAAGCGAGCCCTCCGCATTGCGCACATCACCGACATGCACTTGGACACCCGCGCCACTGCCGGCGTTAACGTAAAGAAAGTGCTGACAGAGATCAACGCGATGAAAGACAAACCCGATCTGATCATCAACACCGGCGATAGCGTTTTTCGATCCGACGGCCGGCTCTATGAGGAAGCGGAAGTCCAATGGAACCTGCTAGCAAAGACCTTAAAAGAAAACAACCGCATCCCCCTGCGGAGCTGCATCGGCAACCACGACGTTTGGTACGGTCCCGACCCACAGACCGACGAAACGTATAAAACGCACAGGCGATATCACAAGAATTGGGTGCTCGAGGTGTTGGACCTTCCCGCCCGATATTATTCTACCGCGATGAAGGGTTGGTATTTTATTGCGCTCGACAGTATCAATAAAGATGAGTATTCTTTCGATGATGAACAGTTTGCCTGGTTGGAGAGGGAGCTTCAACGCATACCTGCTGCCACTCCCATATGTATCTTCAGCCACGTCTCTATTCTTTCGGTCATTCCTCTGATGCGGGCTCTGAAAGACGACAAGTTGGAAGACATCCACTACCCGGCCTCCCGGCAGCACCGTGATGCCTTGCAGTTGAAGAACCTGTTCTACAAACACCCGAATATAAAACTCTGCCTAAGTGGTCATACGCATCAAATCGACCATGTGGAATTCTTAGGCATCCGCTATCTCTGCGGCGGGGCCGTGAGCGGAAATTGGTGGGGTGACCATCGCGATTCGGTCGTATTCGATGAATTTCCTCCGGCCTACACCATCATCGACCTGTATGAGAATGGTTCGATCGGGCACCAGCATGTTTTTTATAAGTTTCATGCTTGATTCCGGACAGTCACGAGGGGGAGGAATCGTTGTGTCGCTGTCGTCTTGCAATACCTGCCTTGATCTAGTTTTGAGGAACTACAGGTCTGGTCGCAACCTAATGAAAACCGGCTCACGAAACATATTGTCAGGCGTAAGTTTAGAATAACTTATTTCCGCCACCGTAACAGGCTCCAGCCACGTAGATATTTTTTCATCCAGCAATTTGCCGATGACGTCTGGCTTCGGAGTAGTTTCTACTTTTTTAAGCACCTCTGAAATCTCTTTCATCGTCGCATCATCAAAGCCGGTGCCGACTTTGCCGCGGTAGTGCAACTCCTTGCCTACGCGCTCGGCGATGTGGAGGGCGCCAAAGGTTGCGCCGCGGTTGCCTTTGCCGGGGGTGAAGCCGATGATGACGGCCTCGGCGGACTCGCGGATCTTTACTTTCAGCCAGAGGTCGGTGCGGCGGCCGGGCATGTATTTGCTGTCGGCGCGTTTGGCCATGATGCCTTCCAGGTTGTGTTCGCGGGCGGCTTCGAGGAGTGAGGGACCGTCGTCGACGTGTTCGCTGACGCGGTAGGGCGTTTCGGGACGGATGGTGTCGGCCAGCCATTCTTTGCGGCGGATGAGGGGTTCGTTTACCAATGCGCGGCCGTCGAGGTAGAGACAGTCGAAGATATAGCAGAAGGCAGGGTTGGACTTGGTGAGCTTTTGGATGTTGGTTTCGCCGGTGCTCATGAGGCGGTTGATGACGCGCTTGAAGATGGGTTTGCCGGCCGGGTCCAGGCACACGATCTCGGCGTCGAACAGGGCATTGGTGGCGCGGAAGGCTTTCTCGCCGATCTGGAGTTCGGGAAATTGGGCGGTGACGTCGCGCTGGTTGCGCGTTTTGATTTTTATGTGGCCGTCTTCGAGCGTGATGAGGGCGCGGATGCCATCCCACTTGATCTCGTAAAGATAGCCCTCCCCTTTGGGCACGACAGCGTCCTGGTCGGCGAGCATGGGTTCGATGTCCTGGTGGAGGTAGTCTACCTGGGGTTGGTCCACGCGTTCGAGGAGCCACTCTTTTTCCTTCATCTTGTGGATGCGGTATTCGCCGTTCACTTCCTTGCTGTTGAGCCGGAAATAGAAGCCATCTTTTTTGTCTTTGGTGACCTGGTATTTGCCCAATGCATAGATCCACATGTCGCCCGCGCCGTATTGGCCTTTCGGGATGGCGCCGTCGAAGGTGAGGTATTCCAGGGGGTGGTCTTCGGTTTGCACGGCCAGGCGTTTCACCCCGGGGTATGGGGGCAATCCTTTTGGAACGGCCCATGATTTTAGTACGCCGTCTTTCTCCAGCCGCAAGTCGTAGTGCAATCGCGACGCGTGGTGGCGGTGCACCACGAATTTGCTCCCCACGGCATCGGGTGTGGCACCGGCGGGTTCGGGGGTTTTGGTGAAGTCGCGCTTTTTTGTGTAGGCCTCCAGTTGCTCCGGCGATTTGTGTTTCGTTCCGGCGGGGTTGATGTTTTTCTTTTTGGCCGTTGGTTTGGGGCGGTGGGTATGGATGGGCACGGCGTAAGCGTCGAAGCCTTGCCAGGCGTCGCCATCGCGCACCACTTTTTCCACGGCCGTGTGGATGTTGAATTCCAGGGGGCTTTTCACATGCTCCAGCTCATCCCAAGTCAACGGCATGGATACGGGTGCCCCGTTGCGCCCCCGGAGACTATAGGCCGACACGATGCTTTGGCCAGAGCGGATCCGGAAAATATCGACAAGCACGCGTCCTTTCCGGGCATCTTTCTTGATCTGGAGGGTGACGTCGTTGGGATACTTCTCCACGAAGGGTTTGGCGATGTCTTGGGCGGCTTCAAACACCGTATGAAAATCGTGCGTGGCTTCGATGGGACAACAAATGTGCAGCCCCTTCCCTCCCGTGGTTTTCACAAACGGCGTGTAGCCATAGCTCTCCAGCACCGTTCTCAGCGAAAGCGCAATGGGTATTACATTTGGAAAGGAATAGCCTTCCGGCGGATCGAGGTCGAACACCATGTAGTCGGGCAGATCGTAGCTGGGTTTGCGGCTGTGCAATTGGTGAAGCTCCAGCGACGCCAGGTTGGCCAGCCACACCAGCAAGGCCGGCTCGGTGGCAATGATGTAGTCTTTCTTTTCTTTTCCCAGCGTGACAAACTCGATCCACTGCGGCGCCCACTCGGGACGGTTCTTTTGGTAGAAGCTTTCGCCGGTGATGCCATCAGGATAGCGGATGAGGGTGAGCGCACGGCCGTTGGCGTAGTTGAGCAACGTGGGCGCGATCTTGAGATAGTATTCGATCACCTCGGCTTTCACGATGTGGTCTTCGGGAAAAAGGACTTTCTCCAGGTTAGAAAGTTCCACCTCGCGTTTGCCTACTTGCGCCCATTGTGATTTCCGTTTCGCCACCGGTTTCGTTGGTTTAGGATGATGCCCTGTTGTTAAAGTTAATCCATCCGCACAACACCAGCGCCACCAGCAAGCCGGAAACGGTGCTCACCACGGCATTGCCCAGGTGATAGTCGGACGGTTTGATCCAAAACCGCAAGCCTACCACGGCCAATGTAATCAAGACCAGCAGCGCCCAATAGTCGATCTTCGGATGGTACAGAATCGTGGCAGCGTTGTCTGTCGGCTTTTTCACCAGCAAATACACCAGCACAATGGTCAGCCCCACCCCGCTGCTGATGTTTTGCAGGGCATAGAAAAGTGGATACTTCACGCCGTCATAGGGAACATGCACCGTTCGGTAGGCCGGTATGATGCCCGCGAAATATCCGTCGTTATGGGTGAAGTTGTCCCAAAGAAGATGGGAGGCCGTTCCGACAAGCGCCGACGCAATAAAGATGACGGCGTGCGCTTTAAAATAAGTCATAAAATCAAGCGTCAGTGTATCCTGAAACTTGCGTTGCAGAAACCCCGGCAGGTTGTGAATGGCATTGCGTTTTACCACGGTATGAAACAGCCAGGCCAGCAGGAATGTGACCGGCAGGTCAAAATACAAAGCCCCCCACAGGGTGTGGCCATGCGCGCCATTGACGCTCATTTTGAAAAAATATTCAAAGTCGGGTGCCATGCTGCCGATGATGAGGGCCGTGGCCGATGCATAGCGCCAGCGAATGAGGGGAAGGACAAGGGCCGGATGCGCGGGTGTGAAGGGCATTTTTCCTACGACAATTTTGGTGAAAGTAGGAAAAATAAATTAACCGCACGGCACCGGGACTCAGGGGAGACGCCGAGAAGGTTTGCGTTTCCCCTTTGTCACCGGGCCAATGCGGCTACTTCACGCTCTAACCCATAGGCGGAAATAAGACTATTTATACAGATCGAAATTCACATAACCATCAGCAGCGCGTTGCGGGCCGCGCTTCACATAGATCTCGCGATCCTGTGGTGCCCAGGTATCCAATCCATCGACATACCGGTTGAACATGCAAAAGGCGGCGGCGATCAACACAGTGTCGTGTATTTCGCGATCCGTGGCACCCATGCTGCGGGCCTTTTCCACTTGTTGGGGCGTCACGTTCTTCCCTCCTTTTTGAACGCTGGCGGCAATGGCCAGCAGGGCTTTCAATTTTTCGGAGAGCGGCATGGCTTCATAGTCTTTTTTGACGTTGTCGATAAAGGCCATGTCGCACTGCAGGTAATGTTGCGCGATGCCACCGTGGGCATTCTGGCAAAAGAAGCAGTCGTTCAGGGAAGACACGTAGGTGGCGATCAGCTCGCGGTCGCCACGTGACAAAGAGTTTTCGCTGCGCAGCAATACTTCGGCCAGTTCGTTGAGCGGCCGGGCGGTTTCCGGTCGGAAGGCCATAGGGCCGCGTATGCCGGGCAGTTGTGCATCCAGTTCGATGTGTGGCATTAGTTTGCAGGTTGCGGATGAGGTAAAACATAACCCATGGTGGCCATGCGCTTGCCCATGGGAACATAGTCTTCAAAGTTCATGGGCGTCTCGCTGGCGAGGCCATCCACGTAGCGGTTGAACATGCAGAAGGCGGCGGCTATGAGCACGGTGTCGTGGATGTCGCGATCGGTGGCGCCGTGTTTGCGGGCCTCGGCAACATCCTCGGCCGTGACTGCCTTGCCGCTGATCTGCACCTTGCCGGCGATATTCAAGAGGGCCTTCATCTTTTCGGTGACGGGCGCGGTGGACACGTTCTGGATAACGCAATCCACCACTTCGCTTTCGGAGCCAAACAGTTCGCGCGCCGCGGCAGCGTGGCTGCTCATACAAAACATGCAGTCGTTGCGCGACGACACATGGGTGGCGATGAGCTCGCGTTCGGCGGGGGTTAGTGGCGAAGGATCGCGCAACAGCACCTGCGCCAGTTCATATAAAGGCTTGCCCGTTTCCGGCCGGAACATCACCAGGCTCCGGATGCCGGGTACACCTTCAGGTACTTTTATGTGTGCCATAGTTTTTAAATTTTAAGGTTTAAGATGCCGGGGTCGATTCTTCTTTTGTCAGAGACAATGTCACCAACCCGATCAGAAATACAACGGAGAAGGTGAGGATGGCATTGCCATAGCCATTCAGCGAAGTGACCAGCGCCCCGATGAAGAATACAGCGATAGCCGTCACAATGCGACCA
The DNA here is from genome assembly GCA_966211885.1 of uncultured Chryseolinea sp. Lineage (GTDB taxonomy): Bacteria > Bacteroidota > Bacteroidia > Cytophagales > Cyclobacteriaceae > Chryseolinea. The sequence continues at coordinate 9,083 of CBIHQM010000186.1, forward strand.
ATGTTAAAGCAAAAACCCGTGGCCGTTGCGCGGATGGCCGGCGGGAAAAGCTGCGGGACATAGGCCGACAACAACCCCTGACTGATGCCAAAGAATAAAGCAAGACACGCAATCTCAACATAGATCACGGCAGAGAACGACGTGTTCAGCTTGAAGAGCAGGATCGATAAGATGAAGCATCCGCCAAAGCAAAGCATCATCGCTCTGCGAATACCCAACGCGCGTGCTACCCAACCGGAAAAGAACCCGCCGGTAAGACCGCCCGCGCCGAGCAGCATCATGGCCAGACCGCGTTGCGTTTGTCCGTCGGCTCCCGTGAGCAGACTTTGTACCCAGGTGGGCAGCCATGAAAAGATGGCCCACAAGCCAATGAGCATGGATCCGAAGATGAGTGAACCCCGCGCCAGGTTTCCACTATGTAGTTGCGCTTTCCTGAACAAGCCATCATCCGTGGGATTGATGCGCGAGGCTTTCCATTTCTCCGATTCTTGTACGACCCAAAACGAAAGCAACGCCAGCCCTACCGGCAATACGCCGATCAGGAACCCTTGACGCCACTCGGAAACCACCAGGTTCACCAGGCCAGCGGAAAAAATACCGACCGGGAAGCCGATGGAAAGAATGCCGATGGCGATGGCGCGCGTACGCTCCGGCCATACTTCCGAGAGCAAGGTGGCCGATACCACCAGCACTCCTCCTACTCCAAAGCCTGCCAGCAAGCGGCAAGCCACAACCATTTCCCACGAAGAAGCAAAGCCCGTGGCGATGGTGAAGGCCCCGTATAAACCTACGGCCAGCACCAGGGCTTTCGCTCTTCCAATGCGATCGCTGATCAGCCCCCAGGTGAAACCACCGAAGGCCCAGCCCAGAATATAGAGGGCATTGATATAAGCACTCACTTCGCTAAGACGCGTCGCGTCGACCGCGCCCAACAGGTCGCGCACCACCACGGGCAGGTACACGGACATGAGCGTGGACACGGTGCCTCCGAAAATGTTGCTCAGCAAACATATTCCGAACGTGCACCACAGGCCTACACTCACATTTTCCGCGGTCTGCAAGGATGCTGCGGGCAATTCTATATCTGATTTCATAAGATCGTTTTCCACTATAGATTCAAAATGCTATTTCATGAGTTGGTCAAACACAATGCTCACATAATACACCGCGCCGATGGAAGGCGAACCATAGGCCTGGTACACCTGGTTGTTGAATACGTTGTTGGCACCGAGCTTCACGATGGATTTGATGGGCGACATCTTGTAGCTCAGCTGCGCATCTACGATCGAGTAGGCATTGATGGTGCCCGGGCGCAGTTGGTTGAAGGTGCTGGTCCACTCGAAGGTGTCCTGCCAGCGCCAGGCCACGTTGAAGCCGATGTTCTTGGCGATCTCCGTGTTTCCAAAAGTTACCGTCGTTCTGTATTTCGGTGTGTTGAAGGCAGGGATGTCGTTGGGGTTGGCATTGCGCAGGTTGAAGTCGGCCCATGTGCCGTTAGCTCCCAAAGTATAGTTGCGGGGAAGCAGGTAGGTGAAACCCACCGTTGCACCCTGTGACGTTACACGCTCGCTGGCGTTTGTGTAGAGCTGGTACAAGTGGCTGTCGCCGTTGAGCAGGTCCATAGCCGCCTGGGGATTGATCTTGCCGTCGGGACCCAATACCGGGCTCTCGGGCTGCATCACCACTTGGTTTAGGATGAAGTCGTTGTAGCTGCTGAAGTAATAGTTGGCGTCGACCAGGAGATTGTTGTTGAGCAATCCTTTGTAGCCCACCTCGAAGGTTTGTACGCGCTCGGGTTTGATATAGGGCACGTTTGATTTTACCAACAGGTCTTTGGTTTGCATGACGGCTTGTTGCGGCGGGGTACCCGAACCCACGGCGGCACCAAACGCGCCAAAGAAGGGACCGAGCGACGTGGACGTGAACGAATTCTCATACACATTCATGCCCTTGCTGTTATCCGGCACACCACCGAGGATGGTGATAGGGCCTGCATTTAACTTGATGTATTGATCGCCGGGTGTAGGGTTGCGGAAGCCGGTCTGATACGAAGTGCGGAAGTGGTGATTGGTGGCCACGGTATATACCGCAGAAGCGCGCGGCGTGAACCGGCCTTCGAAATTCTGGTTCTTGTCGTAGCGTATGGAGGCCGTGAGTTTCAAATGCTCGTTGATAACACGTTTGGAGGCCTGCACAAATGCGCCACCTTCTTTGATGGTAATCTTGTTGTTCTTGTCGTCGAACAGCGTGCCGTTCGTGAACATGTCGTACATGCGGAAGTTGCCGCCAGCCAACAGGTCGAACACTTTGATCTTGCTGCTGAAGTCGTATTGACCTTCTGCATGGTAGAGCTTGCTTTGGCTTAGGATGCCCGCTCCGGCCAAACCTTGTGTGGCGATGAGCCTATCCTTTTGCGCATTGAAATCCGCAGAGCCCGGGAGGAATCTACCTTGATCAGCGAAAGCGCGGGCAGCAGAATGGTCGCCGGCCGCAACGTTGTTGATGTCGCCGATATAGGCTTCGCGGTAGCGGGTAAACCACATGTCGTCGGCCTGGGCTTCAGGAACGATGTTGCCGCTCAGATCGCGTACCCAGGTTTTGTTGATGAGCTGGCCCAGTCCCTTACCGTTGTAGGAGTCCTTGGAGTCTTCGAGGCTGGCGTAGGCGCGTACAAAATAGTTGCTGCCTTTCAATTCCACACGGTGTTGCTGGAAGTTGAAGTTGTTGAGCATAAAACGGTTACTGCCTGTGTAGGCGGCCCGGCCCTGGTTGTAGTTGTATTGATAGATCAACTCCATGTTGTCGTTGATGCGGTAGTGCAATGCGCCATTGAGTTTCACGCTGTAGCTGTTGTAGTTCATCAGGTAGCGTTCTTCATAGCCCGTGCGCGATACGCGACCCACATCGGCAAGCTGACGGGCCTCGTCATCGCCATAGATGTTCAGGGCGTTGCGGGCGGGGTTGTTGTCGCCGCGCTGCTCGGGCGTTGTGCCGGGATCGACGTCGGTGTAGTTGGTGGCATACCAGTCGAGACCGGTGAAATAAGAAGCGTTTACTTTGAAAGCAAACTTGTTGTTAAAGGCTTTGGCATAACGCACGGCAAAATCATA
>CBIHQM010000187.1:0-12181 GCA_966211885.1 uncultured Chryseolinea sp.
GCAAGCCTTCTCTCTTTTTCGTTTATGGAAGGGCGGCGATCGTGTTGTCAGCAACAACGGCGATCGCCGTCCCGAAATTAATTTTTCTTCACGGTGTAGGTGTACGCGTAAGGCGCCTTCGATTTGCTGAGATCGATGGTCACGGTGTAGTTGCCGTCTTCCGGTATGCTGATGGCTGCGTCGGTCTGGATCAACGTGCCCGCGAGATCATTGCTGTTGGCCGGACCGTAATTTATATCCCAACCATCATTGGCCCTGAACTTCAACGCACCGTTCTTCAGGTTTAGGGTGATGCTCCAAGTGTCTTTCGCCTGGTTGTACGTCATCGCGGTAGAAGCGCCCCATGACCCTGGCGTGGCGTCACCCACGACACCCCATGTCTTGATGAGGTCGATCTGATAGGTCAGCTGGTCGGTGTCGACTTTGAATTTGTAATAACCGGGCGCGGACAACGACAAGCCGTCTGCCAGACCGTCGGTCGTGAGTTTACCAGGGGTCTTCGCGTCGCCATAGTTAATATGATCCCAATCCGGCGACGAGGTGAACTTGAATGCCGTGCCGCTACCGATGTAGACGTAGCCTTCAAACACGAAGTCACTAATTGCCATGATCACCGGGGCGTTTCCAGGGTTCCATCCCTGGTAGCCGCCGGGTAGCCACAACGTGGCGGGCTTGGCAGCTTTCCAAGGCGTGATCTTGATCTTCACCACCGGCGACACCGCCGGAAACTTGCTGTTCACCGACGCCCGAACACGCAGCTCCAACGACGACGCTACATTGGGCGTTACCTTCAATTGATCGATCAGCTTGGTGTTGATATCGCCGACAATCAAACCGACGGAATCGAGCGACGTCGTGGCCAGCACGACGGGCGCGGAAAAATTGCGACCAGCCGAATCCAACTCCAGCACATAGCTCACTTCCGTGCTCACGCCGTAGTCGGCCTTGTTCCATTCGAAAACAAGGGTGTCGGTGGTTGTTTCTTCTGTGATCACGCCGACATAGCCGTCCTCCACTTTTGTGATCTGCGGCGCGGTGGCATTCGGATTCAATATGGCTTTCGTTTCATCTTTCTCGCATCCCATCACCAGGAGAAATGCAAGGGCCAGTATGGATAAGGGTTTCATCTTGTTCTTCATTAGTATCCAGGATTTTGTACCAGGTTAGTGTTCACGGCGCGATCCGATGCCGGTATCGGGAAGATGGCATAATGCGTTTGCGTGCTGGCACCCTCTTTCACGTTGCCTTTCCAATCCCACACGTACGAGTCGCCGCTAAATACGCCAAAGCGGATCAGGTCGGTGCGGCGTTGCGCCTCCCAATACAGCTCGCGTCCGCGTTCATCCAAAATAAAGGGCAGGGTTAGGTCGGCCGCGACGATGTTGCCGTTGGCATTTCCATAGGCACGGGCCCGGAGCTGATTGATATAGTCAACGGCGGTGTTCAGATCGCCACCGCTGCCCCCGCGTTTCACCGCCTCCGCATACATGAGGTAGACGTCGGCCAGGCGGAACAACGGGAAGTCGGTGTCCACGAATGTCGGGTTCTGTCCTTTCGCCCCGGTCGAGGTCAGGTTCTTGAACTTTGCGCACAAGTAACCTTCGGTGAATACCGTAGGGTGGTCGATCTCCAGCGTTTGTCCATTGGTGTAGAAAATAGCGCGGTGATCGGTGTTTCCGGAAGGGTCTGCAAACTTGTCGACAAACGCATTGGTCATGCGATTGCCGGACCAACCACCGGACGCGATACCGAAGCCTCCGTCGGCATCCATCGAACCTCCTACAGCTGCGTGAATAATGAACGTCACCCCGCCGTAGCCGCGGCCATTGTTGCCATCTTCCGCGATCGGAAAAATAACTTCGTTGCGTAGCCGGTCATTATCGGCCAGGAACAAATCTTTGTATTGTCCGGTCAGCGAATACTTGCCGGTGCTGATGATCTTGTTGCAATAGGTAAGACACTCGGTGTACCGGGTATTGCCTGCGCCCAAGTACACTTCTGCGTTCAGGTTTAGTTTGGCCAGTAGCATCCAGGCAGCCGCCTGGTCGGCACGGGCATACTCATTCATACCCGGCGCAGCCAACCCGGGTTCGATGGCCTCCAACTCTTTTTGAACGTAGGCAAAAAGGTCGGCGCGGGAAATTTGTTTTGGCAAGAATGCACCCGGTGCGTCGGCTTCCGTTACAAACGGCACGTTGCCCCAAAGATCAAGCGCGAAAGAATAGTACAAAGCACGCAGGAAGCGGGCTTCTGCCACGAACATCTTCACGTCGCCCTGTTCACTTTCTGAAAGACCATCGATGCGCGGCGTCACTTCGCGGATGAACTCGTTGCAATAGGCGATGTTGATGAACACGCGTTGATAGAGCAACTGCACATAGCCATTTTGCTCCGACCAATTCTGACCGTGAAATTCCGTGAGGCCCGGATCACCCCATGCGCTGATGCACTCGTCGGTGGTGATCTCTTGTGCACTCCAATACGTGCGCAAGAAGGACGTGGTGCCTTCATCCGGTGCGTTGATCTCGGGTTGACCATATTCGCCGCGCTGCCCCGTGAGGGTCATGGCGCCGTAGAGCTTGGCCAGGAATTGCTTGAAGGACGCTGGGTCTTTATACACCGACGCCGAAGTGGTGATGCGTTTGTTCAAGGGCTCTGTGTCCAGGTCGCTGAAGCAAGAGGCCAGCACACTTCCCACGAGCAGCGCAGCAAAGGTTGATATTGTATAGCGATTCATAATCGTGTTGTCGTTAGATTAAAAGGTGGCATTCAGGCTAAGGAAGAAGGAACGCGTGCGCGGGAAGAAGTTGTTGTCCAGGCCACCGGAGATCTCGGGGTCAAGGCCTTTGTACTTCGTGATCACAAACACATTCTGCACGCCGGCGCCGATGCGCACGTTCAGCTTCTCTTTATACAATTCCCGGAAGCTGTAACCGAAGTTGATGTTATCCATGCGGAAGAACGAGGCGTTCTCGATGTAGTAGTCGCTGAAGCGTGTGTTCAAGGCAGTAGTAAACTTTGTGTCATTGGCGAGCTTGCTCACGTTGCTGAGGTACTCCATGGAATTATAGAGCGTGCGATACGTACTGTTCGCCGCCACATTGTTATACACATAGTTGCCAAAGCTGGCGCGCCCGGAGAAGGCAAAGTCCCAGTTTTTGTAATTCAACCGCGAGTTGATCCCCATATAAACAGTAGCGTCCGGTTTCTTGTACACATACAGATCGCTGGTATTGATCACACCGTCATGATTGCGATCGACATAGGCGTCTTCGATAGGCTTACCATTGGTATCGTAGATCTGTTGATAGGTATAGAACGAAGCGCGCGAGTAACCCACCTTCTGCACTTGAATGGTTCCCGAAGTCGTGCCGCCTACGTTCCCGAGCGGGATGATAAAGTTGGGGTCGTTGCTCAGGTTCAGCCGGGTGATCTCGTTTTTATTATACGTCACATTGTAGCCTACGGTCCACTGCAGGTTATCGGTGGAAATGATGTCGGCGCTCAAATTCAATTCGATCCCCCGGTTCTTCATGCTGCCCACGTTGGTGGTAAGCGAGCTAGTAAAGTTCGTGCCCACGGGAATAGGAATATAAGCGATCAGGTTGTCGGATTTCTTTTCATACACATCCAATGAACCCGTGAGACGGTTCTGGAAGAATCCAAAATCCAACCCCGCATTGATGGTGGTGGTTTCTTCCCACTTGATGTTCTGATCGTATCCGTCAGGACGCAACGTGTTGTAGAAGGAGCTGCCAAACGGATAGCGGGCGGCATTGTCGCTTCGCGTATAGGTCGGGATGTACGGATAGTCGTTGCCGTAAATATCCTGCTGCCCGGTGACGCCATAACCCAATCGCAGCTTCAGGTCAGAAAGCGTTTTGCTTTCTTTCATGAATCCTTCCTCGTTGATCTTCCACGCCAGGGCAAAGGCAGGGAACAATCCCCAGCGGTTCTCCGGTGCAAAACGCGACGTGGCATCGTCGCGCAGCGTGCCGGTGAGAATGTATTTTCCTTTATAGGTATAGTTCAATCTCCCGAAGAAAGAAAGCAGGTAGTATTCCGTTTCATAGACGTTCACCCGCGTAGCGGCTTCGCTCTTTTGATTCATCGTGGAGTCGGCGCCGGAGCTGTAGAAGTGTGACCACGAATAGCCACCCATCACATCGATCTTGCTGTTGATGTTGGGAAGTTCTTTGGAGTAGTTCAGATAAAAATCCAGGAGTTGGTTTTTGGCCGTCGCCGTATAGGGATTGATCTGTCCTCCGGCAACCGTGGGCAGATAGATCCACTGTGTGCTGTCGCGCACGTTGTTGTGGCCTTTGGTTTCGGAGTAGTCGTAGCCCAGGTTTAGGTTGGCGTGCAGGTCTTTCAGGAACGGAAGCGCATAGTCGAACTTCACGTTGCCAATGCTGCGCTTCACCGTCGACGTGTTGTCAGTCATATCGAGCCGGGCCACGGGGTTGCCGGGCGCCAGATTGATGCTGTTGCCTTCGGGACCACCTGTGGTCCAGGTGGTGTAACCACGCCAGCGCTTGTTGCCATTGTAGACCGGTTGGGTCGGATCATAGGCGATGGCGTTGCCAATGGCAGCCTGGTCGGCAAAGTTGTTCTGGTTGTACATCCCCTTCACGTTGATGTTCATCTTGAGACTGCCGTCGAGCAAGGTGGGATCGAGACCGATGGAGGCGGTGGTGCGTTTGAAGTTGTAGGTGTTGAGAATACCGTCGGTATTGTTGTAGCCCACCGAAACACGATACGGTGTTTTCCTGGCAGTGCCGGAGAGATTCAGGTTGTGATCCTGTCCATAGGCTGTGCTGAAGATCTCTTTTTGCCAATCGGTGTTGGCCGTGCCCAAAAGTTTCAGGACGGCGTTGTTGCCCGGAAATTGTTCGTTCATCAGCGCGCGATACTCATCACCCGAGAAGACATCCACCTTCTTCGGGGCGGTATACATCGTGCCGGTTACACTATAGTTTACTTTGAAGTCCTTACCCCCGCGCTTGGTGGTGATGATGATGACTCCGTTGGAAGCCCGCGAGCCATAGATGGCGGTGGCCGATGCATCTTTCAGCACGGTGAAGTTCTCAATATCGTTCGGGTTTAGGGTGGCCAGTATATTCGGAGATCCTCCCAGGTTGGTATTGCTCACGGGCACGCCGTCGATCACGATGAGCGGATCGTTGCTGGCGCTCAGCGAAGAGCCGCCCCGGATGCGGATGGTCGATGTATTGCCGGGTGCCCCGCTGTTGGTGGTGACCGACACACCGGCGGTTTTCCCCATGATCAATTCCTGGGGTGAGTTCACCACGCCCTTGTTAAAGGTCTCGGAGCTTACCACGGCAAGCGATCCGCTGGCATCGGTCTTCTTCACCGTGCCATAGCCCACGACCACAACTTCTTCCAGCGTGGAAACGTCGGGCAACAAAGTCACCGCGATCGTGGTCTGGTTGCCGACCTGCACCTCCGTGGAGGCGTAACCCACAAAAGAAAAAACGAGCGTCGCGTTCTCTTTTACCAGGATGGAATAGTTACCCTGGGCATCGGTCACCGTGCCGTTGCTGGTACCCTTTTCCAGAATGTTTACACCGGGAAGAAAGTTTTCGTCGTCTGCCGACTTCACCGTTCCCGTGATGGTCCGGCTTTGTGCCCAGGTCGTGGTGGCCAGGAGACAGAGCAAGACCATACCCCTTGCGATTGAATAGAGTTTCATCATATGCTGTTGGTTTGAGCTGTTAAAATCTGCCGCCGCAGGGTTCGCGAAAGAAGGCTCCTTCAAACGTTTGCGGGCATAACAAAGGAAAGCAGGTGCCGGCGGCACGATCAATTTGTCCCGTGAAAATCTAGAAAATCTTAAGGGCGTTTCAGCGTCAACAAATTGAATGACAACGGATTGGCTGGATTGGGATGGCCGGAAAATCTCAACGGTTTCTCAGCTTTTCGAACCGCTAACAAACGATTGAAGATCATTAAATGGCCCGGATCGCCATGATCTTCTTCTCAAACTCTTCGTTGGGAAGGACGGACTTGTTGCGGATGCGGGTCTTGTAGGTATAGATGGTCGTAACGGAATAGTCCAGGATCTTCGCAATTTTTTCGTTGTCGTGGATGCCCATGCGAATGAGGGCAAAGATCCGCAACTCGGTATTCAGCAATTGATCCTCCTTCAAATGAATGCGATCCTCCTCATTAAAAAAGGAATTGAAGATGGTCACAAAGTCGGGGAACAGTTTCAAAAACACCATGTCGAAGTTATGGTATAACTCCTCGCGTTCTTTTTTTATGTTGATGCTCTCCACCGTAAAGCGGAGGTCTTCCAGCTTTTTGGTCATCAGTTTCATTTCAAGGGATTTCTTCAACACATCGATCTTGGTAATGTATTCAGCCGTGGTGGTGAAATAGTACCAAATATATTCCTCCTTGATCTTGTTGGCGTCGCCCAGTTGATGGTTGGTTTCCGTCAGCACGTCGTTGGCTTCGGAGATGGTTTTCTTGGCGATCTGCAAGCGCTGGAATTGCTTGTAGATAATGACCGCAAACACAATGGTCATCAGCGTGAGCACGGTGATCACCGTAGAATACAAAAAGAGCATCCGTCGCCGGGACTCGATGATGTTGAGTTGCTTGCCCTCGATGATCGGGTACACGGCAGCGATCTGCACCTTGCGGTGACGGGCTCCGTAGAAGTTGGCATCCTCCATGGCCACCTTCACATATTTATAAGCGCCTTCGATGTCACCTTCCTTATATAACATGTCCGCCAGGTTTAGGGTGGCCAATGTTTCCTTGGTGCTGGCCCGGATGTCGGCAATGGCTGCGCGAATCAGCATCTCTTTGGATTTCTGGAGTTGGTCGGAGTAGAAATAAATAAAGCTGAGGGTGCTGGCCGCCACGGCAAAATCGGTGTCGGAAACTTTATAGCGGCTGATCATCTCTTCAAACGCCTGCTGCGCCTGCCGCATGTCGCGCAACCGCGTGCTTTTTAAACCCTGCAATAATTTGTAGTGGGCAGAATTGAGGGGCGTCAACAATAGCGCGGAGTCCATGAACCGGTTGCCCCGGTCGGTATACTGACGGCTGTAAAAATCATCGCGATCAAAATCCGACAGATCATAACACGTGCGCGCCATCAGGTAATTGTATTCCCGGCGGGTACTATCCGGCAAGCCCCTGGAGCGAATACTTCGCAAAGTATCCAAGGCCTCCAGAAAGAGACCAGACGAAACCAGCACAAAGCCTGACTTCAGTTTGGCCTGGGTGATGCGAATGGGGTCCTTTGTCCGATAGGCGATGTCCTGGAGCTTGCGGGCGTAGGTAAAGGCTGAGTCATAAATGAAGGATTTGTATTCTTCATAGATCTTCAGGTAAAGATCAAACAACACGGCATCCTTCGCCTCACGGGTCGCCGCCGTGTAGCGGGCAATGCGCTCCTGCTTTTCTTTCAAATAGGCCTCCCGTCTGGCAATGGTGGCGTTGAGCTCGTGCAATAAACTATCCGTCCGCGATTCCGCCCCCGCTGCCAACAGCATCAGGCAGAACCCGATGGTAAGAAGTGCTCTCATGATCTTCACGTAAAAGGAACAAGGTAAGGAGTTGGGCGTAAGAACCCAACACGTGTTCAGGGTGGAAAACGTCAAAAATCACCCCACCGAATGCAGGCTTGGGATGGACGCCTCAGTAATACCGGCCGATCAACGCGTTTTCCACGATCCGCTTTTTCATTTTCAACGGGTCGATGGGCCCCTGCTGGCTATAGATGATCTTACCTCCCGGTTCCACCAGCACAGTGTACGGCAACGCACCCTGCCATTTTGGATCTACCGCCTCGATGAGGTCGTAGATGTTGTCCTTGTTGAAAATATAGTTCGTGTTGGCGGCTTGCTTCAGCTTTAAAAATTTAAGCGCCTTCTCCTTGCTGGCCAACTTGTCGGCGCTGATGGAGATGAATTCAAAATCACGCCCGCGGTACATGCGGTCGATGGTGATGAAATCGGGAAACTCCTGCGTGCAAGGCCCACACCAAGTTGCCCAAATATTGATGAGACGCAACTTGTCGCCTTTGTTCTTCAAAAGATCCTGCACACCCGCAACGTCGATCTCGTTTAGCGACACCGGCATGGCAGCCCATTCCTTCAGGAGCTTTTCAGTATATTCATTTTTCCACGACCACTTCATGCTGCAGCCAAATACTTTGGTGGTGGCAGGCTCCGGCTTGCGGCCCGCCAACACAGCATCGATGGCATGGCGAAGATCTTCGCCATTGCCCGTGCCGGGCTTTTCATGCTGATCGAGCCTGCCGGTGTATTGAAGCTTGCGGTCTTTGTCAAAGACAAAGGCATGTGGCGTGGCTACGGGTCCATACGCCAGCGCTACTTTCTGGTCGTCGCCGTCGTAGAGGTAGGGAAAATTAAAAGACTTGTCTTTTGCGCGGATGATCATTTCATCATAGGTGTCTCCAAACTCGGTGTATCCCAACTCCGCCAAATTCAGTGCAGGGGGATTGTTAGAAGAGATCACCACCACATCCACACCCTTGCTTTTATAATCCCGCGTGATGGCCATGATGCGGTCTTCGTAGGCCTGGGCGGTAGGGCAATGGTTGGCATTGAAGACGATGACCAACACTTTCGCGGCCGCGTATTCCTGCAGCTTGTGGAAGTTTCCGTCGATGCCTTTCAGGTTAAAATCCGGGGCCGCCGCGCCGATGGCCAAGGTCGGCGGATCGTCATGATGGTTTTCTTGTGCCTGGATCAGGGTAGCCATTAAAAGCAGGGCGATGCAGGGAATAAGTCTGGTCATATGTTCTTCAGGTTTAAAGATCAAACAAAAGCCATACGCAACAGGGTCAGCACAAACCGCGGGGACCACACAAGGATGCACCTAAAATAACATTTATAATCTTCCCGCCGAAACACGGCGGTACAAACCCGGCGCCGATTTCCATGAAGGGCTTGATAAATTGACGGGTTATGCTAAACTTGATCACGGCCGCCCGAAGCGGCATACTGCGACCACCCAAAACCGTCTTTATGAGAACATTGAATTTTTGCGCCCTGCTCCTTTTCCTCGCCGGATCGGCCTTCGCCAATGTGAGACTTCCCCGCATCTTCAGCAACAACATGGTGCTGCAACGCAACCATGCCATCACCGTCTGGGGTTGGGCCGACGCCAAAGAGAAAGTCACCGTTCAGCTCAATCACCAAACCAAGACCGTCACCGCCGGAAAAGACGGCCAATGGAAGGTGATCCTTGCCAATGAGGCCGCCGGTGGCCCCTATGACCTTACCGTGAAAGGAAAGAATAACAGCATCACCCTCAACAATGTGCTCGTAGGCGATGTCTGGATTTGCTCCGGCCAATCGAACATGGAATGGATCGTGCGCAACACCAACAACGCCGCCGCCGAAATCGCACAAGCCGACTTCCCGCAGATCCGTCACTTCAAAGTACCGCTCACCATCGGCACAACGCCCAGCGACGACGTGACCGGCGGCGAATGGAACGTCTGCGATCCCGCGCATGTGGGCGACTTCACGGCTGTGGGCTATTTCTTTGCACGCGACTTGTACAAAGAACTGAACATTCCCATCGGCCTGATCAACACCTCCTGGGGCGGCACACACTCCGAAACCTGGACCAGCCGCAGCGCCTTCGAAGGCAGCGACGAATTCCGTTCCATGATCCAATCCATGCCCCACATGAACCTGGACAGCGTCGCCAATGCAAAAGCCATCGCCACGAAGGCGCGCATCGAGAAACTCCAGGGTGATCTCGATGTCTCCACGGCCGTGCTCATCACCTGGAAAGATGTCAACTTCAACGATGCCTCCTGGCTCACCATGAACCTTCCCACGATGTGGGAAACGCAACCGCTCGGCGACGTCGATGGCTACGTATGGTTTCGCAAAACCATTACCCTCAAAGCGGATCAAGCCGGCAAAGCGGGAACATTATCATTGGGCGCGATCGACGATGCCGACCAGACCTACGTGAACGGTCTGCTCGTAGGCAGCACTAACTCCTACAGCGCCAAGCGGGTGTACAACATCGCTCCGAATATTTTAAGGGAAGGAAAAAATGTGATCGCCATCCGCGTACAAGACACCGGCGGTGGTGGCGGTGTGAACGGAAATCCGGAGGATATGCACCTCTCCCTTTCCAACGCCGCGTTCCCCTTGACGGGTCCATGGTCCTATCGTGTAGAGTCGCTGATGAAGGGTGCTGGCGTTGGGCCGAACAGCTACCCCACGCTGTTATATAACGCCATGATCCACCCGCTTCTGCCATACGCCATCACCGGCGCCATCTGGTACCAAGGCGAATCGAATGCGGGGCGTTCGTATCAATACCGAAAAGCTTTCCCACTCATGATCACCGACTGGCGCAAACATTGGGGACAAGGCGACTTCCCATTCTATTTTGTTCAGCTCGCCAGCTATGACGCCGACCATGGCAACAGCCAAAAAGGCAGCGGCTGGGCCGAGTTGCGCGAAGCACAGACGCTCACCCTAAGCCTGCCCCACACCGGCATGGCGGTCACCACCGACATCGGCGAGTCACATGATATTCACCCGCGGAACAAGCAAGACGTTGGAAAACGACTAGCCGCCATCGCGCTGCACGACACCTATGGAAAGAATATCGTGTACACCGGGCCCGTGTGCAAGACCGTGCTCTTGGGGACTGGAAAGGTTGAGCTGGTGTTTAATTCGATGGGCAGCGGGTTGATGGTGAAAGACCGGTATGGCTACGTAAAAGGTTTTGAGGTAGCCGGGGAAGATCATGTGTTTCATTATGCGAAGGCATACATCGAAGGCGACCATGTGGTGGTGTCTAGTGATGATGTGAGAGCACCGGTCGCTGTGCGCTATGGTTGGGCAGATGATGCGGGGGATGATAATCTTTATAATAAAGAAGGATTTCCGGCGGGTCCGTTCCGGACCGATACCTGGAAAGGTGTGACGGAGGAAGCGAAGTTTGATTTTGAAAGGTAGCGCTTAGCTGCTCAAGGTTGAACCGCCCCGCTTTCGCTAAAGCTTCAGCGGGCACAGAAAGGCACAAAGGACGCAAAGTTAACGCAAAGGCTGTGCCTGTATTTCCTTTGCGCTGACTTTGCGTCCTATGCCTGCCCGCCGAAGCTTTAGCGAAGGAGGGCGTCTTTGCGGTGTAAACCCGGCAACCTACACCACCTTCGGCGGAATAAGCTTATACACAACGGGCGTCACAATCCGCGACAGCAAAGTAGAACTGATCAACCCCCCAATCAACACAATCGCCAACGGAGAGATCAAAGGATTCACCGACAACGCAATCGGCATCAATCCACCAATCGCCGTCAAAGAAGTGAGCACGATCGGCAAGAACCGAACCTCCCCTGCTTCCCGTATCGCCTCATCGATCGACTTCCCTTGCGCACGCAGTTGATTTGTGAAATCCACCAACAGGATAGAGTTCTTCACCTCCACACCCGCCAGCGCGATCAATCCAATGATGGCAACGAACGACAAGGAGTTACCCGTCAGGAACAACGCGATCACCGCCCCCACAACACCCAGCGGAATAACGCTCAACACGATCAACGTACTCTTAAACGTTTTGAACATGAGCACCAACACCGCCACAAACATGAATACCGTCACAATGATCACCGTTCCCAATCCACCAAACGATTCATTGCCCGCCTCCACGTCTCCACCCATCATAAAGCTGTAGCCTGCGGGGAGTTTTGTCGACTCCATTTTGCTTACGACCTCACGGATTACTTTATCGTTGAGATAACCCTTCTTCACAAAGGCCGACACAGACACCATGCGATTTTTGTTATAGTGATCGATCCGCAACGGAGACGTCTCCAATTGCAAGCCGGCGATCTGCGCCAACGGCACGGCAGCTCCCTGACGATTGTTCACAAAAAGATTCTCGAGCGATGCCAACGTGGCGCGTTCTTTCTTCGGTGTGGTCAGGTGAATGTTGTAGTCCTCTCCTTCTGCATCGGAAAAACTTCCCATGTCCAGACCGGCCACGGCAAGTCTCACCGTGCGATCGATGTCTACCGTGTTGATCCCCGTCATACGGGCCTTGTCCTGGTTGATGACCACGCGCATGTCGCTCTTCAAATTACTGACCGGGTTGTTCACATAAAGCGTGCCTTCCGTCTGCTTCAGCATGTGCTCGACACGAC
>CBIHQM010000188.1:0-12176 GCA_966211885.1 uncultured Chryseolinea sp.
CTCCACGCCAACCGCCGAATAGGCGTCGATCTTATCGATGTTGATGATGAACGAGCGGTGGATGCGAAGGAACTGGTGGCGGGGCAAACTTTCCTCGAGGTAGCCGATCTTTTGCTGGGTGATGATCTCCTTATCGGCCGTTTTCACTTTGACGTAGTCCTTGATGCTTTCAATATAGAGCACGTCGGCCATCCGCGTCTTGATCATTTTCTTGTCCACTTTGAAATAGACATGATCGTCGGTGAGGGCGTCGGTTTTGGGCATGACCGGCAGCGCAGTGGGTTGGTGCATGAATTTCGCCACGGCTTTCAGAAAGCGGTCGAAGGGGATAGGCTTCAGCAGATAATCCACCACTTCCAACTCAAAACCCTCGATGGCATAGTCGCGATAGGCTGTGGTGAAGATCACCCGGGGAGGGTCTTTCAGGGTCCGCAGGAATTCGATCCCCGAAAGTTTCGGCATCTGGATGTCCAGGAAGATGAGGTCCACCGTGTTTTGTTGCAGGAACGCAAAGGCGGCAATGGCGTTTCGAAAGGTGCCGGCCAGCTCCAGTTGTTCCACTTTCGCCACGTACGATTCGATGATCTCTATGGCCAGGGGCTCGTCGTCTACTATAATGCATTTCACGGGCATAGGATTCGGGTTTTATTGCTGAATCGTGAGAATGACCAGGAAAGTTTCCTCGCCATTGATAATTTTCAGTTCATGAAGTCCCGGGTAAAGCAGGTCCAGCCTCCGCCGGACATTCTGGATGCCAATGCCGGGCTTGCGTGCCACACCGTTTAGGGCCGCCTTGTTGTTCTCCACTTTGATGACGGTGACCGTCGGCTGAATGTCGACGCTGATCTTCACCCACGCGTGTTGCAACTCCTCGTTTGCGCCGTGCTTAAAACTGTTCTCCACGAACGGAAGCAAAATGAGCGGGGCGATCTTGCGGTCGTTCAACTCGCCGTTCACCCGCACGTCGATATCCAGTTTGTCGCCGTGTCGCATTTGTTCAATGTGGATGTAGTTGTGAATGAACTTGAGTTCTTTGCTGAGCAGCACGTGTTCGCTGGTGCACTCATATAACATGTAGTTGATCAACTCCGAAAGTTTCAACACGGTATCTGGCGCCTTGTCCGATTTTTTCAACGTCAGCGCATAGAGATTGTTGAGGGTGTTGAACAAGAAATGCGGATGGATCTGCGTCTTCAGAAATTTTAGCTCCGCTTCCAGTTTCTCCTTTGTCAGGATCTGCTGTGCCTGTTGGTTGGCATACCAATATTTTAGCAGCTTGATGGCCACGGCAAAAAATGTGACCGGGTAGATCGATGCCACCATCTTCACGATCTTGGCAAAATAAAAGAACGGATCGTTGAGCGCTTCCGGATAATAATACGGATAGTCGAAGTTGAAGGCGACATACCGCTGCACGATCCCCGCGAGGAACGAAGAGGCGACAAGCCAGATAAAGAACATCCCGTATTTCCCCGGCAGCAAATAACGCGGCAGCAGGAAGTACAATGTGAAATAGGTGAAGATGATCTTTACCGGCAGATACTCCAGTTCTTCAATAAAATTCTGTTTGTACGTATCGGCAAAGCTTCCGTACAACACACCGTAAAAGACCACATGACAAACCCAGAATAAAAGGTGTTGTAAAATGCGGTTCTGCAGCAGCCAATCGAGTCTCCGTTTTAGCAAGGCGTTTGCTTTAAAAGTATAATCAAATCACGGTCATCCGGACAGTGGATCGCGTGGGTAAAAATACGGGAAACAAAGGGGATGTACTTCCGGGATGCCCCAAGGACGGCCTCTCCCGGACCAACTTCGCTCATCGCCCCCTGAATGACTCAGAACCCATCGGCAGTGTCGTCGCCGCGCGGGTCTGCACCGCCCTCGAGTTTGCCATTGGGGAGCACCAGGATGGCATCCACGCGGCCGATTCCGCCACGCCCCCGGAAAAAGTGGCCCATCTTTACCAGGGTAAGACTGTCATCCGAAAGCATGGCGTTGCGTTCGATCGAGATGGTGTCGGGGAGCCATTGACTGTGGAAGCGTTTGGCGGCCACGGCTTCCTGCATGGTCATGCGATGGTCGAGCACGTCGACAATGATTTGAAAAACGGAGGTGATGATGGTGGTGCCACCGGGTGTGCCCACGACCATGAAGAGTTTTCCATCCCTTTCCACAATGGTAGGCGTCATGCAACTGAGCATGCGTTTGCGCGGCTCGATCTTGTTGGCCTCGCCGCCAATGACTCCATACATGTTGGGAACGCCGGGCTTGATGCTGAAGTCGTCCATCACATCGTTGAGCAGAAAGCCTGCGCCACTAACCACCACTTTAGAGCCATAGCTGTCGTTGAGGGTTGTCGTGAGGGAAACGGCATTGCCCTGGGCATCAACAATGGAGGTGTGTGTGGTTTGTTCGGACTCCACGGTGGCGATCATGCCTTCCTTGATGCTGCTGCTGGGTGTGGCATGTTCGGGATCATAGTCGCGCATGCGCTGGTCGATGTAGAGTTTGTCCGTGAGCCGGGCCACGGGTACGTTATAAAAATCCGGGTCACCCAGGTACGCGGAGCGATCCGCAAAGGCGCGTCGTTCCGCTTCGGTCATCAGGTGAATGGTTTTGGCGGTATTGTGTCCCCAGTCGTTGATAGGGTAGGGCTCCACCGATTTGAGGAGCTGCAACAATGCCACCCCACCGCTGGACGGCGGCGGCATGGAGATGATCTTGTAGTCTTTATACGTCCCCGTGAGGGGCGTGCGCCAGATGGCTTTGTACCCCTTCAGGTCGTCGTGCGTGATGAGGCCGCCACCGCGTTTCATTTCGGCCACGATGCTGTCGGCTGTGGGGCCCTCATAAAAACCGGCTTGACCCTGGTCGCGGATGCGCTGTAAGGTATGGCCCAGATCGGTGAGGATGAGGGTGTCGCCAGCCTGCCAGTTGTCCTTCAGAAAAAACAAAGGAGGTCTGGAGTTGTTTTCCTTTAGATCCTGTTGAATGGAGTTCAAACCGTCGGCTTCTTTTTGAGTGAGAACAAAGCCCTTCAACGCAAGGGCGATAGCGGGTTCAACAAGTTCAGTCCAGGGAAGCTTGCCATATTTGGCATGCGCCGCGAAGAGGCCGGCAATGGTTCCGGGCACGCCGTGCGAACGGTGCCCCTCCGTACTGAGACCGTCGATGACGTTGCCGTTGTCGTCCTGGTACATCGTAGTGGTCGCAGCAGCAGGCGCCATTTCACGGTAGTCGAGTGCAGCCAATGCGCCGTCGTGTTCGCGCAGCAACAGGAAGCCGCCACCGCCCAGGTTGCCGGCAGCAGGATAGACCACGGCCAACGCGAGTTGGGTAGCAATGGCGGCGTCAACGGCATGGCCCCCCTTGCGCAAAATAGCGGTGCCGATTTGGGCCGCCAAAGGGTGAGCACAAACCACCATAGCCGAGTCGGTGACGCGTCCGTTTATGCTTTCCTTTCGGGTTGCCGGATTACAGGCAACCAGTGTTATGGCAAGTAAAAGCGGAAATACGCGATTCATCATTGGGGCTATTGGTTTAGTCGTTATAAAAGTATTAATTCCAGAGAAACTTTATAAAAAACTTATTAAGCATAGTACATGAGCCTGCGAAAAGAAAAGGCCGCCCGATTGAAGGTGCACGTGCTTGACCACACCTTGAGATTAATAGGCAGAAAATCATTTGACGATTTGTATGTGGAAGATATTTGTGCGAAGGTGAAGATCTCAAAAGTTACCTTGTTCAAATACTTCCCTCAAAAGGAAGACATCCTCTTATACTATTTCCGCGTCTGGTGCCTCACCCGTTCGGTGGAGCTGGCCCAGAAACCCAAGGAAGGCTTGGTAGGGATCTATTACCTCTTTGATAAATTGAGTGAAGGCTGCGAAGAACACCCCGGTCTTTGGCTGAGCCTGATGGGATACCTGTCGGATTTCAAACGACCACCCAAACCCTTTCCCGTGAAGCCGGAAGAAAAGAAGCTGCTTTTCCCAGAGATCACCAATATCACTTCCGTCGAGATCATGTCGACCGACCAGATGTTTGAGAAATTTACGCTGGAGGCCATTTTCCGGAAGGAGATCACCAAATTTATTCACACCCGCGAGATCACCAATCTCATCATGTCTGTATTCATCGGGGGCATCGTCATGGCACACCTGGGGCAGCAGAGTCCACTAAAGCCGTTTTTCCGGAAGAATGTGGACCTTTTGATGAAGGGAATTGCGTGATTTTTAACTCCTCGCCACGTTAACGAAGCCGGCTCTCCGAAGCCTTAACGACGGCTACTTGCCCGCCGAAGCTTTCGCGAAGGAGGGGCTTTGCCCGCCGAAGCTTTAGCGAAGGAGGGCTAACTTTTCATTCTAATGGTTTTAGTGCGCTTGGTATGGCGGTCCTTTTTGCGGTCGTACCAACGGTGGTGATATTTGGGCTTTACCACGGAAGTGGTTGATCCAGACTTGGGGCTGCAGGCAGACATACAGAGGGTGAGTGTGACGAAAAAAAGTAGGAATAGTCTTCTCATGGATTCCAAATCGCCTAAAAATACCACTTTTTGCATTACGGGTGCGATAACTCTTTTGAGAAACGGTTCATTAATTTTTGCCGTATAACTACCTTTGATATAACCTACTATTCATCGTATGAAACAGATCTTGTCTAGTCTGTGTGTTTTCATATGGGCCGTCACCCTATGTCAGGCCCAGGACTCCAAAGAATTTGATGCCGGCGTGGCTCAATTTCGCAACAAGGAGTACCAGGAAGTGATCGACAAATTTTCCGCCCTGCTCGCAAAGCCTTCCCACGATAAACGCTTCGATGAGGACCTCTATTTCTATCGCGGCCAATCTTATTTCCACGTCGACAAATACAGTGAATCACTGAGCGACCTGGACCACTGCCTCACGCTCAACCCCTATAATAAGGGCGTAATTTACTGGTATAAAGCCCGCTGCTCTGATAAACTCGGCAAGAAAACAGAGGCCGTTTCCCTCTACAAGGAGGCCCTCGACGCCGCGCAAAACAACAAAAAGACCACCGCCCGCATCCTGGCCGACCGCGCCCAATTCCTGGCCCGCAATGGCGACAAGGCAGGCGCCGGCCAGGACCTGGCCCAGGCCAAGCTGCTGGATCCGTCCAACCCCGAAGTAGCCGGCACTACGCTGGCCAGTACCCCGCCATCGTCCCGCAACGCTGGCGAGGACCGCAAAACGCAGGTGATCGTGAAGAACAATGCGCAAAACAAAAAGACAGAGACACCGGCGGTAAAAGGCCAGCAGCAAGCCGCGCAGCCTGTTTCACAGCCGGCGACCCAGCCCGCCTATCAGCCCGCGGCCAACGCGGAAGTGGTGTCGGCCATCGCGGCCACCTATAAAGATGAAAAACGCTATGCGTTGGTGATCGGCAACAGCAACTATAATAAAGACATCGGCATCCTCAAGAACCCCGTGAACGACGCCACCGATGTGGCCACGGAATTGAGACGGTCAAATTTTGAAGTGCAACTGCTGACCAACGCCACCTACGTCCAATTGCGCGAAGCGATGCGCAAGTTTCATGAAAAGCTCACCAACGGGCCGCGCGATCAAACGGTAGGCTTGTTCTACTATGCCGGCCATGGCGTGCAATACCAGGACGAGAACTACCTGGTGCCGATCGACGCCGATGTGAAATTTGAGGACGATATCGCCCGCATGTGTTTCCCTGTGCAACGCATGGTGCTGGCCAACATGGAACGCTCCAATTCGCGCATGAACATCGTGATCCTGGATGCCTGTCGCAACAACCCGTTCCCCGCCACTTCGCGATCCATTGGCTCGGGCCTGGGCGAAATGAAGCGGGCTCGCGGCTCGTTCATAGCCTATGCCACGGCGCCGGGCTCCGTGGCCTCCGATGGTGACGGCCGCAACGGCCTCTACACGCAGGAGCTTCTGAAAGCCCTGAAGAAACCGAGCCTCACCATCGAACAAGTGTTTAAAGACGTGCGCATGAATGTGCTCCGCCTGTCGGGCGACAAGCAGTACACGTGGGACAGTTCGAATATCATTGGAGAATTTTATTTCAAGCTGCAATAAGCCGGCGTTGTTGGAGCCGCGGGCGTATAGCAGTGCGCGTATATAGTTTGCTTTAATCAAAACCCCCTCTGTATGAATCATGCTAGTAGATTGGTGTGCACATGCCTTTTGGCAGGATGCGCGCTTTCTCTCTCGGCCCAGGATGAAGGTGCCATTGTAAAACGTGAACGGATCGACAAAAGCAAAGGCATCTTTCTCAATTTCGGGCCCTCTTTCACCCTGGGGAAAAACATCGGTGATTACAGCACGGGGTTCAACGTCGAGCTGGGTTTTCTGAAAAGATTGAACCGCGTCCTTTCCATCGGTCCCTCAGTTTCCTATCAAAGTTTTATGTACGATCCGGAGGTGACCACAGCAAAAAGCGGTGATGCCTACATCGGCAACGGCGACCCTAACGGATGGCGCACCAAGTATGCATTTCCTTCGCTTTCATACGACTATGGCTACGTGCTCAACCTGGAGGGCGGCGACCTCAGCCTTACTTCGCTATCGGTGAATGTGAAATTGAATTTCATCCCGGTGAAGGACAACACTAAGATCTCAGCCTATGGTTTTGTGAAACCCTTTGTCAGCATATCCTCGCGCAAAGCGGTGCATGGTTCCGATAAGCGTTATACCTATCAGATCTACGAAGACAATCAAAACACCGCAAGCACGGCAGACGACATCCTGTACTACAATCTTGGCGACAACACCTGGTACCCCGATGGGTACAACAGCAAATGGGGACCGGAAAATTATGATGCTTTGAAATCGGAAACGAAAGTAACCGGTGGCGTCTTTATCGGTCCGGGAATAGAGGTGATGCCCACCAAGTCGTTTTCGTTCTTTTTGCAGGTTGCGTTTGGCTATACGTTTCCGGTGTCGTTTGTCAGTACACAATCGTATGCCAAAACGACCACAGCCTACGGGGACGAAAAATTCCCTATGGTCAACAAAGGATTTCCGTCGATCAACGTACAGCTCGGGGCCTCTTATAATTTCTGAGATCGAAGGATACGTGAAAATGTGACGCGCGATGAAAACCGGGAGACTCACCATCATTTTATTTCTAACGCTGGGGCTGATGCACCCTGCTTCGGCCCAATTCAAGCTCTACGAGAAAGGCCACGACAGCTACACGTCTGGCCAATATGCGGAAGCCATCAAGAATTTTTCGGAGTACCTCCGCAAACCTACCCGCGACAAGTCGATGGATGGCGAAGTCTATTACCTGCGTGCGCTTTCCTATTACAAGACCAACGATTTCAAAAACGCCATCGCCGATTTTGAGGAGGCTGTTCTGCTCGACCACCCCAACAAGGGCAACATCTACTGGTTTGTGGCCAAAAGCTGCGACAAGACCGGCGACACCAAAGAGGCCGTGGGGGCCTACACGAGTGCGCTCCGGGAGTTGGATGCCAATGCTGAAACGAAAGCGAAGTTGCTCTACGAACGCAGCCAGAT
Organism: uncultured Chryseolinea sp.; assembly: GCA_966211885.1. Lineage (GTDB taxonomy): Bacteria > Bacteroidota > Bacteroidia > Cytophagales > Cyclobacteriaceae > Chryseolinea. Next base: position 7,521 of record CBIHQM010000188.1, read on the forward strand.
GTACACCAAGCTTGGGCAAATCCCGTTGGCCGTTGCCGATCTCAAGACCGGTGCCGCCCTGCAACCCAACAACGCCGACATCCGGCGCGACCTTGAAAAACTGGACAAGCAAAATGTGGCGGGCCGGAATACCGCGGAGGGGGGAGTAGCCGCCAATCAAACGGCCAATACCGCGGGGGTGAAAAAAGACGCCGCGGTTAAAAAGGACGAGTCCGTAAAAAAAGAACCTGTGGTGGCAAAAAAGGACGAAGCCGCGCCACCATCCGTCACACCCCAGGTGACCGAGGAAAAAGTGGTGGTGCCGCCCCCGGTAGTGGCAACGCCCTCGATCGCCGATTTTTATAAAGATGAAAAACGTTACGCCCTCGTGATCGGCAACAGCAATTATCCCAAGAGCATCGGCGTTTTGAAAAATCCCGTGAACGACGCAACCGATTTCGCTAAGGAGCTCCAGAACTCCAACTTCGAGGTGCAATTGCTCACCAATGCCACCTATGGACAAATGCGCGCCGCCATGCTCCGGTTCAAAGAGAAGGTAGATGCCGGCGACCGCGACAAAACCGTATCGTTGTTCTACTATGCCGGTCACGGGCTGCAGCGTGACGACGAAAACTACCTGGTGCCCATCGATGCTATGATCGAATTCGAGGACGACATCGCCCGCTATTGCTTTCCCGTCCAGCGCATGGTCCTGGCCAACATGGAGCGCTCCAACTCCCGGATGAACATCGTGATCCTGGATGCCTGCCGCAACAACCCGTTTCCCGCCCTGAGCCGTTCGCTGGGTGAGCAGGGCCTCATGGAGATGCGGCGTGCCCGCGGGTCGTTCATCGCCTATGCCACCGCCCCAGGCTCCATCGCCTCCGACGGGCCAGGCCGCAATGGACTGTATACCCAGGAACTGCTTAAAGCCATGCGCAAACCCGGGCTAACCATCGAGCAGGTTTTCAAGGAAGTGCGCCAAAGTGTGCTCCGGCTTTCGGCCAACAAGCAGAACACGTGGGATAGCTCTAACATTATCGGCGAATTCTATTTTAAATTCCCCGAGACGCGGTAAGCCGCTCATGGATTTTTTGCAAAGCCACAAAAAATGGTCTTACCTTTACACTAATCCTACCGGGAGATGGCGATCCGGGTATTTTGAACCCCCTCGGCATAAAATAGCTTTAACGCATATGAAAACATTCGAAACACTTTCCCAGGCCATCAACGCCTTGAAAGGGGCGGGGTATGTCAATGATTTCAACCTTCACCCGGAATGGATCGAATGCGCACCCCTGAATGTCAAGTTCCGGCCCGAAGAGTTTCATGTCGATGAAGTACATCGCTTCGAAGGCATGACCAACCCCGACGACAGCGCCGTGCTGTATGCGGTCTCGTCCACTTCCGGGGCAAAAGGGCTGCTGGTGGATGCCTATGGCGTATATGCGGAGTCCATTAGCGCCGATATGATAAAGAAGTTGCAGATCGATCGTGGGACCTATCAATAGGCCCTAAAAACGAAAAGCGGTAGCCTTGCGACTACCGTTTTCTCTGGGCTTTAATAATTCAGAGCGAATCAGAACAACGGTTTACTTTAATGCGTTATATAGAAGGTGCAGAGAATCATCACATGCTGTACATCTAACCGCGTCGGTTGAAAAAGGTTATATTTTTTAAGCAAAGTTCCCAAAAACTTTTGGTAGCGGAAAACAAACCCTTTTAGCGGTGCGTCAAAACAATTTCGAATTCAAATCATGATGGAAGACATAGTATTGGATCTAAACAAAAAATTCTCGCTAGAGGAATACGCCCAGTTGAAACGTTCGCAGACCACGGTGTATAAAAATAATCTGAAGCAAACCCTCGGCAACCTCAAAGGCCGCCACACGATCAAAGTCCTCGACGACGACTACCTTTTCTCGCTGGCTGCCTCCCGGGCAAACTACTCGATGATGCAGATGGTCAATGAATACCGGGAACTCATCTTCAAGCAAAACAACACCAAAGACGACCAGAAGCAAACCTCGTTGCTCCAACAAAAGAAGCTCGAGCTGCGTCGTAAAATGCTGGAAGCCTTGTTTGGCGCCTATGTTCTTTTTTACGGCGTCGATAAAAGCACCATCGCTTTGAATCCCGAGATCCTCAACGCCATCATTGGCGGCTAGGGTTAAGGGATTTTGGTTAGGAATGCGTCGATGTATTCCGCGATCTGTTCATGAAATTCCTCCAGGGCAAAATGTCCCGTGTTCAGCAAATGGACTTCGGCGTCGGGAAGATCGCGTAAGTAGGCCAGTGCTCCCTTTTCGGTAAAGAACTGATCATTTTTTCCCCACGCGATCAGCGCCGGCGGCCGGTGTTCCCGCAGATATTGATGCCAGGCCGGGTATTGTTTGAGATTGTTCCGGTAGTCGTATAACAAATCCAATTGGATCGCGTCATTCCCCGGCCGGTCCAGGAAATACTGATCATGAAGATACGCATCCGGGCTGATCTTAGACGGATCTTCCACCCCGTCGAAATATTGGAACTTCGTTCCCTCCAATGTAAGGGCACCACGCATCGCATTTTCGGTCTCCGCATTTCGGTTGACCCAAAACCGTTTGCCGTCATCGATCGCCGGCCCAAGGCCTTCTTCATAGGCATTGCCATTTTGAAGGATCAGGGCGCGGATCAGTTCTGGCCGCCGCACAGCGATGCGATAGCCCACAGGCGCACCGTAGTCCTGCATATACAGGGCAAAGCGGGTAAACTTCAATGCGTCGATAAATTTTTCCATGACCACCGACAGATTGTCGAACGTGTAGGTAAAGTGTTCGCGGGCTGGCATGTCGCTGTTTCCAAAGCCAGGGTAGTCAGGGGCAATGATGTGATAGCGATCGCCCAGGTCGCGGATCAGGTCGCGATACATGTGCGAGGACGAAGGAAAGCCATGTAACAATAGAAGGGTAGGGAGGTTGGGATTGCCGGCTTCGCGGTAGAAAATGGAGATCCCGTCAATGACAATGGTTTTATAACGAAGGGTTGACATAATTTAAGTGGGATAGGAAAGCGCCCTGGGACAACCCAAGGCGCTTTGGGTAGAACAAAAAAATACAGGTCTTAATATGCTGCGGTGAACCGCTGACGAACGAACCGGTTGTTCTCCAACTCGTCGACGATGGCCACGCTGAGATCTTCCACCGAAAGCCGGCTCTCGCCCTTGGCGTCGAACACGGGCTGGTTGGTGTTGGTCCGGTATTTTCCCGTGCGGCCGTCTTTGATGCCCGGGTGCATCAGGATGGCCGGGCTCAGGAAGGTCCAGTCCAGTTGGTCTTCTTTTTTGAGGATGTTCAGATAGTCCCGTGCGGCCTGAGCGCCGGCTTTGTATTCGGCGGGGAACTCCGGAGTATCCACCAATTGCACGCCGGGCGCCACTTCCAGGCTACCCGCTCCGCCAACGGTGAGCAGCCGCTTCACGCCCGATTTTTTCACGCCCCGTTGAATGGCTTGTGAGCCCTCAAGGAACTCGTTGTAAATGTTCGGATTTCCCCATCCCGGATTGTAGGCCCCGACCACGGCATCGTGACCTTTTACGAGGGCGGCTACTTCGTCGTCGTGGAGGATATCACCTTTTTTTAGGATGAGGTGAGGATGTGCGGTAGTGATTTTTTCGGGATGGCGCACAATGGCCGTCACCGTGTGCCCGCGCTGCAGGGCCTCGGTCAGTACGTGTGAACCAACAAATCCGGAAGCGCCGATCAATGCAATTTTCATAAAGTTGAGTTTTAGTTTGTGGATTTTTGTTTTTGTAATAATTATTGTTACAGTTTTGGTCAAAAAAAATTCAAGCAAATTTCCGGGCAAAATCGGCCAGGGTGGTCTTCCCCAACTTTTTTACTACCACGTCTTCTGCGTCGGCATAGAGGGCATCGAGGTGTTTGTTGATCTGTTTGCCCACCACGCACGAGGGGTTGGGCGAGTTTTTGGCCGTCCCCAGCAGTGGGGTTTGCCGCACGGCCTGGTAAACATCCGAGAGGCGGATTTGGCGGGCGGGTTTGGCCAGCGCATAGCCGCCGGCTTTTCCTTCCTTGCTTTCCACCAGTCCATGCTTTTTCAGGTTGCTGATCTCCTTGCGCACCAGCACCGGGTTGATGTTGATGCTGCCGGCGATATAGTCAGACGTCAAAAGCTCATCCGAAAGCATCTCCAGCAGGGTCAGGATGTGGAGGGAGATGGAGAAGCGGCCGTTATTCATACTGTAATGTTATTTATTACAGTACAAGGTAAAGCTTTATTTGGTTCCAGAAGTTGAAAATATTTTTTAAAGCAAGTCAGGATCAGCAATCTTAGAGTGGTGGGGAGGATAGCATCCGATGCCAGGCAGTAAAAAAATCTACTGATAATCAATAGGTTAATGACCGGTCGCCCGCTGTTTTTGGAGAGTTGATAAATTAAGCCTAGTTTTAAGGCAGATAGGTAATGCCAAGTCAAGTGTGGGAGTGAAACATCTGCCATAAATGTAGTCTGATCTGCATCACTCCTTGGGGCTATCTTTTCTTACAGACATTTATACGTAGGGCTGAATCACAAATTCAGCCCTTTTTTTATGCAAATTTTTTTAGACGAAAGTGGAGACCTTGGGTGGACTTTCGACAGGCCGAACAACTCGGGAGGTTCCAGCAGATTCATTACCAA
>CBIHQM010000189.1:0-12122 GCA_966211885.1 uncultured Chryseolinea sp.
AAAACGCCCGGGATACTTCTGGAACAACTCGCGCGGTTTCAAAGGCGAACTGTGCGACACCCAATACAAGTCCATCTCCAGCTTCACCAGCGCGGCATCGGTCTCGTCCAAAATAATGTTGTAGCCGATCTGTCCTTCGTGATCGATGAATTCGAAATTATGGTTGTGATAGGCCACCTGCAGGTTCGCCTTCTTGGTTCGCTCGCCGATTTCGTTCAGCTTCTGTGCCACTTTCTTGAAGCCATCGATGCTATAAAACTGCGGGTCGAGCCAGGGCCACACGATGGTCTCCTGCTTCAACACGCTGGCCGCCTCAATGCATTGATCCACATAGCGTTTCAAATCATCGTCCGTCACGCCAGGCAAAATAAATTTATCGAGATCATAATGACCACTGGACGTGGTCAGGTTATTATCGTCCAGGATCTGTTTGAATTCTTTTGGCGTATAGCCCAGGTACTGGTGGTTCTTCCCCCAGTTGTAACCATAGGTCTCCACCTCCTCATAACCCAGGCTGGACACTTTGCGCAGGGTGCCTTTCACATCCTGCCCCATCGGGTCGCGCAGCGTATAGAGCTGCAAGCCGATCTTGTAACGGCTGGCCCAGGGCATGGCGTTGAGCAAAGCATTGGAACCCAGGAGCCCTCCTGTTGTGAGCATGCTTTGTTGGAGAAATTTTCGTCTATTGATCATTAGTATGTTTGAGGGTTATAGTCTGGTAACAATACGGAGCTAACCCTGCGCACAGAAGGGTATTAGCAATACGTTTAATTGTCTAAGATAATGGAATTAAGTTCTACAGTAGTAAATATTTCGGAGGAATGGTTCAGGAATGATCTGACTTATTGTGTCTGGCTGCTCCCGCTCGAAGGGCGATGAGGGCGTGTGTTTAGTGCCAGACCGTGTCGACGAGCAGCGCAGGAGAGGTCAGGGCTAAAGCCCGGTTCGTATTTGTTTGATAACCCCTGCCTAAAGGCCGGGGTTACACATTTCAGTTCAGCTGAGTTTGATACTTCCCTTAAAAAAATCTGTTCCTGACCGTATCGCACTAGCCTGGGTATTAAATGTAGAGCAACCAGCAAGCCCGAGCATGCACCGAAGTAACCCCGGGCTTTAGCCCGGGGTATACGCTCCAATGACGTAATTGCGCCACCGGTGAGCCATCTGAAAGCACGCACGCTCATGGCGCAACCTCACAACGCTTTCTCGGAGTGATGATTCGGACGTAGTTACTCGACAGTTGGCTCGCCAACTTCGGAAGTTTGCCACAAAGCATGCATGATGCCTTTCAGTAACCCCAGGCTTTAGCCTGGGGTGAACGCTCCAATCGGTTTCATTGCGCCACAGGTGCACTATCTAAAAGCACGCCCTGATCATGGCGCAACCTCGCTAACACCTCCTCGAAGTGATGTCGGGGGGCAGTCGCTCAGGTGGCCGTCTTCCCGCTGTGATTAGGAGCACGTCATCCGTGCGGAGGACGATGACAGGATGTGCGTTTCGTGCCAGAACGCGTGAAGCCAAATTCAATTGTTCCTATGGCACGTCTTGATTTTGGCACGTTCACCCCGGGCTAAAGCCCGGGGTTATTCAAAATATTGGGAGTTCGATAAGAAAAGTCCGTGAAGCATTTTAGTAATCCAAGGCTTTAGCCTGGGGTGAACGCTCCAACCGCTTCCTTGCGCCACAGGTGCGCTATCTAAAAGCACGCCCGTTCATGGCGCAACCTCGCAAGCACTTCCTCGATGTGATGCTTCGGTGGCTGTTACTCGACAGTTGTTTAGCCACGTCGGAAGTCTGCTAACACAAATCATGCGTGATGCCTTTCTGTAACCCCAGGCTTTAGCCTGGGGTGAACGCTCCAACCGCTTCCTTGCGCCACAGGTGCACTATCTAAAAGCACGCCCGTTCATGGCGCAACCTCGCAAACACTTCCTCGATGTGATGTCTCGCGAGGACAGTCACTTCGACAGGCAGTTCGCCACTAATCGTTGCCAAAATCAAAACCAGATTGCTATTTTTGAAGCTCAATTCACTTTCCCATGAACGGCACCCTCCGCGCCAACATCAAACCCGGTCAACGGGTGGCCATCGTACAAAAGCAGGATCAACGCTCCGGCGCGCTGACAGAAGGTATCGTAAAGGATATCCTCACCAACTCCCCCACCCACCCCCACGGCATCAAAGTGCGCCTGGACAACGGTATCGTTGGGCGCGTCAAGAAGATCCTGTGACGGCCAGGGGTTGTTCTGGAAAACTTATTCGTTGCGCAAAGAATTTACCGGGTTACTTCTCGCCGCCCGCATGGCCTGGGTGCTCACGATGAGCAAGGCAAAGATCAGGGCCATCATGCCCGTGAAGGGGAACACCCACCACGGTATCTCTATGCGGTATTGATACCGTTCCAGGTAGCTGTTCAACAACCACCACGCCAACGGCGCCGACACCACAAAGGCAACGATCACCAACCGTGAAAAATCTCTCGACATCAGGCCCACCAGGCTGGACACCGAGGCACCCAACACCTTGCGGATGCCGATCTCCTTCGTGCGCTGTTCGGCCGTGAAGGCGGCCAGCCCAAAAAGTCCCAGCCCGGTGATGATGATCGCCAACGACGCGAAGAGACTCGCCAGCCGGCTGATCATATTGATGTTGGTGAACTTCTTCTGGAATTCCACATCCACGAAAGTGTATTCAAACGGATAGGCGGGATTATATTTTTTGAAGATCGCCTCCACACGGGCCAGCGATTCTTTGATGTCTTTTGTTTCGTCGAGGCGGATCGATACGGCGCTGATCCAGTCCGGTTGCAGCACGATGAACATGGGACCGATCTGCCGGTCGGGAGAGCCCATCAGCACGTTGTCGACGATGCCAATCAGTTCCATTTTCTTTTCCCACAAGTCGAGTTTGGTGCCGATGGGATCTTTCAGTTGCATGATGTCCATGGCGGCTTTGTTCACGAGGATGGCGGCAGTGTCGCTCTTGAAATCTTCCGAGAAATCGCGGCCCTCCAGCAGTTTGATGCCCATGGTTTTGACGTAGTCGTATTCTGTGGCGATGGTGGCAAAGATCACCCGGCGGTCGGGTGCTTCGCCGGGCCAGTTCAGGAAGTTGTTGGAATAGATCTGGGTGATGGGGCTGTTGGATTTCGTCACGGCCTTCACCACGCCCGACTGCAAGAGTTCCTGTTTGATCGTCTTATAATGTTTGCCGATGTCGGTGGTGTAGTCCACGGTGATCAGGCCTTTTTGGCTATAGCCGATGTCGCGGCTTTTTACGTGCTGGATCTGTTTATAAATAACGAGCGTGCCGATAATAAGAAAGATGGAAAACATGAACTGGATCACGACCAGCACCATGCGCGGCGTGCCGGCGCCCTTGCCCACCTGCACTTTGCCCTTCAGCACTTTCACAGGCTGGAACGACGACAAGTAAAACGCCGGATAGCTTCCCGACACCAGGCCGGTGAACAAGATCAGGCTGACGCCATACACCCAGAACTGCGGCGATTCATAGGCGATGCGCAAATGTTGTCCCACCTGGTAATTATAGAAGGGAAACAGCATTTCCGCCAGCAAAACGGCAATGACAAACGCCAGGAAGGCATTGAACAACGACTCGCCCAGAAACTGAAAGATGATCTCGAACTGTCTTGATCCCACACTCTTGCGAATGCCCACCTCGCGTGCCCGCCGTTCGGAACGCGCCGTGGCGAGGTTCATGAAGTTGATGCAGGCGATCACCAGGATGAATACGGCGATCACGGTGAACATCTGCACGTATTCGATCATGCCACCACTCTCCTTGCCATTTTCAAAGTTGGAGTGCAGGCGCCAGCGCGCCAGGGGATGCAGGTAAAATTCGCGGGGGTCATCGGTCTGGCCGTGTTTGGTGAGCATGTCGGCGATGGCCTTTTCCACGCGCACCTCGTTTTCGCCTTTGTCGAGTTCCACAAACACCTGGAAGGAATAGTTGCCCCAGTTGCTTTTATTGTCTTTGATCCACTGACGGGGTCTCGTTGTATTTCCACGGCAACAGGAAATCGAATTGGAAGGTAGAATTTTCAGGAACGTTCTTCACGACACCGGTCACTTTGAGGTCGGCGTCGTCGTCTACGCGAATCACCTGGTTGATGGGGTCGGTGTCGCCGAACAACGCCTTGGCTGTTGCTTCGCTGATCACGATGGCATGGGCGTCTGCGAGCACTTGTTTGGCATCGCCTTTCAAGAGGGGGAATTCGAACATGGTCAGAAATTCCTCGCTGGCATAATAGCCCTGCTTCACGATGCGGGTTTCGCCCACCGTGAGCATGTGCTCGCCACCCCAATCGGTGATGACAGAATTGACGATGTGGCTGTCGCCGGTCTTCATGCCTTCATAGGTGGGCAGCGGCACCGACGTCCAGGAATTGACCCTGCCGTCGAAGGTGGCGTTGATCCATACCTGGAACAAACGGTCGGTCTTGGGATGGAAACGATCGAACGAGAGTTCGTCGAATACCCAAAGCAGGATGAGGATGCTGCAGGTGATGCCGATGGAAAGACCCGCGATGTTGATAAAAGAATAGACCCGATTTTTCATCAGGTTGCGGAAAGTGACCAGGACGTAATTTTTCAGCATGACCGTTGGATTTGGGTGGAGTACTCTGAAAAATGGAAAAGGTTTCATCGACGCAGGGTCGAAATGAAGCCAGCCTTCCGTATTTTTTTTCTGAGACGCTAGCCCAAGGATTGGGTTACAGACCCCGGGGTTGCACGACCACCCGGATAATTTCTCCGGATACCCTCAAAATATTATCGGTATCTTTTGCGACTTATCGCCTAGGTCACGACCGGTGTGAAAGTGAGCAGATCTTCGGATAGCGGGGATACCGGTCGTGGTCTTTAGCATTTTATCTTTTCGCTATGCAACAAAAGCCCTTTGGCAAACTACCCTCCGGCCCACGGCAGGAGCGCATCCTTAAATCTCCCCAATACCGGGGCGATGGTTTTCAGAACATCCTGGAAACCCCCATGCTGGCCGACGACATCTCCTATTTCCGGATGTTCAAGGAATATTTTTTCCACGACGACGAGCGCCGCCCCACGCAAATCCTTCCCTCCGTGCGCACCGACCTGAAGGCACTCCCCGATGGCGAACCCACCCTGGTCTGGTTTGGACACTCCTCCTACTTGCTGCTCATCGAAGGCAAGACCATCCTGGTGGACCCCGTCTTCAGCGACCGTCCCTCGCCCGTCCAATTTGCGGGGACAAAGGCATACCCCATCCAAACGCCTTATTCGCTGGACGATCTCCCCCACCTCGATGCCGTCATCCTCACCCACGACCACTATGACCACCTGGACTATAACAGCATCCTCAAACTAAAGCGTCATACAAAAAAATTCTATACCGCCCTCGGTGTAGGCTCCCACTTGGCCTACTGGGGCGTGCCCGAAAGCCACATCCAGGAATTCGATTGGTGGGACAGCGCCACGATATTTCCCGGCATACAACTCACTGCTACACCCGCCCGCCATTTTTCGGGTCGCGGGTTCACGCGCTACAAAACACTGTGGGTGTCATTTGTTCTTCAAACCGCTACGCACCGGATCTTCCTCGGCGGCGATTCGGGCTATGACGACTCGTTCAAGAAGATCGGTCAAACCTTTGGCCCCTTCGACCTCGCCCTGTTGGAGTGCGGCCAATACGACCGCAAGTGGCCCCTCATCCACATGGCCCCCGAGCAAACGGTGCAGGCCGCCGTCGACCTCCAGGCCCGTGTGCTCATGCCGGTACACTGGGGCAAGTTCACGCTTTCGGTACACCCATGGCGCGACCCTATACGACGCGCCACAAAACAGGCCGCCATCCTGGGGCAGAAGTTGACCACACCGCTCATCGGTGAGGCGATCAGACTCAATAGCTATTTGCCCAACACACCGTGGTGGGAAGAACGGATGGGCTAGTGTTCGACACTCGTTTTGGAACCCGGAACGAATCGTCAATGATGTTTTACTGAAGTTCCTAAAGCCTTTACGGCTTTCAACAAAGGAACGAGTTTGGCGTTGGGATCTTCATTGTCAAAAGAATGCGCGTAGGCTTGTTGTGTCGTGGTGACCTGGAGTGTGCCTTGCAGCGCCGCGTCGGAAGCCCTTTGCATTCCCGGTGAGGGAAGACCGGGGATAGTCTGAAGCGGCACATTTTTTAAAGTCTTCAACAACGCACGCCATTCTTTCGCCGCCAGCTTCCTTCCGGATTGCTGCACCTTCTCAACGGCCCGGAAATTCTCTATCCGCACCACCACGCTATCGGGTGTGACGCGAATGCGTTCTTCATATCCACGGGTGGACTTCGTGAAATCAATTTGTTTTATACCCTCCTTTTGTTGGGCGCTGAGCGAACATGCCGTCATCATGATCAACGCGCAAAGCACAAAGGCTTTGAGCGATACTCCGGCGCTTCGGGATGCTCCCATGGACAGGGATCTGGAACGGGTGGATGAATGGGCGGGGCGTTGTAGCGTCATAAGTTTATCTATCGATTATGGAAAAACAGCCAGGGCAGCAGATCGGTGTCGGCAAATGCATTGATCCAACTCTCATGGCCCACATCCGGGTATTCGGTATATTTCACTTCGGCACCCAATTCTTTCAGGCGATCGCGCATCCGCCTCGAGTTTTCGACGGCCACTACATCATCCTTCTCGCCGTGGAAAAGCCAGAATGGAACACGCGCAGCCTCTTTTGAATAAGCCCTCACGTCTCCACCTCCACAAATGGACACGGCACCGGCAAACGTTCGGGGATAACGATAAACCGCCTCCACCGCGCCCATGCCACCCATAGAAAGACCGATAATATAAACCCGTTTCCTGTCGACGCCCTCGTTCTCCTTCATATTCTCCAAGAGCTCCATCACCGTTTTCAGGGCGTGCGTGATCGTGTAAGCTTTATAATTGAAATCCAGGTCGAAGGGACGCTTGTCACGTTGGAATTTGACGGAGGCCCAGTAGTCATTTTCCGGGCATTGAGGCACGACCACAAAGCAAGGAAACGTGCGCCGGTTCTCCGCTTTCAGAAAGAGGGCTGCCCCCCATTCAAGCTGCTTTTCGTTGTCCGTGCCCCGTTCACCGGCGCCGTGCAGCAGCAGGACCACGGGATACTTTTTGAGCGGATCATAGCCTTCCGGATACAAGATGCGGTAGGGCATGGTCACACCAGCCGTGCCCGTAAAGGTGTACTTTCGATAAAGCGAAGAGTCCTGCGCGATCGCCATAGACATTACGGTGGAGAACAGAAAGAGTATGCCAAGTGACTTCATTGTGCTGTTGGGGCCAGAAATTAGGTAAAGTATTAAAAACAAAAAAGCCAGGCGGTTGGCCTGGCTTTTTGTACTGGAATGATGTCTTATTAATTGGCTAAACGTACGTTAACCGCATTCAAGCCTTTTTTGCCTTCTTTGAGTTCAAAAGTGACTTCATCATTTTCGTGAATCTGATCGACAAGAAGTCCTGAGATGTGTACAAAATACTCTTGTCCTGTTGCTGTTTCCTTGATGAATCCGAATCCTTTGGATTCATTAAAGAATTTTACTGTTCCTTCTTTCATTATTAATAATTATAAAAACTTGGGGCAAAGATAAGGGAATATTTCCAAGTTATACGCATGGCACCGTTCCCAACCAAAGAAAATTCTCAACGATGGCCCGGTTCCCGGTTTCAAAAGAATCGCAAAATAGTTTGCACAACAACGAAACTAAACACCGCAACTTTGCGTATTGAGAGTAGATCGAATTATGTATAACTTACTGATAAACAACGAGAAACAAACAAAATTTCCCTGGAGAAGCCTTCTCCGGAAGGGTGTGTTGTCTGGCGGAAGAATGCAGCATTTAAATACTGAAAAGCCTGCAGAAGGAGATATGACTATGGAATGGAACACCGTGTATTTAAGAGGAAAGTCAAACTTCGAAAACGAGGTACGGCACAATCTGGAGCATAATGGCTTCAGGTTCATGCCCGGTTTCTCGCACGAAAAAGGATTGGCCCTCTATTGGATCGAGGACAAAAAGTGCCTCCGCGAATTTAAAAAAGCCATCGGTAGCAAAACCGTGTTCAAGTACAGACTACGCTTTTACAACAGCATTGAAGAGTTTGTCGAATCAAAACACAATGCCGCTACCCTGCACCTGCCCTTAAAAAGCAGGATTTAATGTTTTTGGCCTACCGGCCCGATGCCCGTTATTACACGCGTTAGCAGCAATCGATTCCTAGCCTTTTTTCTTTAGCCAACTATCTGTCGCCTCCACCAGTTCTTCTAAGAATTCCTTTTTTCCTTTTTTGAACGAATGGTCGGCCCCTTCAAAAGTCACCAGCGTGGCCGTTGGCAACTTGCTGCAAACCTCCGTGATCAGGCCTATTTCGGCGAGGGCGTCTCTGGTGCCTTGCAAAAACAGCATGGGAATCTTTACGCTTGCCAGGTGCTCTGCCCGCTCCGTTGCGGGAGCCCCGGCGGCGTGAAGCGGAAAACCATAGAAGACAATGCCTTTCACAAAACCCTTGTCGTTGGCCGACAAATAGCGCGCCGACATCCGGCCCCCGAACGACTTACCGGCGGCATACAGCGGTACCCCGGCCGGAAGTAAGCTTTGCGCGCGCTCTAACGCAGCCCCTACCGTCTTTTCCGCGACAGCGGCCACATCCGGTCTTTTTTTCTTGTTTTCCATAAATGGAAAGTTGTACCGGAAAGTGCCAATGCCACGGTCGGCGAGTTGAGTGGACAATTTCTCCATGAACGCATGCGTCATGCCTGCACCAGCGCCATGGGCCAGTGCCAGGATAGCCTTGGGGTTGTCGGGGAGAAACAGGATGGCCGAAACTTCGCCGATGCTGTCGGAAACCTTGAACTTGATGGATTGGGTTTTCATTCGTGCTCAAATAAGAATTAGGGAGAACACGAAGATATAGAAATTAGTACGTCATTGCGAGGGAGCAAGGCCCTGCCCTTTCCTTACCTTAACCTATCCCGGAAAAAGCGCGAACCTGCTCCACATCGCAATGACGAATTAATTGGGGCGATCAACTACGGTTGTATCGCAGGCCCCCAATAGTTGTTTACATCGTTAAAATAAGCATGATCGTTCGTGGCGGGCCAATGCATTCTGTCAAAGCCCGGCATATCCGCGAAGCTGGCGCGGTCACGGTCAAGGACAAAACATTCCTTGTCCGCATTCAGGTGCAGCTCGCCGAACGGTATGGCAAACAATTTTCCCCCCAATCCGAGGAAGGCCCCGAATTCGAGCACGACATATTCGATCCTTCCACTCATAATATTGATCATGAGGTTGTTGATCTGGCCCAAGTGATCACCCTTGGTGTTTTCAACCGAATCGCCTATGATACTGGTGGCCGTTAACCGGCGCACCGGCGTGTTGGCCGCCGGACCTTCGTGATTGTGTCCGGTCACGTTGTCGACTTCATAATTTCTTCCATGCACCTTCATAAAAACCTCCTGCTTTTGGTGGGACATTCTTTTTCAATTGAAGTGCCTAAATAAAAATCATGTAAAATAAAGACGATCCCCAGTGCGTGGCACCCCTATCTTCTCGCGCGAAGCTTTGGAATTCACCCAACAATGGGGGTGTTATGTAAACAAGTTCGGCGGGCGTTCTGTTTCCAAATTATTTTTTAAAACGGGTGTGCTTCACGCCTTTTTTTGTTTTGAAGAGACGCTGGAAAAAGTTGCGGTCGGAGCGTGACATGCTGCAGTCCAGTTTACCCGCCAACTCGGGCGACAGCGCCGGGAAGTGCGCGCCGGTGATGGCCCTGAGCTCGGGGTCTTTGTTCATGCGCTGGAGCATGCCGGCCACGATGGGCAACGCCGTGGCGGAACCTTGTCCCATGGACGTGCTCCGGAAGTGAATGGCCGGGTCGTCGGCTCCCACCCAGCAACCGATCACCAGTTTCGGGGTGATGCCGATGAACCAGCCGTCGGCGTTGGATTGCGTGGTGCCGGTTTTGCCGGCGAGGTCGTTGTTGAGCCCGTATTTGGAACGCAACCCCGAGCCGGTGCCTTCGTTCACCACCCGCTTCAGCATGTGCAGCATGATCTCGGCCGTTTCTTTTGACAGCGCGCGCTCGGACTTGTTGTTCTTGCCAAACGAATCGAGCCGCTTGCCCTGGTTGGTGGTGATGGCCGTGAGATAGACCGGCTTCCGGTAGCTCCCCCCATTGGCAAAGACGCTATAGGCACCCACCATCTCCATCATGGAAATAGACGGCGTACCCAACGCGATGGACGGCACCGCCGGCAAGTCGCTGTGAATGCCCATGCGGCGGGCAATGGCGATGGCATTGGGGATGCCGGCTTTTTCCAGCAGCTTCACCGACACGGTGTTGACCGAACCGGCCAGGCCACCCTCCATGGAATATTTCTGATCGTAGGTTTCGGAGTTGGAATTTTCCGGTGCCCATCCCTCCATGTTGGTGTATTCCGTCCGGCGGGCCGACGTGTAGTCACAAGGACTCACGCCCTGCTCGATGGCGGCCGCATAGACAACGGGTTTAAAGGTTGACCCCACTTGTCGCCGCGTGCTTTCGCGAACGTGATCGTATTGGAAAAATTCGTGGTCGATCCCTCCCACCCAGGCTTTCACCGCGCCCGTGCGGGGGTCGGTGGCCAGCAAGCCCGTTTGTAAAAACTGGAGGTGATGTAGCAGCGAATCGTAGGCGCTCATTTTCATTTCCCGTTCGCCCTCCCAGGTGAAGACCTTTCGCATGCCGCTCTTCTTCAGGTCGGCCATGATCGCCTTTTCGGAACGGCCATCGGCAGATTCGGAAATGTATTGAGGAAGCGACTTCAGTTTGGATGCCGCGGCGCTTTTGAGACTGCGCTTGTCCACCTGGCCAGCGAACCGGGTCTGCAACACTTTCATGTGCGACTTCATGGCCGCTTCGGCATAGCGCTGCAGGCGCGAGTCGATGGTAGTGTATATTTTCAGGCCATCGGTATATAAGTTATAAGGAGTGCCGTCCGCTTTTTTATGATCCTGGCACCAGGCCAACAGTTCGGCTTTGAGGTATTCGCGGAAGTAAGGCGCGAGACCCGAGTTGTGGGTGATCCTTTGGTAGCGCAGCTTCAGCGGAAGGGCTTGCAGGGAATCGGTTTCCGCCTTGGTGAGGTAGTCGTATTTCTCCATTTGTGCCAACACGACATCTCTCCGCAATTTCGCGCGTTCCGGGAACAGGCGCGGGTTGTAGGTGTGTGTGGCTTTGAGCATCCCGATGAGCACGGCAGCCTGGTCGGTGGTGAGTTTGTTCACCGGCGTGGAGTAAAAGCGTTCGGCCGCGGTCTTGATGCCATAAACGTTGTCGCCAAAGGGAATGGTGTTGAGGTAGAGTACGATGATCTCCTCTTTTGAATAGACCTTCTCAAGCCTGCTGGCAATGATCATTTCCTGGATCTTGTTCACCGCCAAAGAGAACATCACGTGCGACTGGCGCGGATACAGGTTCTTGGCCAATTGTTGCGTGAGGGTGCTCCCTCCTCCCGCGGACTCACTTTGAAAAAAAATGCCTTTGATCAGCACGCGAAACATGCTCCGCGTGTCGATGCCCGAATGTTGGTAGAAGCGCGCGTCTTCCGTGGCGATCAGGGCGTTTTTGAGTCGTTTGGGGATGTCGGAGCCGGGCACGGTAGAGCGTTCCTGGAGATAATAGCGGCCCAGCAAAACACTGTCGGCGCTATATACTTCGGTGGCCACCTGGTGGCGGATGTCGCGCAGCTCGTCGCGGCCGGGCACGTGGCCGAAGACACCAACCCAAACCATGGCCACAAACAAAACGGCCAGGATGCAGAGGCCGGCAAAGAAAAATAGTATGGAGCGAATGATCCGCTGATGGCGGAGCGACTGCTGGATAAGGCGGTTCAGGAGCGCTTTGCAGCGTTCAACAAGTTCAAAAAATGATTCTTTCATAAGAGGGTCCGCAAAACTAACGACAACGGCGTGACAAAAAGCATGCGGGGTTTGTATTTTCTCCGGTCAGTGGTAGAAAGCTGCCTTATTTTGTTGATTCGGGGCTTTGAAGATGATGGGGGATGTTCGGAGGAGATTGGGGTGTGTAGATTTTCCATGGCTTTAGA
>CBIHQM010000190.1:0-12120 GCA_966211885.1 uncultured Chryseolinea sp.
CGCCGTATCCAATATTATCAAAAATGAGGAGCTCTCGAAGAAGGAAAAAGAAAAATCATTCCTCCTCGATTTTAGCATCGACATCGCATCGGTAAGAACGAAAGACGAACTCGCGCGTGCCGTTCGCGCCGCACTGGGTAAGCTAAATCCGCCGGGTGGCTTTGTTATTCGCAGGATCAATGAAGACAACACGACCATGAGCCCGTATGTCTACGATCTCAGTAAAACACACGATCCGAAAATATTGCGGGCGCTGGAGAGCGCGAGGCATCCCATCGACGACGGGCTTCAGAACCGCATACTCGACAGTGCCATCCCTTTATTGTTCAATGTGGACCGGGAAATACAACGGGGCATCACCTCGGCATACTTACAGTATTGGAAAGGGATGGGATTCAAAGAAGTTGTTGGCATCCGGTTGCGTAACGGGGAAACGAATCATGGAATTTTGTTCCTGGACATTGGAGAGATCAACATCCCGTTGTTGCAAGGTATTTGTGCGCAAATATCCATCGCGCTGGCCAATATTATGGCCAACGAGCAAATCAGTAAGAAACAGGAAGAGCAGGCCTTCCTCCTGGATTTCAGTAACGATGTGACGCAGGCCAGAACGAAACTTGAGCTGCAGGCCGCCATTTTCAGAGTGCTGGATAAAACCTTGCATACAAAACTCGCCATGCTCCGGGTGATCGATGAGGATGGCCTCCACATGTTGCCGTTCATGTTTGATCGTACGTTGTTTGAAAACGCAAAAGTGGATTTTGAGAAAATGTCAGCCCACCGCATCACGATCGATGAGACCTATACAGCGCAGGTGCTGGCCAGCAAGGATGGGTTGGTGTTTAATGTGGAAGAAGAACTAAAGAGTGGCAACGCCTACGCACAACTTTGGAAGACCACCGGGTTAAAGAATATGTACAGTCTGCCGCTGCGCGTGGGCGACAAAAACATCGGCACGATCTGGTTGCTGGCGAATCGCTTGAGTCCTTTGATCCTGAAAGGCATCTGCGCGCAGATCTCCATCGCCATTGCCAACATACTGGCCAATGAAAAACTACTGGATTATAAAAAGCAACTGGAGGTGGAAAATGATTACCTCAAGGAGCAGATCAAAACCATTTATAATTTTTCAGAAATAATAGGTGGCGGCGAACAGATGCAAAAAGTATATCGGCTGATGTCGCTGGTAGCCGATTCCAATACAACCGTGTTGATCCTGGGCGAAACCGGCACCGGCAAGGAGCTTATCGCGCGAGCCATTCACAATGCATCGCCGCGAAAAGATAAGTTGATGGTCAAAGTCAACTGCGCCGCCCTGCCGGCAAATCTTATCGAAAGCGAATTGTTTGGCCATGAAAGGGGCGCGTTCACTGGAGCTATCGACCGGCGCATCGGCAAATTTGAACTGGGCAATAATAGTACGGTGTTCCTTGACGAAATTGGTGAACTGCCACTCGAAGCGCAGGCAAAGTTGCTGCGTGTCATCCAGGAACGTGAGTTGGAACGATTGGGAGGCAAACAAACGATAAAGATCGATGTCCGTTTAATTGCAGCCACCAATCGCAACCTGGAAGAGGAAGTAAAGGCCGGCCGGTTTCGTGCCGATCTGTATTTCCGTTTAAATGTATTTCCCATCCCGTTGCCTCCGTTGCGTGACCGGTCGGAAGATATCGAACCCCTTACCCATTTTTTTGTAGAGAAGTACAGCCGGAACACCGGGCGTAAGATCAAGAAAGTGGCGCCAAAAGTAATTCAACAACTGCGGAGCTACACGTGGCCAGGTAATGTGAGGGAGCTGGAATATTTAATAGAACGCAGCATATTACTGGCAGCCAACGGTACATTGGATGATGTTTACATACCCCAGCATGCCGACGCGGAAAAGAAAGAGCAGGCGCTTCTTTTGAATCGTTCGCTGGAAGAAGTTGAACGCGATTATATTATTGAAACCCTGAAACGTTGTGCCGGTAAAATTTCAGGTGCCGGTAGCGCGGCTGACCTATTAAAAATCCCCGGCAATACGTTGCACTCCAAAATGAAAAAGTTAGGCATCACCAAAGCCGACTACTTTTCCAATTGATCAGCGCTGTCCGTCCGCCGATGAGTCCTCTTATTTCGTGAAACCTTTCGTGCTTTCACGAAATACAGTGAAAAACGAGCGGCTGAATTTTATTACATAGCTGATAATCAATTATTTATTGATTTGGCATCTCGTTAGCCTTTAGAAAAGGCAAATCAAAACCACACTAAAAAATAACATTATGAAAACCGTAGTTATCGGGGGCTCCGGCCTCATTGGAAGCAAAGTAGTTGCTATTCTTCGTCAAGGGGGTCACGAGGTGATCGTCGGTGCTCCTGCTACCGGCATCAATACGATTACCGGGGAAGGCCTGGCAGAAGCGATGAAGAATACGGACGTTGTTGTTGACCTGGCCAACTCGCCCTCTTTTGAAGACAAGGCGGTCATGGAATTCTTTCAAACCGCGGGCCGCAATTTGCTGGCGGCAGAGATCAATGCCGGCGTAAAGCATCACCTGGCCCTTTCTATTGTAGGCGTCGACCTCATGCAGAACGTGGGTTATATGCGAGCCAAACTCGTTCAGGAAGATCTGATCAAGCGATCGGGCGTTCCCTATACGATCATCCGAAGCACACAGTTCCTGGATTTCCTGCCGGGCATCGCGAACCAGGCTACGGATGGAAATCAAGTCCATATTTCGAACGTTCAATTTCAACCTATCGCCTCCGATGACGTGGCCGCCTTCGTAGCTGAAGCGGCGCTGGCAGCACCCATCAAAGGTATCCTGGAAATAGCCGGTCCCGAACGTTTGACCATGCCTGAGTTCGTCGTCCGCTATCTGCACGACACGAGCGACGCACGCCAGGTAGTACCCAACAGCCGCTCCCAATATTATGGCGGTGAAATTCCCAATGCGGCGTTGGTGCCGGCAGGGCATGCCAAGTTGGGGACCATCAACTATGAAAAATGGCTGCATAACCAACCCCAAAAAGTTTAAAAAATTTCTTCTTTGGTCTGCTGGCTGTTGAAACGAAGATGACGGGTGACAGCTTGCCGAGGCGGTTGTAAAAACGGGAATGCACTTTCCACCTGTTCGTGCATCAGGATATCCCTATGCCGGCGTATGATCCTTATGAAAACCGGCCAACAACACGGCAAATTAACAAGTCAGCAGACCAAACTTTCACTCCACTTCTCCATTGAGAAAAGAAAAATCTATTCAACACCCTAAATCAAAACATCATGAACCTCTTCTTCTTACATCCCACGAATCATGATCTGAAAGAGCCATCGGATACACACACCCTTATTCATCACGAGCACCCGCTCTATATGGATGAGGGCAGTGAATTTCTTGACGATGCCCTCCGCATGGAGGACCTGCCGTTCTCTTCTGCCGACGAAAACGTTTCCCCGGAAAGTGGCCAAAATAATAGTTGATCAACATAAAAATCAAAGGATATGAAAAACTATGAATCCCTTGGCGATGCTTTGTCGGCCCTAAAGAAAAAGGGCTACGAAGATGATCTTGCGACAGACTCTTTCTGCCTGTACTGCAGCGATCTGGACCTGCGGCTCGATCCGGAGGACTTTCATGTCGACGAGATCGACCGGGTGGAAGGAAATTCCAATCCTGGTGATCCCACGGCGGTCTATGCCATTTCTTCCTCCACCGGAGTAAAGGGTACTGTGGTGGTAGATGCGAAAGGTGCGCCGTCCGCGACCTGAAATCTTGAATTGACGCTAGGTTACAACACCATAGATGTCACCATTCAACAGCGACTATGGAGCCTCAACGCTGTGGATGCATGCTTTGCAACCGTTGTCATTTTTAGCATAGGCCGGCCGTCATAATCCCGACCGGCGTTGTGTAATTTTGACTATTTTAGGGGAGTTAACCATTAACCTAAACCTATGCGGCATCTAACCCTCTGCTCAGGCCTCTGCGTATGCCTGATGCTCCTCGCCACCGGCGCCTCAGCCCAACCCGACCAGAAGCTCACACACGACATCTTTAAAGAGCTGATCGAGATCAACACCACCCACTCCGTGGGCAACACCACCCAAGCGGCCGAAGCCATGGCAGCGCGCCTGAGAGCGGCAGGCTTCACCGACAAAGACATTTTTATCGGCGGACCAACCGACCGCAAAGGCAACCTGGTCGCCACCCTGCGGGGAAGCGGCAAGCGCAAGCCCCTGTTGCTCCTCGCCCACCTCGACGTCGTCGAAGCCTTGCGCGAGGACTGGACCACCGACCCCTTCAAATTTGAAGAGATCGACGGGTTCTATTATGCCCGCGGCGCCAGCGACGACAAAGCCATGGCCGCCATCTTTGTGGCCAACCTCGTGCGCATGAAGAGAGAACACTTCACACCCGACCGCGATATCATCGTAGCCCTTACAGCGGATGAAGAAGGCGGCGAGAACAACGGCGTGAAATGGCTCCTTGAAAATCACAAAGACCTCATCGACGCCGAGTACGCCCTCAACGAAGGAGGCCGCGGCCAGGAGAAAGACGGCAAGAAAATTCTGAACCAGGTGCAGCTCAGTGAAAAAGTATTTCAAAGCTTTGTGCTGGAAGCACACAACCGCGGTGGCCACAGCTCGCAGCCCCGCAAAGACAACGCCATCTACCAACTGGCGCACGCACTCGACAACCTGTCCAAATTCGATTTCCCCATGAACCTGAACGAAGGCACGCGCGTGTACTTTGAACGTTCCTCGAAAATAGAGACCGGCCCCCTGGCCGACGACATGAAAGGCATTTTGAAAACACCCTTCGATCCGGAAGCGCTGAAACGCCTCTCTGCATTTCCCAACTACAACGCCCTACTGCGCACCACGTGCGTGGCCACACGCATCCAGGGAGGCCATGCCGACAACGCCTTGCCTCAAACCGCCACGGCCACGGTGAACTGCCGCATGCTGCCGGGCGAAGATCCTGAGAAAATAAAAGCCACCCTGGTCAGCGTTTTCAATGACAGCGAGATCACCGTCACGGCCAAGAACGCGGCCAACATGAGTCCACCGTCGCCGTTGAACCCCGAGCTGTTCGGGCCCATCGAGCGCATCACACAAAAGATGTGGCCGGGCGTGCCGGTGGTGCCCACTATGTCGACCGGGGCCACCGATGGTGCGTATCTGCGAAATGGCGGCATCCCAACCTATGGTGTGTGTGGCATTTTTGCCGATATCAATGATGTGCGCGCGCATGGGAAAGACGAACGCGTTGGAGTGAAGGCTTTCTATGAAGGGCAGGAGTTTTTGTACCAGGTGGTGAAGGAACTGGCGAGTAAAACGAGTGTGAAGCGGGTGAATTGAATTCGGGAAGCAGGAACCAGTAGTCGGAAGCCGGGAGCCAGTATCCAGGGGTTCGCTACACGACCGATGGATCGGAGCCCACGTTGAACAGCCTTCGCTATGAAACGCCCATCCAAAACAAAAGGCATGGTCAAAGCAAAGGCCTTCAATCAAAGAGGGCGCAGCAGTGTTACCGTAGTGATCGCGAATCCCGTAACGTTATTCCGCTACCGCGTTCTGCCGGGCCCTGATCATGTACTCGGCAATGAGCTGGTTGTATGCGCGCTTGCCAGGCTCCAACGTCTCTTTGTATTGCGCAGCCCGCGTCACATCCGATAGAAATTCTTTGGCGTAGGCCTGCGCCTGAGCAAAAAGTGAGCGTTGCTTTTTTTGCTTTGGGGTCCACTCCACGTTACTCATGTCGGGGAACTTGCGGATGAAAACATCATCGCCCTGGATGCGGATGATAAATGATTTTCCAGGAGTGCTCTGGGATTGCAGATCTTTTAACAACTCTAAAGATAAGCGTGGCATAAAGTATTGAGATTAAGTGAAACATAGTTTCGGAAGGACGCATTTTCCATCGCCATGAAGGCGATGCGAAAAGCGGTGGACAGCATGTTGAAGTATGCTGCATAGTCGATACGCGGCATGTCGCAGGCCATGGCCTCCAGCGAGACGAGGGCCAGGAAAAGGCCCAGACGGGACGTAGCGTTTGAGTTTTGAAAGATGGATAAGAGGGTCATGCCAGGGCCCTTTACAACTCGCATGCCGGACGAAAAGGCCGAATGGCGCTCAGCAGAGGGGTTTTAATTCAGGTAGCCGACGATATTTCGTTGGCAACGACGAAATATCGTCGGAGATCTATATTCCTAGCTCAGGATGGCTTACCTATCTGGATTCCCTGGCAGAGAAGTTCCGCGGTGAAAAAGCTTCCACCACCGAGGTATTTACTTTGTCCAATGAACACTCTTTGTCGGCTTGTACCAAATACCTTGTCCCTGCTGAGGTCACATCTGGAAGCGGATGCCCTTTGCGATTTTTCCACGACGGCTTATACGCGCACTTTACAAAGTACCTTGCGCAACATCACTAATTCAGGGCTGGTTTGTGTTCCTCGAGTTCATCAAATTCCTTGGCGATGGCATTCAGGATGGCGTCAACGCTGTGTACTTCATTTTCCATTTTCTCAAAGAACCAGGGGTAGTTGATGTCGGTTTCCATTTTGGAAAGCTGGATGAGCCCCAACAACCTGGCAACGGGTCCGCGAACCTGGTGCGCGTTCGAGAAGGCATAACGGAGAAGCCTTTCGTTGTACTTTATCAAAGCGATCTCCAGGTTCTTCTTCTCAGTGATGTTAATGTGCGTTCCCAGTGTCATCGCACTGAGGCTGCCGTCGGGATTGCGCAGCGTCTGTCCACGAGACAGGATCCATATCCAGCTTCCATTTTTATGTCGAAGACGGAACGTGCTCTCGTACATGCTGCCCGAGCCGCTGGCGATGTAGTCGAAAAAGGATTGGAGGGCTCGCTCCCGGTCGTCCGGATGGAGGTGGTCCACCCAGATGTCGCGGATGTCCAACGGGTCCGTTTTCAAAATGGATTCCTCGTCATACCCCAGCATGGTAAAGTACTCGGGGCTGCACCATTGGTATTTTGTGTCGGCATGATATTCCCAGGCGCCGGTATTGGATGATGCAATGATGGAGCGGTAGCGCTCTTCGCCGTCGCTTAGAATCTTCTCGGTCCGGTCGCGTTGTCTTTTGACTTGCAGGGTGATCAAGATCAGTGCCCCGCATCCCAGGCAACCCGCGGAAAACGCTATGACGGAGACATACCGTGGAAATACCGCGACAGTCGGCGCACCAGAGCCCTGGCTTCCCACAAACAACAGGCACAGGGCAGCGAGGATCAGGGCGATGCAAAAAAAGAAGAGCATCCTTGACTTCCGGCGGGTGTCCTTCTTGGGTAGGGTGTATTCTTTATGCAACATACAAGCCAGCATGAATAGGTTCGGCGTGCGAAGATAATGGTTGCAGGCGAAAAGAGCGTACACGAAACTTCCCATGCCACAAGTCGCGCTGGCTGCGACCACCCCACGCTCCCATTTGGCAACTTCACGGACGAGTTTGGACAGCCGGAGATTTTGTTGTCGAAAGTAAACTTCGCGCGAAAGTACTTTTGACCCAGCGTTGACCGTGAAATGTCTATTTCATTGGCCAGGCAACAGCTATAGAAATTTAAAATTTACGAGGCATGAACACAATCAAAGTAGTGGCACTCACCATCGGTTTGTTGGGTGTGTTGGCTGCCGTAGCAGCGGCGGTAAAAAATTCGCAGGTTGAAAACAGCAAGAAAAAATTAAAGGCCGGGGAAAACCCGAGCGGCTTTGCGGTAGTTGAGCTCTTCACCTCAGAAGGTTGCTCCAGTTGCCCGCCGGCAGATAAACTGCTCGAAAGTATTCAAAAAAGCAACCAGGATCGCGTTTACATTTTGGCTTTCCATGTTGACTATTGGGACCACCAGGGCTGGAAAGACTCGTTCGGTGATCCGGAGTTCACAGCGCGGCAACGACAATACGCCGATTGGCTGGGCCTCCAAGGTTTGTATACGCCACAAGTTGTAGTCAATGGCGCGACCGAATATGTCGGCTCCCACAGCGGCTCCATCCTGGGAGCCATCGCCGAAGGGCTGGAACAAGCCTCCCCAAAAACACTGGCCCTCGAAGGCGCGGTAGCAGGCGATAAAGTCAACATCCGTTATCATGGCGATGGCGACGAAAAAAATTCGGAGCTTGTGCTGACCCTCGTGGAGCAGTCGGCACAAAGTAATGTCAGGGCCGGTGAGAATTCGGGCAGGCGTTTATCGCATGTGCAGATCGTGCGCGGTATGCTTCACGTTCCGCTGGGCGGCGATCGTAAAAAGGAGATCGCCATGAACCTTCCCAGCGACTTTACGGAAAAGGGTTGGGAGATCATCGGCTTTGTCCAACGCAAAACGGATGGACACATTACGGCGGTGGACAGGTTTGATTTTCAACCGGCGCTTCCCGGGAAATAAGGTAAAAGCCAGAGGGCGACGAAGACCGGGATTGCCCATTTCAGGATCGATATTGTCCACTTCGCGGATTACCGGTGTATGATCATCACCCGTCCATCCTAGTTTAGCGCGGGAGGGGCGGGTGATGTCGTGGTGTGGCGGGAACTAAAAGGTTAAAGCCTATATTTGAAACATGCGTAAAAAAACATTTGAGATCTCTGGCAAGACCATTTGGTTAAGCTCTCTGTTCCTGGGGGTGCTCATTTCGGTGCCGAAAATTGCTGAACATCATTTCAATCCCTACGAAGCGCTGGTCAACTCCCTGATCACGGTCTTGTTTTCGCTTTTCGTATGGTATTATAACATCATGACGCTCCCCGCCTACTCATCGCGGGATGTTGCGAGTGGCTTTTCGTTTGTCCGTCTCTTCAAGAGCCTGGCGCTGGGAATCGCCGTGATGTTGTTTCTGGCCTGGTTTCAACAATTGCTTTTATCGCACCTTGATTTTGGACCCACGATGTTGATGGTGGAGATCCGGGGCATCCTGATCAACCTGACGTTCTATATGTTTCTCCACCTGCTGTACCAGAGCTATCACAACCAGCAGGTCAGCATCGAGCTGGAGCGCACGAAAACAGATAATCTTGGCGCACAATATGAGTTGCTCAAACAACAAGTCAATCCGCACTTCCTGTTCAACAGTCTGAATACCTTGAAATACATGGTCGAAAGTCATGACGATCACGCGGTCGATTTCATTTTAAAGCTTTCGGACTTCTACCGGTTCACCCTGGAAAACCGGAAACAGGATTTGATCAGGCTTTCGGAGGAATTGGAAATTTTGAATGCCTATGTATTCCTGCTGAAGGCGCGGTTTGAGGATGGCATCGACCTTTCGATCCGTGTTGACCCGGAACAATATTCAACGCTCATCCCACCCTTCACCCTACAACTGCTGGTCGAGAATTGTATCAAGCACAACACGGTATCGTTGGATCGTCCCTTGCAGATCAGCTTGTCGTCGGAGGGAGACTTTATTGTTGTTGAAAATGGTCTTCAACCCAAGCGGACACCGGAACCGTCTCTGGGGTTGGGACTTGAAAATATCAACCAACGCTATGTCCATCTTCTGAATAAAGAAATTGAGATCCATCGCAACGAACATTCTTTCCAAGTAAAACTGCCCCTCATCCATGAATATCCTCATCATTGAAGACGAGCTCAAGGCCTCAAAGTCGTTGGCAGACCTGATCACCTCCTTGAGACCAACCTATAAGATCATTGCCCAACTGCAAAGCATCGAGCGCGCGGTAGCCTATTTTTCTGAAAACAAAGAGCCGGACCTGGTATTCCTGGATATTGAATTGGCCGATGGATTGTCGTTCGAGATTTTTAAGACGATCAAGCTTCATTGTCCCATTATCTTTTGTACGGCTTATGGGCAATATGCCATGGACGCCATCAAGGCTAACGGGATCGATTACGTGCTTAAACCCTTTTCGCGGCAGGACATTCAGACGGCGTTGGAAAAGGTGGAGAGTTTTAAAAACTTTTTCCAGCAGGAGGCTGTGCCGGATTGGAATGCGCTGATGAGCAAGATTGGGGTGGACGACGGGAAGAAAAGTTTTCTGGTGTTCCGGAACAACAAGTACTCGACGGTTCAAACGGATACGATTGCGTTTTTTTATATCAAAGAGGATGTCACTACCATCATGACTTTTCAGCAGCAGGAGTATTCGATTGCGCAGTCGCTGGATCAGTTGGCGGCGGTGTTGTCGGCGAAACAGTTTTTTAGGGTGAACCGGCAGTACTTGATCAACTTCGCGGCGGTGAAGGAGGTGGAGCATTATTTTGCGCGGAAGTTGTTTGTGCGGCTGGTCATACCCACTCCGGAGAA
The DNA here is from genome assembly GCA_966211885.1 of uncultured Chryseolinea sp. Taxonomy (GTDB): domain Bacteria; phylum Bacteroidota; class Bacteroidia; order Cytophagales; family Cyclobacteriaceae; genus Chryseolinea. The sequence continues at coordinate 10,256 of CBIHQM010000190.1, forward strand.
GTTGTTGATTGGGAAGGAGAAGACGAGTGCGTTCTTGGGGTGGTTGGAGGAACGGTAGTGTGTGAGGGAGCATGAGTGTGGGAGTGTGGTTTTGAACCGCCTCACCTTCGCTAAAGCTTCGGCGAGCAAAGAAAGACGCAAAGAACGCCCTCCTTCTCCGCCACTGGCGGATTCGGCGGGCAGGCAAAGTCAGCGCAAAGTTTGTTCTAAAAAACAATAGCCTACTCGATTACTACGGGTAGGCTATTGTTTTGTGCGTGGTTTGTGTTAGATCAGCGTGATGACCACGTCGATGTTGCCGCGGGTGGCTTTGGAGTAGGGGCATGTTTGGTGGGCGGCGTCTACCAGGGCTTGGGCGGTTTCTTTGTCCAGGCCGGGGAGGCTCACGTTGAGGCGGGCTTGGAGGAAGTAGGCGCCGTCGGTTTGGCAGAGGTCTATTTCGGCGTCGATGGCGGTTTCAGTGGGGAGGGCGATCTTCATCTTGCGGGCGGCGATGCCCATGGCACCTTCGAAGCAGGCAGACCAACCGGCGGCAAAAAGTTGTTCGGGGTTGGTGCCGGTGCCGGCCGTACCTGGGGTGGAAAGTTTAATATCGAGGTGGCCATCCGAGCTGCGGGATACGCCCTTTTCTCTTCCGCCGGTGGTGTGGGTCTTGCCCGTGTACAATACTTTTTCGACTTGTTTCATGTTGTTTTGAGATTTGATTGTCTGTTCCATAACCTTATTTTTTGGTGTTTTCTGAATTGTTACTCAAAGAAACGTCCTCCGCCACCCAGGGTATACCCTTTACCCGCCAAGTGGACAAAGTCGATCGTGAATCCGGCATTCCAGGGGCTTGAAAATTCTTTTGCCACATATCCTTATAGAATAATCCCCGGCATTTTTCTGCCGGTTTATTAGCGCAGGATTATTACCTTGAATGAAAAACTTAATGGTGCGTCAACTCGAAAACAGCTTCAGCGAAGGAGGGCATCTCTCTTTACTCGCCGAAGCTTTAGCGAAGGTGGGGCGGTAAAAAAATGAATTTCCAAACGTCAGACATAACAATAACACCAAATAAAAATATCAGAACCTATGAATAATCAAATCGCCTGGGGCATTATCGGTTGTGGAGACGTATGTGAGATCAAAAGTGGACCAGCTTTCAACAAGGTCGATCGTTCGACGCTGGTAGCCGTGATGCGGCGGGATGTAGCCAAAGCAGAAGACTTTGCGCGCCGTCATCATGTTCCCAGATTTTATGGAGATGCCAGCGAACTGATCAACGACAAAGCCGTGAACGCCATTTACGTGGCCACCCCTCCTTCTACCCATGAGTACTATACAGAGGAAGCGCTCAAAGCCGGCAAGCCCGTCTACGTAGAAAAACCGGTGACGGTCAACGCTGCTTCATGTGAACGAATGATCGCCCTGGCAAAGAAATACAACAACAAAGTCTCCGTCGCGCATTACCGTCGTGGGCTTCCGCTTTTCAAAACCGTGAAATCATTGTTAGAAAAAGGAACCATCGGAAACATCCGCCTGGTCAGGATCAGCGTGCTTCAGCAACCCAATCACAAATACACCAACGCCGAACACGCCTGGCGCCTGGACCCCGACCTGGCGGGCGGCGGTTTGTTTCATGATCTCTCTCCGCATCAGCTCGACATTCTATGCTGGCTTTTTGGAGAACCTAAGTTTTCCAACGGCCGGTCTCTCAATCAATCCCGGTCCTACAATGCCCCCGACATCACGTCAGTTGAGTTGGGCTTTGAAAAAAATATTCTGATGCAGGGTGTATGGGCTTTCAACGTGGGAGAGAACTCCAGGGAGGATGTGTGAGAGATCATTGTCGACCAGGGCAAGATACGATATTCGTTTTATAC
>CBIHQM010000191.1:0-12113 GCA_966211885.1 uncultured Chryseolinea sp.
GTTGTATTGTCATCCTGGTTACCGCTTGCAGTTTACCGTCTTCTTTGGTTGAGAAGAATGAAAATAAAAAAACGCCGGAGGGTTATAAGATCAGTAACCCGCAGGATACGGTGAACACCGCCAAAGTAAACTGGAAGGATTTTTTCACCGATCCGAATCTTGTTGGACTCATTGATACGGCACTCCACAACAACCAGGAGTATAACATCGTGTTGCAGTAAATTAACATCGCCCGAAACGAAGTGAGGGCCCGAAAAGGAGAGTATCTACCGTTTGTGGGCATCGGCGCAAGTGCCGGTGTTGAAAAACCTGGTCAGTACACCACGCAAGGTGCAGTGGAGGAGAACTTGAACATTAAGGAAGACACGCGTTTTCCGGAACCTCTGCCGAATTATGCCTTGGGTTTGAATGCCTCCTGGGAAGTGGACATCTGGAGAAAACTGAGGAATGCAAAGAAGGCCGCCATGTATCACTACCTGTCTACCACAGAAGGCAGGAACTTCCTGGTCACCAACCTGATTGCTGAGATCGCGAATTCCTATTACGAGCTGATGGCGTTGGATAACCGGTTGGAAATTCTGAAAAGAAACATCGAGATCCAGACGAACGCTCTCGAGATCGTGCGGATGGAGAAGCAAGCGGCGAAAGTGACCGAATTGGCGGTACGCAGGTTTGAGGCCGAGGTGCTCAAAAATAGAAGCCACCTGTTTGACATCCAGCAGTCGATCACCGAAACGGAGAACAGAATTAATTTTCTGGTGGGGAGATTCCCGCAGCACATCCCCAGGAACTCTCAGACCTTCACCGATCTGCCGTTGGATTCTATTCACGCCGGCATTCCATCGCAGCTGTTGCAAAACCGCACTGATATCCGCCAGGCTGAATTTGATCTGGCAGCGGCCAAGATCAACATAAAAGTTGCCAAGGCTAATTTTTATCCATCGCTGCACATCAGCGCGGGTGTGGGATACGAGGCTTTTAATACCAAGTACCTGATCTCCACGCCGCAGTCACTGCTCTACACCGTGGCGGGCGACCTGATGCAGCCCCTGATCAACCGGAATGCGATCAAAGCTTACTACTACACGGCTACCTCGAAGCAGATTCAGGCCGTGTACAACTACGAACGCACGGTGCTGAACGCCTACATTGAAGTGGCCAATCAGCTGTCGAATATTCGTAACCTGTCAAGAAGTTATGATCTCCAATCCCAGCAGGTGGCGGCACTGACACAGTCGATCGACATATCCGTGCGTCTGTTCAGATCGGCCCGTGCTGACTATATGGAAGTATTGCTCACCCAACGCGATGCCCTGGACTCCAAATTTGAACTGATTGAAACCAAAAAGCAGCAGTTGAATGCCAAGGTTGATGTCTACCGGGCATTGGGCGGCGGATGGAATTGATGTGAAGTTTTAGAAAAATAGGCTGTTCAGAAAACAATCAAAAATTGTAACACTGAATGGCAGGAGAGAGCCCTCGAAGTCTACGGACTTTGAGGGCTTTTTTATTTATGTTTTGGTAGGGCAGGGACTCGTCTTGAATGCGCCCAGTCACCGTTGTTGCGATAGAGGTATCATACCCTTACCGGAACAGGTTCCACGGCCTCGCTACACCTCCAACGAAGACGGATTTAGGCTTTGCCATTTTGTTCATTCTGGACAGTTCAGCATGCCGGTTAAAAAAAAACTGAGTTTTATGTCATATTTTCAGATCCTATGTCACTAAGAAGGTAAGATCAAACATTGCGCATGGATCAGGAACTTCAGAACACCTTTTTAAAGGCGTTAGAGCAACATCAGCAGAAGCTGCTTAGGATTTGCTCTGTTTATGCCGAAGATGCCGACGACAAAAAAGACCTTTTCCAGGAAGCGGTGATCAATATCTGGCAGGCTATGCCCACCTTCGGGGAAAAATCCTCGCTGAGCACCTGGATGTTTAGAATTACGCTCAACGTCTGCCTTCGTCTGCAATCCAGACAAGTGAGAAAGCGAGACCGGTTCCTGAAGATGGACAGCATCAGGATAGAAAACATTACAATCGAAGACACCAGCAGCGAGGATCATGAGCGAGTGATCAAACTCAGAACCTGTATCAAAAAACTCAATGATGCCGACAGGGCGGTAATCACACTCTACCTGGAGGAATTGCCCTATAAAGAGATCTCGGAAATCACGGGCCTGACGGAAAATCATGTCGCGGTGATGATCAAAAGAATCAAGGAAAAATTGTTGAACTGTATAATCGAAAGGTCATGATAGAAGATGAATTGATAAAGATCTGGCAATCGTCTCCGAACCAGGAGCGTGTAAAGTTTGAGAAATCTCGTTTGATGTTGGATGTGCAATCAACCTTGGACCACCTTCATAAAAAAATAGGCTATCGGGATGCCATGGAACAAATCGCGGTTGTCGTGGGAATTCCCATATTCGCTTACTATGCTTATCACATTCCATTTGTCCTGACAAAAATCACTTCTGTTTTGATCATTTTTTGGGGTGTGTTTGTGATCATACGGATACGAAGTGCAAAAAAACACAAACCGAGTGCGTTCACGGAGACCTACCTTGAATATTTATACAAGACCAGGGAATACCTGAGAATTCAAAAGCGGCTGTTAGACAGCGTTCTTTACTGGTATATTTTGCCGGCAATGACCCTCATTTTCTTGTTTACCCTGGGGCCAGGGATCGCCGGGCGATTGCCAAAAATTGTGAAAATAGCGGCGGGCAATGTTGCCATAGGAGTGGCTACGTATTTCTTAAATAAAAGAGCGGTCCAAAAGCAGCTCATGCCCAGACTGGAGAAAATTGATGCGCTTATCAAGGTGATGGAGAAATCATAGTAATAGTGCGCACTTGGCATTAGTCCATATAATTTCAAAATATTATCCTTTCAGGAATTTTTGAAACCCTTCCGTATCAAAGAAAATCGTCAAAGCATCAAGTTTGCCATTTTTTACGTGCCATAGTTCGGCCACATTCGCATTGAGGCTTTTGCCATTGGGAAATACATAATCATAGTTGGCCAGCACGAAAGCCCCGTCACCCGAGGTGAAGATCTCTTTCGGACGCATGTCGGTGAAGAGCGCACCAAATCGTTTGATAATTTCAATGTAAGCTTGCTTGCCCACGATAGGTTCTATCTTGGTCATATCACCCCCGATAAATTTGAAATCATCGGCAATGGTCGTCTCCCAACCCTGCTTTTTCGCAAGGCCTTTGTAGTAGATGTCGAGCAGTTCTTTTGTGTTCATGGCGTTTACTTTCTTACAAAATTACCGTCATGTTTTAAAGGATCAGGGGTGCTGGATGGACATTGTGATGGGTTGATTTGGACAAGCCCCTTTTTTATCTTTAAGTACAACATCAATCCTATGAAACAGCTCACCATTCTCGTCCCGAACGGATACCACAACCTCAGCAGTGTTGTGGGCTCCTATGAAGTGTTCCTGAAGGCGAACGCGTTTTATCAAAGCCTGGGGCGAAAACCCGTATTCAAAATAACGCTGGCTAGCACATCGAAAACGGTGAAATTGCACGACAACCTGTTTGCCATAAGACCACACCTGCAGATCGCAGCGATCATCCGCACGGACCTGATCATTATCCCCGCCGTGCGTCCCGACTTCGCGAAGAGCATCCGGCAAATCCATGCACTGAACCACTGGCTGATCGAAATGCATGAAAAGGGGGCTGAAATTGCCAGCATTTGTACGGGCGCTTTTCTTCTGGCATCCACCGGCTTGCTGGAAAGCAAGAGTTGCTCCACGCATTGGATGGCCGCCGATGAATTCAGACACATGTTTCCCGGCGTAAATCTGGGTACCGACAAACTGATCACCGATGAAGATGGCATCTACACCAACGGCGGCGCATTTTCATTTTTGAACCTGCTGCTCTACCTGGTGGAAAAATATTACGACCGGCAGACCGCGATCTATTGCTCAAAGATCTTTCAGGTCGACATCGACCGGCAGAGTCAATCGCCGTTCACCATCTTCTCCACGCAAAAGAAGCACGGCGATGAGGTGGTGAAAAAAGCGCAAGTACATATCGAAAGCAAACTAGGGGAGAAGATCTCCATGGAAGATCTGTCCTCAAAGCTCAACGTGAGCCGGCGGAATTTTGACAGGCGCTTTATTAAAGCAACCGGCAACACGCCGGTGGAATATTTGCAACGGGCAAAGATCGAGGCGGCCAAGAAGGCGCTGGAGACAAGCCGCAAAAATGTGAACGAGGTCATGTACGATGTGGGCTATTCGGATGTCAAGGCGTTTCGGGAAGTGTTTAGAAAGATCACGGGAATGTCACCCTTGGACTACAGGAACAAGTATAATAAGGAGGCGGCGATTTGAGTCAGCTCGCCACTTTAAAGAAAACGATGTAAAAATGGAGCGGATCAAATAATAGGCATTGGCGGAGAGCAAATTGATCTATATATTGACTGGAAAGGTATACCCCCCATGAAAAAAATATTCTTCAGTCTGTTCGCGGCCCTGGTCGGCATGACCATGATCCATTGCAGCAACCCACCCAAGAAACTCCCCCGGATTGCCATTGCAGGCCTGGCCATTGAGTCCAGCACATTTTCACCGGCGCTGACGCACGAAGCGGCCTTTCATGCCAAGGTGGGGGATACTATTTTATCATCGTATGCATTTTTGGCGGCCGATTCGTTGGATCGCAAGAGAGCGCAATGGTTTCCGACCTTGATCGGACGCGCTTTGCCCGGAGGCGTAGTGACACGGGAGGCCTATGAGTCTTTAGTAAAGCAAACTTTGGAGTTGTTGAAAAAAGACCTTCCCTATGATGGCTTGTTCTTCGACATTCATGGCGCCATGAGCGTGGTCGGTCTTGACGATCCGGAAGGCGACATGATCGTGCGCATCCGGGAAGTGGTTGGAAACGAAACGGTCATTTCGACGTCCATGGATTTGCATGGAAACGTTTCCTGGCGGCTAGCCCAAAATAGTGACCTGATCACGTGTTACCGGATGGCGCCACACGAAGATGCCGTGCAATCCGATAAGCGGGCCGTAGATAACTTATTATCGAGAATCGAAAGCGGCAAAGGGAAGCCGGCCTACAAAGCCTACATCGCTGTACCCATTTTGTTGCCCGGAGAAAAGACGAGCACACGCGTTGATCCCGGAAAGAGTTTATATGCACAAGTGCCACCGGCCGCTTCACAGCAGGGCGTAACAGACGCAGCGATCTGGATCGGCTATGCCTGGGCAGATGAACCCCGCAACCACGCCGTCGTGATGGTGACCGGCGACGACAAAGCGAACGTGACCAAAGCCGCCGAGGGCCTTGCGAAAAGTTTTTGGAACGTCAGAAAAGAATTCGCCTTCATAGCGCCCACCGCTTCCCTAAAAGAGGCCTTAGACAAAGCCGTGGTCAGCGACAAACATCCTTTTATGATCAGCGACATGGGCGACAACCCCACGGCTGGCGGAGCAGGCGATGTTACCTGGACGTTGAATGAGATCCTGAAACGCCCCGAGTTCAAAACCGAAAAGGGACCTTCCCTGATCTATGCCTCTGTGCCTGGACCAGAGCTCGTGGAGAAAGCGATTCAAGCTGGGGTGGGAGGAAAAGTGGACGGCTATGCGGGCGCGGCGATCGATTCACGGTTCTCACCTCCCGTGCGATTGACAGGCATTGTAAAATCCATCGAACAGGGCGACGAACATGCCGAAACGGAAGTAGTCGTGAAAGTGGGAAGTGTAAATGTGATCGTCACCAAAAAACGCAAGCCCTATCACCGGGAAGTAGATTTTACAAGACTGGGCCTGGACCCGCGGAAGACCGATATTGTGGTGGTGAAACTCGGCTACCTCGTGCCGGAACTCTACGACATGCGCGCCGACTGGATCATGGCGTTGACGCCCGGTGGTGTTGACCAGGATCTTGAACGATTGCCCTTCAAAAGAATCGAACGCCCCATGTTTCCATTCGACAAAGATATGGCCGACCCGGATCTCAGTGCTAAACTGGTTCCCATGTCTGGCGCGAAGTGAGACCATAAATTGTATTAAAAAAGAAAGCACCCGGAGAGGTGCTTTTTTTGTTTTTTCGATTTGTATTGGTTGTATTTGCAAAGACGCTTTACCTTTTGATTTGATAGCGATGAACCAATCTTGGAAATATGTTTGCACGGGAAGAGGTATCGCGTACTAAGCACGAGTTCTGGACGGCTTTTGGCAGATACATGAACCCGGTGCTTTCTGCCGAAGGTATGAAGGTAAATTGGGTGAACTATCACACAAAAATAAAAGGCGTGCATTTTCGCATGGATGCCGGACTAAAGTCGGCTTCCATTTTTATTTCGCTGGAGCATGGCGATGTGGATATCCAGGAATTATACTTCGAGCAGTTCCTGCAATTGCAAGACCTCCTGCACGCCACCCTCGAAGAAGAGTGGGATTGGCAGTTGCACGTTCCCGTCGACGGCAGAGTGGTGAGCAGGATATACAAAGAATTGCCTCGTGTATCGGTGATGAACAAAGATCACTGGTCCGACCTCATCTCCTTCTTCAAGCCGCGGATCATTGCGCTCGATGCTTTCTGGGAGAATGCAAAGTATAGTTTTGAAGGACTGAAATAAATCGATCCTACCTGCTGTTACTTCACTTTTTCGGCACGCACCATCCTGTAGATCCGGCCATCATACTTGGTTGTCACATACAATTCGCCCTGCGCATCCTGGCCAAGACGCATGTCTACTCGACCTAATCCGGCGATGGCCAACAGCGTGGTCTCTTTGCCGCCGATGCGCAAATGTAGCCGCTGGATGTCGGCGTGTTTGCCTTCGCGGATCTTGGCCACGTCGGCGATGAAGATCTTTCCTTTTGCGATATCGCCCAGGATGAATTTTCCGGCGAAGGCCGGTATGGCTTTGCCTTTGTATTCATATCCTCCCGCCATGGCAAGACCTTCGTCGTGATCGTATGCAATGACGGGGTATACCAAGCCATTGCTGGAATCGTTCGGGGGCAACGGATAAACCCGGTTGATGTCGCCTTCGGCATCGATCACAAATTCTCCCTCGCGTATGGGCCAGCCGTGATTTTTACCTTCGATCACTTTATAGAGCGATTCCACATTATGTTGCCCAATATTGCCCGCCAATATTTCGCCCGTTCTCAGCCACGTGATGCGATGGGGATTCCGGAATCCATAGGCGTAAATTTCTTTGACGGTTGCCGCGGAGGTGTCCTTTGCAAAGGGGTTGATAGCGGGAATGCCATAACGGCCATTCTTGCTGTTGGTGCCGAGGGGGTCTATTCGGAAGATCGTGCCCAGGTAGTTGTGCTCAGTTCCAGCCAAAAGATAACCGTATTCCACCGACCCCGCGTCGCCAATGCCGATGTAAAGAAGTCCGTAGTCTTTGTCCTTCGGCTTTGCATAGGGATTGAACATGATTTCCTGCACACCGTGCATCTGGGTGACCATGTCCCAGCGAAGAATTTCACGGCCCTTGCCGGTGAACGGAACCTGGCCGGGCTTGTCTGTTTTCCATTCGGTCAGCACCCACTGTAACGTGGAGGGAATGGAATCGGCATAGGTGAAGTCGGCCGGTTTGCTTTTGGGCGGCTCGGCGTGCGTGGTGTAGAACAGGCCGTTGGATTTGAATTCCGGATGAAACGCAAAACTGCCAAAGCCCGTGGCCATACCGGGTTCGTCGATAAACGCAGGCTCCTCTTTTTTCATATCGAAATAGGGAACCGCTTTATTTTTATCCACCAGGTAGAGCGTGCCCCGGAGATCGAGCATATAAAAACCTCCGTTTGGCGCGGACTGAAATTTCGTTATTCGCGTATGCAAGTTTTTGTCGCTCGAAGCGGGCATCTGTGTGACGGGTTCCAGGTCAACCCGGAGGTCCGACATCGGTATCGAATCCGGGAAGGGATCCTTGATGGCCGTTAGCGTATCATAGTTGTTCTTGATCAAACGTCTCTCCTTCGTGTGGAGAAAGGCCAGCAGGCTTTCCATCTCGTTTTCGCTGAACTGACCAAACGCTGGCATCACACCTTTGAAGTCCTCCTTTAAACCGAGCGCCCGGCGATCTTTTTGATCGAGATAGCTTTGCGGATTGGTGATGAAACCTTTGATCCAAGATTTTGAAGTGTCCTGTGTCACACCGGCCAGGTTCGGTCCGATGCCATTGATACGAAAATTGTGACACGCGCTACAGTTCTTGGAAAATAGCGCCTCCCCGGCGTGGATCGATTCGACATCCGATGAATAGAGCGCCTGCTCTTTTACTTTGGTACAGGAGGTGAGTCCGGATACGGCAAAAAGGATGAGCAGTACCGAATAGTGGCTCAGGTGTTTTCGAAGGGGACGGACAGAAATCATGATGAAAGGTCTTTTTGTTGGATTGCTTAAGGCCGCAAGCCCTAACGGAAGGGTTATAGGAATGCTTGTGTGTCTCGGGCACACCAAACACATGATGCACACGGAAACACTAATCAAGTAAAGAAAAAATTTTAAGGAATGCGCTGCGGCCGCCCATGTTTTTTCGCTGGGTGAGCAACATAAAGTGGCGTCATGAAGATGAGATTTTCGAGGCGAGTATCTCTTGTGTGGATGTGGTTTAAAAACTTTAGTTTAATTTGGACGAAGTAAAACCGTCATCAATAATTTTCATGCAAAGCAGTATTATACTTGATAAACTGAAATCCCTTGGGATATCCTTTGGCGCAGTGCCTCAACCCGGCGGGTCCTACGTCGCTGTAAACATCCGGGGGAACGTCGCGTATGTGGCGATCCAATTGCCCATCAAAGACGAGCAGTTCTATTTTCTTGGACGCCTCGGTAAAGACGTCACCACCGAGCAAGGCTATGAGGCCGCAAAAATGGCCGCGACCAATGTTCTCTTGCAGATCGATAAATTCGTAGGCGACGAGAGGATCGTGGGATTGAACCATGTCGATATCTACTACCAGGTTCACGACACCTGGGACGAAGGGCCGCAGGTAGCCAATGGTGCATCGGATCTGTTTCTTAAAGTTTTAGGCGATCGCGGACTGCACACGCGCGCCATTATTGGCGTTGAGAAACTGCCAAGAAATCACAGCGTGGCACTGGTCGCTTCTTTTACGATCAAGTAATTTTTTCTTTGCATACTTTGCTCGCCCAAGCTTTCGTGAAGGTGAGGCGGTTCAATCTGCACTAGACAGCGATCGCTGGACGGCGCTTGCCGATCTTGGTTGCTTGTTCGAATGCAAATCCCATTTGCAACACGCTGAAGTCTGCGTTGTATCTGCCTACAATTTGTATCCCAATCGGAAGCCCACTCTTCGAAAAAGTACAAGGCACGGACAAGGCCGGGTTGCCGGCAACGGAAATGTAATAGGCCGAACGCATCCAGTCGAGATAGGTTAGCATTTTCACGTCGCCGATCTGTTCGGGATAAGGCGTGTGGACGTCGAAGGGCAACACCTGGCTCACGGGCATGATGAGGAATTCATACTGGGTCAGGAATTGTTGTACGCGCCGGAACAATGCCGAGCGTTTCATCTCGAGGCGTGAGAGGTAGGGGCCCGTCAGCTTGCGGCCTTCGGTGATGTGCCATTTAGTGTAGGCATTCATTTTGTCGCTGTTGCCTTCCAGCAGGTCGCCGTATTGTGCCTCGTATTGCCAATGCCGGAAGTTGACAAAGCATTCGTTGGCGTCGGTCATGTCCGGTTCATTGTCTTCCACGATACAGCCGAGGTCCTCGAATACTTTGCGTTGCGCATGAACGGCATCGATGACTTCTTTTTCCCAGGGCAAGCCGAAGTCTTTGATAAAAGCAACCTTCACACCTTTGAAATCGCGACCCAACGGTTTAGCAAATGGTTTGGGATCGTCCGCAAGGGACAGGGGTGAACGGACGTCCGGGCCTGCCTGAACGCTGAGGAGTAGAGCACAATCTGAAACCGTACGCGCCATCGGACCTTGAACGCTTAACGTTTGGTTGGCCATTTTCACGGCCACCAAAGGCACCCTTCCCGGCGACGTGCGAAGACCCACCACATTACAGAAGCTGCCGGGGTTGCGCAAGGATCCACCCATGTCGCTGCCATCGGCCAGCGGCGCCATGCCACAGGCCAGCGCAGTGGCGCCACCCCCGGTGCTGCCGCCGCAGGTCTTGGATGGATCGTAGGGGTTGAACGTCGGACCGAAGATGGGATTAAAGGTTTGTGATCCCATTCCCAACTCGGGCACATTCGTTTTCCCGATCACGATCGCGCCCGCATTTTTCTGACGCTCAACGATCAGAGCGTCCTGTGTGGGGATCAGATCTTTCCATAATAGCGATCCATAGGTCGTTCGCAAGCCTTTGGTTTCCATGAGATCTTTCACAGCGATCGGCAGTCCGTGTAATGCCCCGGTCGTATTTCCTTTGGCGATCACTTCATCTGCAGCAAGCGCTTGTGCCATCAGTTGGTCCTCGGGCACGAACGTAACGATGGCGTTCACTTTTGGATTTACTTTTGCGATCTGTTTGAGGTGGGCCGTCATCACTTCGCGCGCGGAGATTTTTTTTGTTCTTAATAATGCGGCCAGGTCCACCGCGGTCATAAAACAGATCTCGTCGGGCGGCGGCAGGTTATTGCTGCTTTCGCTGGCGGGCGTGGTGTGATCTTTGGCTACGGCAATCGATGTGAGCCCTATGGAGGCGAGCGTTGCCGCTGAACTCTTCAGGATCATTTGCCGGCGCGTGATTTTGTTTTTCATAAGGAAAGAAGTAGCGGAGGTGAGGGGGCTATTATAAGATGAGCGAATGTTGAGGCGGACAGGTCGGCTACTTCGAACCCTCCGGACTCAAAACGTCCAGCACATTTTTCCACGCACCATCGGCTTGTTTCTTCCACACGCTAACGGAGTTGTATTGATGCTTCACAGGATTTCCGGTAGAGTCATTGATCGTGATCGTGGTTTTCTCTAACAGGTATCCTAACTCGCCACTCCCGGCGACGTCGGCTTGCTGAGGTTCCCAACTGATCTGGAAACTGGGGTCTTTATAACTTCCTTCCACCATTTGGCGTATGGCCGCTTTGCCTTTCATCGTGGCGTCTCCTGCTGAGATCACGGTGGCATCGTCGGCCCAATAGCTTAGGGTTTTTTCGACATCGCGCTTGCTGGCATATTGCGACCATTCCCGGCTTAGCTGCATGAGCTTTTCGCCTTCGGCCTTCGTGTCGATCGTGGTGCGGCTGCAGCCCGTCAGGGCAAGTGCGATGGAAATCGCGGTGAGTACTTTTTTCATAGGTTGAGGGTTAGATTGTAGGTTGCTGAATTTACGGATTATTCCTGCGCGAAATCCTGACGGAGCAGCATTTATCGGCCCCAGGCAATCCGTGTTTACACAGCCATTCAGTTTTTAATCTATCCACTCGGTTCGGGCAGCAAGCTGTTGAAGGTATTTCAACAGCCTGCTGTGACGCGCGTTTACTTCAATTTCTGAGTGAAGAACTCAACCGTCCTCTTCCACGCCAGTTCAGCGGCCGCCTTGTCATAGCGGGGCGTGGTGTCATTGTGAAAGCCGTGATTGGCGGCGGGATACATATACTCGGTGTATTCTTTGTTGTTCGCTTTGAGCGCTGCTTCATAGGCAGGCCATCCTTCATTGACCCGCGTGTCGAGCTCACCATAGTGTATGAGCAGCGGCGCCTTGATCTTGGCGACGTCTTCGGCAGCCGGTTGTCCGCCATAGAACGGAACCGCTGCAGCCAGGTCGGGAATTCTCACGGCCATCATGTTGGCGATCCAGCCGCCAAAGCAAAAGCCGACCACGCCAACTTTTCCGTTGCAGTCCTTATTGGCTTTCAGGTAGTCATAGGCTGCAATAAAATCTTCCAGCATCTCGTCGCGGTTGCGCTTGCTTTGAAGCTCGCGTCCCTGATCGTCGGTTCCGGGATAGCCGCCGAGGGGCGTGAGCATGTCGGGCGCAAGGGCGATGAAGCCGGCCAGGGCTGCGCGCCGGGCCACGTCTTCAATGTGCGGGTTCAATCCCCTGTTCTCGTGCACGACCACGATGCCACCGAGTTTCTTTTTTGCGTCGACGGGTTGTGTCAGCAAAGCCTTGATGGTTCCAGCACCCTTGGGCGATGGATA
>CBIHQM010000192.1:0-12101 GCA_966211885.1 uncultured Chryseolinea sp.
ACGCCGGCAGCGATTCATGATAAAATATAGGAGCGATCACAATGCCGTCGGGTGCCGACTCCAGCACTTCCTGGGCCAGTCCCCGGAAGGCGTCTTTATCAAAAATGTCGAACGTATAGGTGTCGACGGTGACGCCGTATTGTGCCCATTCGGCCTGTGCCTGGATGATGCCCAGGTTGGTTTGGGCCCAGTAGGGGTCGCCGGTCGGGTCGGGGATCAGGGCGGCGATCTTATAATTTTTATTGGATCCCAGGGTACGGGCGATCAGATTCGGTTTATAGTCGATCTGGTCCATGACGGCCGTCACTTTTTTGAGGGCCTCATCGGAAACGCGTCCCCGGTTGTGGAGCACACGGTCAACTGTTCCGACCGAAACCCCGGCCAGTTTAGCGATATCCTTGATTCGGATGTTTTTTCCAATGTCCATAGGTCAAAAGAATGAAATTTAAGTGAATAGAAAACGTTCCCGGCAGCGTGCCTTAATGTGTTTTCGCACACAAATTAAGTGTGTGCGTACACATTTTAAAAATTTTCTTGCTTTTATTTCTCGTAGTTTCTACTTTGACATACGTTTTGGCCGCTAGAATATTCGGCTGGGGCCAAAACGTGCGAAATAATGTTTCACCCTAACCTAAATTTTCAATGAAAAAACGTTTACTACAGCTGCTGTTCTTGCTCACGCTGGCAAGCGCATCGGCGTATGCTCAAACAGTGACCGGAACGGTCACAGCAGCGGGCGACGGGACACCAGTACCAGGGGTGTCCGTCCTACTTAAGGGAAGTTCGTCAGGAACTACCACGGACTCGGAAGGTAAGTTCACCCTCACCGTGCCCGATCCTCAGAACAGTGTTTTGGTGCTTTCTTTTATTGGCTTTGCCACGCAGGAGATTGCCGTGGGAAATCAGTCCAATATTAACGTCGTGATGCAGGAAGACACCAAGGAGCTTTCTGAAGTGGTGGTTACAGCGCTTGGTATCCAGCGGGAAGCGAAGACCCTGGTGTATGCCACGCAGACGGTACCTACCGGGCAACTCACTGAAGTGAGGGATGCCAACAACGTCATCAACTCGTTCCAGGGAAAAATTGCCAACGCCCAGATCAACCAGGGTTCGGGTGGACCGGGTAGCGGGGCGCGGATCGTGCTTCGCGGTAACCGCTCGATTCAGAACAGCAACAACGCACTGATCGTAGTCGACGGTGTGCCCATCAACAACAGCACGAGCAGTGCTGCCGGAAGTGATTTTGGATCCATTCAGAGTTCCGACGGTGCATCGAACATCAACCCCGATGATATCGAGTCGGTAACTATTTTGCGTGGTGCTTCTGCTGCCGCGCTTTATGGTAGCGAGGCAGGTAACGGTGTGATCGTTATTACCACCAAAAAAGGTGGCAAGGATAAAGTCTCGGTGAATATCAATTCTGGTATCACTTCTGAAAAAGCTTTTGTGCTTCCTAAAGTGCAAAACTCGTATGGACAAGGTATGGGTGGTGTGTTGAACCCTGCCGTGGGCGATAGCTGGGGCGCCGCGATGACGGGCCAGAGCTATACCAATCACTTGGGTCAAGCAAGTACCTATTCTGCCCAGCCGGATAATATCAAGGATTTCTTCCGGAACGGAACGAGCTTGAACAATGCGATTAGTGTTTCGGGTGGTTCTGAAAAAATGCAGACGTATTTGTCCTACACCAACAAGCAAGTGCAGGGCATCGTACCGAACAACGATCTCAAGAGCCATAACATCAACTTGCGTATCAGCAATACGATCAGCAAGAAGTTCTCGACAGACGCAAAGGTCACCTACATCAGCCAGGAGATCAAGAACCGGCCCAGAACTGGTGAAGAAAATGCTCCTGTTATTGACATCTACCAGATTCCGCGCAGTATGCCTTTGAGCGTGGCCAAAGACTACGAGTCGAAAGACAACCTCGGAGTGCCGACGCCAAGCGTGTGGCCCTCGACGCTGAATTCAATCTATCAAAATCCATACTGGATGCTGAACAAGACGGCGATCAATCAGTCGCGTAACCGCATCATGGGTTTTATGTCTGTAAAATATCAAATTGTGCCGAGCCTTAGCATTACCGGTCGGGCCAACTTGGATCGGACGTTGGATCAGGATGAACAGAAATATTCACAGGGAACAATTCTCTGGGTGAGCCAACCCGGCGGATGGTATCAACAATCGAAAACAACGATCACGCAACAATGGTATGATCTTACCCTCGCGGGTGAGCATAAGTTTGGTGATGATTTCAAATTGGACTACCGGGCAGGTGCCATTTATCAGGATAACCTGAGTACCACCGATGCCACGACGGCCAATGGACTTTTGGTTGTGAATAAGTTCAGCACACAATTCGGACGAAGCACCACCGGCAATTCGACTGCAACAGAACTGCAGCGTCAGTCTGTTTTTGGTCAGGCAAGTCTTGCTTACAAAGAATATCTCTTCCTCGAAGGAAGTTTCCGGGAAGACTGGAACTCGGCTCTTGGAGCACCGTATTCATTTCCCTACTATTCGATAGGTTTGTCTGGAATCATTTCGGATATGGTCACCCTTCCTCAGCCCATATCTTTCTTGAAGTTGAACGCAAACTATGCTGTCGTGGGTAACGGCGGTGTGCCTCAAATCCGGACCAACAAATTTGAATTCAATCCCGGTGCAGGAAACGGTCTGCTCTCCAGATCCGCAACGAAACCAATTCCTGATTTGCATTTTGAGAAAGTTGCTAACGCGGAAATTGGATTTGATATCAAATTCTGGGAAAACAGATTGGGTATCAACTTCAATATGTATAAGAGCAATTCGACCGACCAGTTGTTGAAGATCAGCGTACCCGTGGCAACAGGCTATACCAACAAGTACATCAATGCTGGAAATATCCAGAACAAAGGTATAGAGCTCGTGCTGAATGCAACCCCGATAAAAGGAAACCTTACTTGGGATATTGCTTACAACCTGGGTATTAACCGCAACAAGATCGTTGAGCTTGCTCCTGACCTGAAGACCACTTATCTGGCGGACAACTCTGGATATGCCCGCACAGCAACCCCCGTTATTATAGAGGGAAATAGTTTTGGTGACTTGGTGAGCCGGAAATGGCAACGCGATGCAAACGGAAACTTTATTGTAGATGCTAACACAGGCCTTCCGGTGGCGACTGCAAAACAAGAGTATCTCGGATCGTTCAACCCCAGAGCAACGATGGGTCTGACCAACTCCTTTACTTTTAATCGCTTTACGGTAAGGTTGTTGGTGGATGGTCGCGTAGGCGGTATTATCCTCGACGGTACAGAAATGAACCTCGCCTTCAGCGGAATTTCCGAAGTGACCGGGAAGAATCGTGAACAAGGTTGGAGTTTAGGTGGTGTTGATAAAGACGGTAATAAGGTTGAGAAGACGGTAACGGCACAACAATTCTGGACCGCAGGATCCGAGATCACATCCGGTAAGCGTTATGGAATTGGTGAGTTCTTTGCCTACGACGCTACAAACTTCAGAGTAAGAGAATTGTCGGTTGGTTATAACATTCCCGTACCGTCAAGTTTCTTTATCAAGACGGCAAGATTCTCGCTCATCGCGCGCAACCTTTTCTGGTTGTACAGAGGTTCTTCTGTGCTTGACATTCCCGGCCTTGGAAAACGGAAAATGCAAATCGATCCGGATATGTCGTTGGGTAACGGCAACTGGCAAGGTGTGCAGTATGGAACACTGCCCTCCACGCGCAGTATAGGATGTAACCTGAGCCTTACATTCTAAAATAAACTTCTAATACTATGAAGCATATGAAAAATATCAAGCTAATCTCCATCAACTCTTTAAGAGTGTTCACGCTGGCCAGTCTGGCCTTGGTGGCATCTTGTACGAGCGATTTCGAGAATATCAATACAAATAAGAACAACGTTGCCACGATTGGTCCTGCTGAATTGCCGTTCCTGTTGACAAAGGCACAATCTGCCGCTCCTGGCAGCCAATGGAACTATCAGGTGGCACAGAACCTCTTCGCGGATCAATATGCGCAATACTTTGCCTGCGAGGCTACGTATTTCGGATCCGACCGATTGGTGATCAATCAAAACTGGGTAGGTGCCGCGTTCAACCCGATGTACACGGACGTGCTGCCGCAATTGCAGACTATTTTTGCTAGCACAGATCCTACATCAGCAGAGTATGCCATCGCCAACATCTGGTGGGTATATACTTTTCACCGCGTAACGGACTATTGGGGCCCCATTCCATATTTCAGCGCAGGAGAAGACTTGAAGTCCGTCCCCTATGATGCTCAGGACAAAATCTATGATGATTTCTTTGAGCGTTTGAAGGCCTCTACGGATGTGTTGGCTGGCAAGACCGGCGAAAAGCCTTACGGAAGCTACGATATCGTATACGGTGGTGACGTTAACAAGTGGATCAAGTTTGCCAATACCCTTCGTCTGCGGTTGGCGGTACGCATATCCAACGTGGATTCGGGAAAGGCTAGGACGGAAGCCGAAGCTGCGGTAGCGGGTGGTGTGTTCACCAAAAGTCCTGACGATGATGCGCTTGTTCAAAGAAGTTTGAAAGGTGACGACGGCAACGGTCTCGCCATCATGCAATGGAATGAGTTTAGAATGAGCGCTTCCATGGAATCGGTCCTGAAAGGATATGATGATCCACGGATGACGGAGTACTTCCTCCCCTCCAAACGGAACGGAACATATGACGGTTTGAGAAACGGACTTACCACGGCACAGCAAACCGATAAAAGTGGCTTGAGTGATGCTGACTACAATTCACAGCAAGGTCCGCGTTGGTCGCCCGCATCCTTGGGCGGTGTTGAGTCATACCTGGAAACCCCACAAAACGTGATGTGCACGGCTGAGGCTTATTTCCTGCGTGCAGAGGGTGCGTTGAAAGGATGGAACATGGGTGGTGGAACGGCCAAAGATTACTACGAAGCGGGTATTAAAAACTCCTTCCTGCAATGGGGCATTACCGCAGATCCGACGGCTTACATCAATAGTACCAGCACGCCAATTGCGCCTGGTGACCTGCTGAATTCTCCTCCGATGACCAACATCCCGGTATTGTTTGGAGCCACGCTGGCCGTACAAGAGGAACAGATCGCCACCCAGAAATGGCTCGCGCTGTACCCCGACGGTATGGAAGCATGGGCAGACTATCGCCGAAGCCATAAGCTGAAGTTGTACCCCACAGCCAATTCGGACAATCCGTTGATCACGGATCCAGCTACGCAGTGGCTGAGACGGATACCCTTCCTGGTGTCTGAACAACAAAGCAATGCGGCGGCAGTAGAGGCTGCAAAGAGCCTGCTGAACGGTGACGACAACACGCAAACCCCGCTATGGTGGGATACGAATCCATAGCTTTAAGGATATAGGCTAGAGTGATAAGGGGTCGGTGCTTGCACTGGCCCTTTATTTTTTTTATCAAGTTTTTCAAATCCGTCATGACCTCAACACGCGGTCATTGCTTACCTTGTTGTCAATTCCATAGACCTATGCTGCGCAATTTTTGTTTACTCTCCCTCTCGATTTTAATCTTCGCGACCTGTTCCGAAAAGAAGCCTGCAACACTTTTCGAGGAACTGCCCGCAGAAAAAACGGGACTCACATTTCAAAACACGGTGAAACAATCGGGCGACGACAATGTGCTGAACTATCCGTATTATTTCAACGGAGGCGGCGTGGCCGTGGGCGATATCAACAATGATGGTCTTGCCGATATTTATTTTTCCGGGAACCAGGTGCCCAACAAACTCTATCTCAACAAAGGCGATTTCAATTTCGAGGACATCACCGACAAAGCCGGAGTAGCCCTCGCAAAAGGCTGGAAGACCGGCGTGACCATGGCCGACGTGAACCAGGACGGTTGGCTCGACCTCTACGTGTGCCGCTCTGCCTTGAGCGACTCCACTTTGCGAAAAAATCAACTGTTCATCAATCAAGGCAACCTCACCTTCAAAGAAATGGCCGACGACTACGGCATTGCCGACAATGCCTATGCAACGCACGCCGCTTTCTTCGATTATGACAAGGATGGCGATCTTGATTTGTTCTTACTGAATCACTCCCTTCCACGCTACGCCGGCTTCGGCAAAGTGATGGCCAATCTAAAAGAGCAAAAAAGCAACTCCTTTGGAAGCAAACTCTACCGCAACGACAACCTCAAATTTACTGACGTATCGCAAAGCGCCGGGCTCGTCAACAATGTGTTGAGCTTTGGGCTTGGTCTGGCCATCTCGGATTTGAACAACGACGGCTGGCCCGACGTGTATGTGTCCAACGATTTTAATGAAGAGGATTATCTCTATATCAACAACCATGACGGCACGTTCAAAAATGTAATTAAGGATGCTACAGGTCACGTGTCGCTTTTTTCGATGGGCTCCGACATTGCCGACATCAACAACGATGCTCAGCCCGACATCATCACACTCGACATGCTTCCCGAAAGCAATGAGCGTATCAAGCTTTCTTCCGGCGATGATAATTACGATAAATACAACCTGCTGGTGCGGTCAGGATTCCATCGCCAGTCGATGCGCAACATGCTTCAACTGAACAACGGCGACGGCACCTTCTCGGAGATCGGCCAACTCGCCGGGATCTCCAACACCGACTGGAGTTGGGCCACCTTGGTGGAGGATTTTGATGGCGACGGGTGGAAGGATGTGTTCATCAGCAACGGCTACGAAAAAGATTACACCAACATGCAGTTCCTGAAATATACCGTCGACGAACAATTGAAGGCGCGTCAAACCGGTGTGCAGCCGCGCATCGATGAGATCCTGAACAACATGCCGTCCATCGACGTGGGTAATTTCTTTTTCAGGAACAACGGCAACCTCACGTTTACAAAGAAATCAAGCGAATGGGGCATCACCCGGACTTTCAAATCCAACGGCGCTGCGTATGCCGACTTCGACAACGACGGCGATCCCGACCTGGTGATCAACGCCATGAACCAGCCCGCCGTGCTCTACAAAAACACAAGCGCGAAAAGCGACTCAGCCCTGTTTTTGAAAATCGATCTGCGCAAGCAAAACCTCAAACGCATTGTCACGGGAACAAAGATCTATGCCACTGCTTCGGGTCATACGCAGTATGCCGAAGTGTCGCCCGTGAGGGGCTTTGAGTCGTGCATGGAGGTGCCGGTGACGTTGGGCGCGCGCGGTATTGCAAAGTTTGACTCCGTTCGCATTGTGTGGCCCGACAGTAAAACACAATTGCTGACGAACGTGGACCCGGCCAAACCGCTCGAACCGCGTTATGAAGATGCTTCCGGAAATTACGTTTATGCACCAGCACCCAAACCCCTTTTCGAAAAAACGGCGCTGCCGGAATGGAAGCACGAGCCGGTTGAGTCGAACGACTTCAAACGCCAGTTGCTGCTGCCGAAATTGTATTCGTACTCGGGGCCGCGAATTGCCACCGGCGACGTGAACCACGACGGCCTGCAGGATTTTTATAGCTGCGGCCCGCGCAATCAAAGCGGTGCGCTCTTCATTCAAACGCCCGACGGAACCTTCAAGCAGCAACCCGACCCCGCTTTCCAAAAAGACAAAGACTTTCAAGATGAAGACGCCGTGTTCTTCGACGCCGACAACGACGGCGACGCCGACCTTTATGTGGTGAGTGGCGGATACATGTCGGTGGACAACGATCCGCTGCTGCAGGACAGGCTCTATTTGAATAACGGCAAAGGACATTTCGCCAGGGCAACAGGCGCCGTTCCCTCCGAGGCATGGGCCGGTGCTTGTGTGGTGCCCTTCGATCTCGACGGCGATAAAGATACCGACCTCTTTGTCGGCAGTCGTCTCACCCCGGGTCAATACCCCATCATCCCTTCTAGTATGTTGCTGGTCAACGATGGCAAGGGGCACTTCGCGGAGGCGATAAAAGAAAAAGCTGCGGCGCTGCAAGAGGCGGGTATGATCACTTCCGCGGCTGCGGCCGACGTCAACAAAGACGGCAAGACCGACCTCATCGTGGTGGGCGAATGGATGCCTGTGAAAACATTTATCAACAACAACGGCAAACTCGACGATGCCTCCTCCACCTGGCTGTCCCATCCCGAGCAAGGCTGGTGGAATGCGGTGACAACCGACGACTTCGACGGCGACGGCGATCTGGATGCCGTAGTGGGTAACTATGGTTTGAACCAACAATACAACGTGTCGGCTGCACACCCGGCCACCCTGGTGTACAAGAACTTTAACAACGATAGCCAGGTGGATTTCTTCTTTTGCTACTATCGCGACGGGGTGTCCTACCCCTATGCCAGCCGTGATGAAGCCCTGGGACAGGTGGCCTTTTTGAAGCCGCGCTATCCGGACTATACATCCTACGCGCGCTCTACCCTGGAGGCGCTCTTCAAACCCGACGAGATGAAGGATACCAAAACCCTCACGGCCGACAACCTGGCCTCGCTCTACCTCGAAAACAAGAACGGTCACTTCGAAGCCCGCCCGCTGCCCATAGAAGCCCAGTTCTCGACCGTCCACGCCATCGCGGCCGCCGATGTTGACGGCGACGGCGACAAGGACCTGGTCGTGGGAGGCAACGACAGCTACAACCGTGTACGGATTGGCGAGTGCGACGCTTTAACAGGTCTTGTACTGCTGAACGACGGCAAGGGGAATTTCACTCCGCTGAGCAAACCTCGTAGTGGACTGGACATAAAAGGCGATACCCGCGGCCTGGTCTTCGTCCCCACGGCCAAAGGCCTGTGCTTGGTGGCAGGTGTTACCGGGCAGCCGCTACAGGAATATACCGTGAGGTGACGCTGCCGGTCGTCGGTCGCGTCCTGGGTGGAATTATCAGGTAATTACTTTCATCCTGATAAACCTCCTCTATATTTGTGATCGATAAACCAGCTTTTCTTGCAAATTTTAGAGATTTCGTTTTATACCGTCGTAGGGATACAAATCGTTTATTTCCTGGTCTACTGTATTGCTTTTTCCAAAAAGCAGGCCGAGAAACAGGCGGTAGCCCTGCCCGTGTCGGTCATCATATGCGCCCACGATGAAGAGGAAAATCTGAAGGAGCTCATCCCGTTGCTGCTGGCGCAGGATCATCCCGAGTTTGAGATCATTGTTGTGGACGACCGGTCCAACGACGGCACGTTTGACTTGTTGTTAACGGAAACGGGCAAAGACCACCGGCTCAAGATGGTGCACGTGAACCGCACCCCGCCCCACGTCGATACCAAGAAATACGCCCTCACGCTGGGCATCAAATCGGCACGCTACGAATGGATCCTTTTGACGGATGCCGATTGCCGTCCGTCGGGGAAGGACTGGATCTCGGCCATGAGCACCCAGTTTAGCGACACCACGCAGTTTGTGTTAGGATACGCGCCTTATATGCGCAAGCCGGGCGTGCTCAACGCCTTTATCCGGTTCGACACCTTGGTGACGGCCATCCAGTACATCGCCTTTGCCTTACTGGGCCGCCCCTACATGGGCGTGGGGCGAAACCTTGCCTACCGCCGCTCTAACTTCCTGGAAGTAAAGGGTTTCAATAACCTTTTGAACGTGACCGGGGGCGACGACGACCTGTTTGTGAACCGTCACGCCAAGGGCAGCAACACGGCCGTGTGCCTGGGGGCCACCTCGCTCACGCATTCCTTTCCCAAGACCACCTGGAAAGCTTTCTATAACCAAAAGGTCCGTCATTTGTCGGTAGGCCGGAAATACCGGTTCATTCCTCGCCTTTTTCTGGGACTGTTCATGATCACCTGGCTGCTGTCGTGGTTCGGGGGTATTGGGTTGGCGTTCTTTTCGGAGCAATACTATATCATCCTGGGGCTGTTGGCTTTGCGAACAATCGTGTTCACCATCACAACTCAGGTGGCTGCAAAAACGTTAGGAGAGAGGTTCGAGGGTTGGGCTGTGCCGGTTTTAGATTTTATTTATGCCTTTTATTATCTTGTCACCGGCCTTGCGGCGTCTGTAACAAAAAAAGTACGATGGAAGAATTAGAAAATAGGTTTTCATCTAAGGCACTCGAGGATTTCAAGCTGATTGACATGGCGGTGGGGGGTGACGATAAGGCCTACGCTAAATTGTTACAACGCTACAAACGCCCTGTGTACCACATGATCCTGAAAATGGTGCGCAACGTCGACGACGCCGAAGACCTTACCATCGAGTCGTTTGCCAAGTCGTTTCGCAGCCTGCACCGCTTCAAGAAGGATTTCACGTTCAGCACGTGGCTGTTCCGCATTGCCACCAACAACACCATCGACTTCATCCGCAAGAAAAAGCTGAACACGCTCAGCATCGAAAATACCTTCACCGACGACGACGGCCAGTCCGTTTCCATCGACGTGGAAGACGAAAACCTGGACCCGCAGGAGGAGGCCATCAAGGCCCAGAAAGCCGAGTTGATCCAGATTTTCGTGGACAAGCTTCCCGGCAAATACCAAAAGCTGGTGCGCCTCCGCTATTTCCACGAATTGTCGTACGAAGAGATTGCCGAAGAACTGGATGCCCCGCTGGGTACCGTGAAGGCCCAGCTTCACCGCGCCCGCGAGTTGATGTTCGACATGGTGAAGAACAAACGAGATCACATCTAAAAAAACTTGCCTATGAACGCCACGGCAAAAAAGAATGAGCTGATCAAAAGGAAGTTGGAGAAAGCCGAAAAGCTTCTGTTGATGAAAAAGGTTCCCAATAAGGGATTCAATGCAAAGAAGTTCTCAGGCAAACTGAAAGGCGTTTTCGGCGATCCCCTGGAGTATCAGAAGTCCCTGAGGAATGAATGGTAATGACTATCTGGCGGACACCAATATCATGATCCTCTTGGGGAATGGGAGTGAGCCCATTACCGAATTTTTGCAGGGTAAGAATATTTATTTATCCTTTATTTCTGAAATGGAATTGCTGAGCAAGCCAAGTATCACCTCGGAGCAGATCAAAATTATCCGGGATATGATTGATAGCTGCATATTGATAGAAATGAATAATAAGATAAAATCGGAAGCCATTAAATTTCGAAGAAAACACAGATTAAAGTTGCCAGATGCCATTGTTGCCGCAACGGCCAAATATTTACGCATTCCATTGATAACAATGGATAAGGATTTCAAAAGGGCAAGTGACATCCAATTATTTCACATAGCACTTTAAAGAACTAGTAGTCCCACCTGTGCCATCCGCCGACATTATATTCCAGTATTTTCCAGAACTCACGGAAAAACAAAAGACACAGTTCACTAAACTGTTCCCGCTCTACCAGGAATGGAACGAGAAGATCAACGTCGTCTCCCGCAAGGACATCGACAACCTGTACGTCAACCACGTGCTCCACTCGTTGGGCATTGCCAAGGTGAACACGTTTAAACCCGGCGCTTCCGTGCTGGATGTGGGCACCGGGGGAGGTTTTCCCGGCGTACCACTGGCCATCCTTTTCCCGGAGACGCAGTTTCATTTGGTGGACTCCATTGGTAAGAAGATCACCGTCGTGAACGCCGTGGCGGAAGGGTTGGGATTGAAAAATGTGAAAGCGGAACAGATCCGCGCCGAACAGATCAAGGGCGAATACGATTTTATTGTGAGCCGCGCCGTCACGCGACTGAAGGAGTTTTATGGCTGGATCAATAAAAAAGTGAAGAAGCAATCGGTCCATGATCTCTACAATGGCATTCTCTATCTAAAAGGCGGCGACCTGGAGGAGGAGTTGGGTGAACTACACAGGTCCTACCAGCTTTTTGAGCTTCCCGACTATTTTAAAGAGGAGTTTTTTGAGACGAAGAAAGTGGTGTATGTGCCGCTTTAAAACAAGGCAAGGCTAACAACTGATAGTTGTCTGCCGTTCAATGGGTGAATAGCCCACTCACCCCTCGGAGTTCCCTCTGATCAGGACGTAACCGTTTGCTATTTTCAGTAATTTTTCTAACTATTGTAGTCCTGAAGCCCGAATGAGAAAGATCCTTTCCATAGTACTCTCCCTGCTCCTGCTCATGAATGTGCTGGGATACTATGGCGTGTTCATGGGATTGCATTACAAGAACTCCCAGGACCTCATGCAGCGGTTTGACGCCAACGATTATGGCGAACAGGAGACCGTTACCATCAAAGTGCCACTGGCCCT
>CBIHQM010000193.1:0-12077 GCA_966211885.1 uncultured Chryseolinea sp.
CGCTACGGCGATTTTCCGGGCTACACCATGACGCGCCTGGCCAACCTCTACCGGGTGCAGGCCATGTTCGATTCAGCGGACTATTACTACAAACGGTCGACGGTGGCGTTGAAGGACCAGCCCGGTCCGGCGCGCTCCTCGGTGTATTATAACCGCGGCTTGATGGCCTTGAACCTTTCCGAATTCGACTCGGCGCTGCTGTATTTCCGGCAATCGGCCCTGCTGCGGGGCAAGGACAAGGACCTTTCAAATCTGATGGAGTCATGGCAGGGTATCGGTCAGGCTTACAAAGGCAGATCCCTGCTCGATTCGGCCCGGCAGTATTATGACAGTGCCTACAGCATGGCACTGAAATATAAGAACCCCGAACAGCAGATGTTCTATCACATCAACACGGGCGAGTTGTTGTATGCACAGGGCGATTACAATACCGCTATACGCCACTTTTCCCAAGCCCTGGAAATGCTGAAGCGGCATCCTTTCCGCCGCTACTATGCGTTGGTGTTAAGCCGCATCGCCCAGGTATACACCGCCCGGGGTGACTACAAGCATGCCATCGAACATTTGCTCGATGCCCTGCGGATACAGGAAAAATTGAATAATAAACAGGAAGTGGGCCGTTTGTATGGCTCCATGGCCTGGGTATATACCAACCAAAAAAACGATTCCCTGGGAATCGACTATGCCCAGCGATCATTGAAGATCATGGAGGATATTCACGACCGCGCCGGCATTTCCTATGCACACAACGCCCTCGGCTATATACATTTCACGAGATCCCAATACGAAGAAGCCCTCCGCCATTATGAGATCGCGTTGCAATTGCGCAAGGAAATCAAATCGCCGCAGCTCTATTCCTCCACTACCTTTAACATTGCCCGGGTATACCAAAAGCAGGGCAATTTTGCCAAGGCGCGGGTCTATCTTGTACAGTCCCTGGCGTTGGATAAAGCCAACCGGGATCGCGATGCTCTGATCAGGACCTATAATACGTTGGGCGAACTCTCCATCAAGACCAACCAGCGCGCCGATGCTGAGAATTACCTGAGGGAAGGCCGCGCGTTGGCCATTGAACTCGGTGCGGCCCTGGAGTTGAGAAACAATGACAAGCTCTTTGCCGACTACTACCGTTCCATAGGCGACTATCCGAAGGCCCTTTCTTATTACGACCGCTACATGTTGCTCAACGATTCGATCTTCACGCAGCAAGGTGCGGCCAAGATTGCCGAGATGAGCGCGTTCTACGAACTGGAAAAAAAGGAAGGCGAGATCCGCCAACTGAATCAAAAAAATGAATTGAGCCAGAACGAGATCCAACTACAAAAAACGCAGATCAGCCTGCAACGTTCCTACCTCACGTTTTCTATCGGCGGGCTGTTGTTGCTGGGGCTCATGGCTTACATGTTCTACCTCAACGCACAACTGAAGAGTAAGGCCAACCGGGATCTGAAGCGCCTCAATGCCGAGATCAAAGAGCAAAAGGAGGAAATACAAGCCCAGTCGGAGGAACTGACGGAGGCCAACAACTCGCTGGTGATGCTCAACAACGAGTTGATCGAAAAAACAGAAGAAGTGCAGGCACAAGCCGAAGAGTTGCGCGAGACCAACGAGATGATCACCGAAATAAATCGCGACCTCGACGACATCGTGACCAAGCGTACCTCGCAATTGCAGGAAGCCTTCAAAGAACTGGACACCTTCTTCTACCGTTCGTCGCACGACTTCCGGCGTCCGCTCACCACGTTTATGGGTCTGGCCGAAGTAGCCAAGATCACCCTGAAAGATCCTGCCGCACTGGAGTTGTTTGCCAAGGTGAATGAAACGGCATTCAGCCTGGATAAAATGCTGATCAAACTCCAATCCATCAGCGACGTGGGCGCGCAGCAATTGATCTTCCGCGAAGTGTGGGTGAAGGAAATATTCGACAGCGTCTGCGATTCTTTCCGCGAGGATATTCAAAAGCATCGCATCAAAGTGCGGGCGCAAATTGACTTGAAGACCTCGTTCATATCGTACCCCATCCTGGTGCGCATCATCCTTGAAAACCTGGTGGAAAACGCCATTCATTTTTCCCTGACCGAAGAGCCCTACATTTATTTGAGAGCGCGCCAGGAAGGCGACCATTTGGTCATGGAACTGGAAGACAACGGTCAGGGGATACCGGCGGCTTATACCGAAAAAGTATTCGACATGTACTTCCGCGCCAATGAGCGATCGAAAGGCAATGGGTTGGGGTTGTATATCGTAAAGAAAGCTGTCGGCAAACTGAACGGTCATCTGGACCTAACGACACAAGTAGGAAAGGGATGTCGCTTTGTCATCACGCTTCCGATGAATCGCAGCGCGATCAATAATTTTTAGTGCCCAGCCTGGACGGGGAGCACCAAAATATTTTTACACCAGTTTCGCCGTTTCGGGATCCCAGTTAACAATCTTCTTTTCAAAAACACTTTTATTACACGCCAGGGCCGGTCCGGCGGCGCGCATGCCGAACAAAGCATCTTCCTTGATAGGCGTCTTCTCTCGGATGCCTTTATAGAAATTCATATGATGGTCATAGTTGGCGCTATAGCGCTCGGGAGCCTTGTAGGTGGTGCCCGGGTTGATCATCTCGGGACTGCCGGCCGGGTACTTGGCCTTGTACCACTTTTCATATTCTTTTTGTTGTGCCTCCGTGAAGGTGTTGAACGAGTCCCATCCGCCATAGCCCGGGGCTTTGGGTGTCTTGTTCAGGGTGACGGTTATTTCACTCCACCCCATGGTGATCACGCCGTCTGTGCCGATGAGGCGCAGGCGTTCGCCGTCGCGGCTGCCATCGGCAAAGTTCACGCGGACCTGCAGGTTGAACGCGGGATGCTTGTCGGTGGTGGGGTAGTCGCACAGGCCCAGGATCACATCGGGAACGTCGCGGCCGTCTTTCCAGTAGCGCAGGCCGCCCGTGGCATAAATGCGGTTGGGCCCCTTGGAACTGGTAACGGTATGAAGGCCGGAGAACAAATGCACAAATAGGTCGCCAGCGATGCCCGTGCCGTAGTCCTGGTAATTTCTCCAGCGGAAGAAGCGGGTGGGGTCGTAGGGGACTTTGGGTGCGTCGCCGAGGAAGCGGTCCCAATCTACGGTTCCTGCGTTCGCGTCTGTTGGAATGGAGTACTGCCAGGCACCGCCACCGCCCTGGCGGTCCATCCAGGTCTCTACCAGGATCAATTCGCCGATCACCCCCGACTCGAAGATCTCGCGTGTCTTTTGGGTAGCGATGGAGCTCACGCGCTGGCTTCCGATCTGCATCACTTTGCCAGTTCTCTTTTGGGTGGCGATCACCTCCGCGCCCTCTTCAAGTTTGTGCACCATCGGCTTTTCACAATACACGTGTTTGCCTTTGTTCATGGCGTCGATGGAGATGTGATCATGCCAATGGTCGGACGTGGCGATGATCACCGCGTCGATATCGCTGCGTTCCAGTATTTCCCTGTAATCCTTGGTCGTGAAAAGGTCTTTGCCATAAAGCTCCTTGGCGCGGTCCAGCCGGCCCGTGTAAAGATCGCAGGCTGCGATCAGTTTCACCCCTGGTATCTGTGACGACGTTTCCCAATTGTTGAAGCCCATGATGCCCATGCCGATCACCGCCACGTTGACTTGGTCATTGGGGGAGAATTTTTTATCGTGTCGCTCCGGGGCAACCAGGGGGATGACCTGGTTTGGCGATGCTTTCAGCACAGAAGGTACACTCGTGACAATAGCTCCTCCGATAGCCTTTTTAATAAAATTTCTTCTCGAATTTTGTGAGGGGATAGACATACATTTTAAGATTGGTAAGACGATTGGGAAGTTACACTTTTTGACAAAAAAAGAAACCCCAATTGCTGTAGGCGGATGAGCGGTGTGAATGGTTGTTAAACGCGTTAAACCCATCACGCGCCAATTGAAAAACGAAATTATAAGCCCTATCTTGCCCGCACACACGAGCACACTTTGTGTGGCACTGAACAGCGCCGGAACATCGTCCGGCTTCTTGAAGGGCAAGACAGGCAGGGTAAAAGAGAAATAATAAAAGACACCATGAATTTTAATTTTTTCAAAAACAAGAGCGTCGCCATAGATCTCGGCAATAGCAATACGGTGGTAAGCGATGCCCAGAAAGTACTTTTAGCGCAACCATCTTACATCGTCTTCGACAACGAAACCAACGCCGTCAAGGCCATTGGCAACAAGGCCTACAGCATGTTCGAAAAGAGTCACGAAGAACTGCGTCCGGTGAAACCTTTGCGCGGCGGTGTCATTGCCGACTACGACTCGGCCAGCAAAATGATCCGCGAGATGTTGGCCCAGGCCTCCATGCAATCTTCGTTCCTGGGTGGCTACGATCACATGATCGCCGGCATTCCCTATTACACCACCGAAGTAGAACGTCGCGCCCTTCGCGATGCCTTGGGACAATTCAATTCGAGACATTCCTACATGGTATACGAGCCCTTGGCCGCCGCCCTGGGCATTGGACTGAACATTCGTGAACCCGATGGTAAGATGCTGATCGACATCGGCGGGGGCATCACCGAGATCGTCGTGATCTCTTTGTCGGGCGTGGCAGCGTTCCAATCCCTCAAAGTAGCCGGCGATACCTTTGATGAACAGATCCAGGATCACTTCCGCAGAGCCTACAACATGGCCATTGGCCTCAAAACTGCCGAGCAGATCAAAATTAACGTGGGAGCAGCCATCGATAAAATTCCGGATGTTCCCCAGCCCATGATGGTGCGCGGCAAAGACCTCATCGAGGGCCTTCCCGTAACCCGTGCCATCAACCACAGTGAAGTGGCGTTTGTGCTCGAAAAATCCGTGAGCGCCATCGAGCACTGTGTCGTGCAGACGCTGGAAACGTGTCCGCCGGAGTTGGCAGCCGACATCTATCACAACGGCATCCACATCAGTGGTGGCAGTGCTATGCTGCGCGGTCTGAGAGAACGCTTCGAAGCCAAACTGAAACTTCCGGTCCACGTCGACCCGCAGGCATTGCTCTCGGTGAGCAAGGGAATTGCACAGACCCTGAAGGATACCAAAAAGTATCAGGGCATTTTACTGCAATAAAATTTCCACTAAGGAGAACCGATAATCGTCTAAGATGAGCGTTCCTGTAGAGGAGCGCTTTTTTTTGCCATATCCTTCACGGAAGAACCATGCTGATGACTTGCTTAGTTCTTATTCCGGAATACCGGCGAGTAGGAGTAAACGGTATACGGAAGGATAAGCCGGGCCACGATCTTGGCCACCACCGACGCGACAACGATCGGAACAAAGAGCGTATAATTTCCCGTCACGGCGCACAGCAGGAAGATCGACGTGAGCGGCGCATGAATGCTTCCGCTCAGCAAAGCGGCCATACCGATGACGATAAAATTGACCGGGATAACGCCGGCATGAAAATAAGTATTCAGCTAGGAGGCCATCAAAAAGCCAAGGAAGGCGCCCATGAACAGGCTGGGAGCAAAGACACCGCCATCACCCCCTGCGGTCAACGTGAGTGACGTCACCACGGGTTTGATCATCAGCACCATGGCGAGGCTGAGCAGCGCCTGCGTGGTAATGGGCGAGTTTTCCATGGCGTTGATGGATGCGTATCCTTCGCCATACAAATTGGGGAAGATGAAAATAAAGACTGAAATGACGACCGATCCCAACAAGATCTTTACGAATGTGTTTTCGATGACCTGTGAAAAGTCCTTCACCCACACAATGGATCGTGTCAGCCACGTCGAAAAGATCCCTCCAAATATACCAAGCAGTACAAAATAGGGCATGGCGAAGGTATTCCAGTGCGTTACCGTCAGGCGGAAGACGGGCTCATCGCCCAGGCCCAGGTTCACGGCATAGGCCGTGACGGCCGCCGCGCCGATGCTGAGCAGGTGACGCTTGTTTATTTTCCGTGCGAATACCTCCAGGGCAAATACGGCACCCGCCGCGGGCGCATTGAACAGGGCTGTGATCCCTGCGGCGATGCCGGCACAGATCAGCTCGTTCTTATACCGTTTCAACCAGGTGGTTTTTTGGCTGGACAAAGAACCCACCGTAGCGGTAGCCACCACGGTAGACACCTCGATGCCCGTCGAGCCTCCAAAGATCACTGTCAGAAAGCCATTAAAGTAATGTGAAGGAATCTTGTACGCAGGTAAATATTTTGTCCGGGCCGAAAGGCAGTCGATGGCCTCACGCATCCCCTTATTGACGGTGTTCCGGAAAAGAAAGTGACGCAACAGCAGAATGGCAATAAAGCCGGCAAAGGGCAAGGCAATGATCAGGGCGTTGTGTTCCTGGAAGCGGTCATACAATTGGCTTTCATAATGTTCTGTGACCAGTTTTAATGTATCCGTGAGCAATGCCGACAGCACGCCGATCGTTACCGATGCCAACACGAGGGCCGGGATACGCTTCAATTTTTTGAATTTCAGGGAATACTTTCTCTGCATGGAATGAAAAAAATGCTTTCAGCACAAAGGCAGGGACTGCAAAAATACAAAACAGAGGCCTTCCGATCAGGATTTACCTGCAGAAAGAAAAAACAGGAGATAAAATGGCCTCGGTAGGGACCAAATGGGGTATTACCGGCTTCTCGGTCTGCGATAATATGCCTTGCGTTTCCGGTTATAGAGCTTCCGGTCGGAGTTCTCGAACAAGGTTATAGGCAAATAATACTGCAAAGTGATGTTCGTGATAAAATAGCCGTCTTTTTTGTTTGGATTCCCCCGGACACCATCGGTGTCATTGGTTGGTTTGGTGCCGATCTCGCCGCGGCGGTCAGACAATGCTCGCGACAGGTCGCTTTTCAACGTAGCAGGATCTGGATAGTTTCGTCTGCTTACATCGTCCAGGTAATCGGTAAACGTGAGGCGATACCCGGCCTCCACTAGTATATTGAAAAAAGGGTTTAGCTTGACGCGACCTCCTATCCCCATAGGTATCACCGGCTGAACGCGACTATACTTGACGCCCTCGGTTTGCAAAGGCTGGAGCGCATAGGAATGTCCCTGGTAGGTGGCCTTGGGGTTGAAGTAGAGAACGCCGATACCGGCGAATACATGCAAATTAAGCGTGGATCGTTGGTAGAAACGCAGCCCCATAGGGCTAAGATTAAACGCTCCAAGGGCGCTGAATTCAATACAATTCGCGTTAAAAGAGAGATTGCGTTCTTTCCGGTCATCGTTTGCCTTGGCGTCATCACCCGACAATTGGAACCAGGTGAGTTCTGCTCGCGCACTGATGCGGCTGTTGAGGTAATACTCCGCGCCGAGGGCGATGTTGGGCTTTAATTTGCCGAACTCACCGGGATTTACCATTTCACCATAGTAGTTAGCCGTGCCCGATCCAATGCTGACCAGGAAGTTCCGGTCTTGGCGGAGTAAATTGAAACTTTGGGAATGCCCCAGTAAAGGCATTCCTATAACACTGATTAGGGTGAGGGTAGCTAACCTTTTCATAGGGGTATAAAAGCAAAACGTAAGATAAGCAATTTTGTTTATACGGGCGAGGGGCTTTAAGCCAAAACCTCCTTGACCCGTTGGGCTGCGTCTTTTAGAACAATGGCCGAAAACACCTTCAAGCCCGATTGTTCGATGATCTTTGCTCCTTCTTCGGCGTTCGTACCCTGCAATCTTACAATGATAGGCACGTGAATATCGCCTATCTTTTTATACGCTTCTACAACACCGTTGGCAACCCGGTCACAACGCACGATACCGCCAAAGATGTTGATGAGGATGGCTTTCACATTGGGGTCTTTCAGGATGATCCGGAAGCCTGCTTCAACCGTTTCAGCGTTTGCTCCACCCCCTACGTCCAGGAAGTTAGCGGGTTCGCCACCCGACAATTTGATGATGTCCATGGTGGCCATGGCCAGACCGGCGCCGTTCACCATACAACCCACGTTGCCGTCGAGCTTCACATAGTTGAGGCCGGCTTTGCCTGCTTCCACTTCCAACGGATCCTCTTCGGTGATATCTCTTAATTCAGCCAGGTCTTTGTGACGATACAAGGCATTGTCGTCCAGGTTCACCTTGGCATCGACTGCCAGGATGCGGTTGTCGGATGTCTTCAACACGGGGTTGATCTCGAACATGGAGGCGTCAAGGCCAAGATAGGCATTGTAGAGGGAGCCAATAAACTTCACGCCCTCTTTGAAGGCGTTGCCTTCCCAGCCCAGGGCAAAAGCGATCTTGCGGGCCTGGAACGCCTGCAAGCCAATGGCCGGGTCAATCCATTCTTTGATGATCTTTTCCGGATGGGTTTCGGCCACTTCCTCGATATTCATACCGCCTTCGGTGGAGGCCATAATCACCGGGCAAGCCTTGGAGCGATCCAGCAGGATGCTCATATAATATTCTTTTGGCTCGCTTTCGCCGGGATAGTATACGTCTTCGGCGATGAGCACTTTGTTTACTTTTTTGCCTTCGGGGCCGGTTTGGTGGGTCACCAGTGTGCCACCCAAAATGGCTTTTACTTTATCGGGCACTTCCGTGATGCTTTTGGCCAGCACCACGCCATGGGAACCCGTTTCCTTTACTTTTCCTTTTCCACGGCCACCGGCATGTATCTGGGACTTCACCACAAACCATTTCGTACCCGTTTCGGCCTGCAGCTCCTTCGCTGCCTGAATGGCGCTATCCGGTGTGTCGGCCACGATGCCGCGTTGAATGGTTACCCCGTATTTCTTGAGAATCTCCTTGCCCTGATATTCGTGGATGTTCATGAATTTTTTGTTTTGGGCGAAACTAGCTTATTTACAGCTGTATTTCAAAACAAAAACATACAAATAGCGGATGCTTCGGGCCACGAATATTGAAAAGTCATATGGCGCCCTGCCAGTATTGAGAGGTATCGACCTGCAGATTGACAAGGGGGAGGTGGTCACTATCGTTGGCGCTTCCGGCGCCGGCAAAAGCACCCTGCTTCACATCCTGGGCACGTTAGACACCCCCGACAAGGGCAAGGTGTTCATCCAGGATCAGGACGTGTTCAACCAGTCGGGCCGGAGCCTGGCAGCCTTCCGGAACAAGTCCATCGGCTTTGTTTTTCAGTTTCACAACCTGCTGCCCGAATTCACGGCTCTCGAAAATGTGATCATCCCCGGCCTTATTGGCGGACGCAACGATAGGGAGGTAAAAGAAAGGGGGCTGTCGCTCCTGGACCGGTTGGGCCTGCACGACCGCATGCATCATAAGCCGTCTGAGCTCTCGGGGGGCGAACAGCAACGTGTCGCTGTGGCCCGTGCCATGATCAACGCACCCGACCTCATCCTGGCCGACGAACCCAGCGGAAACCTCGACTCACACAACGCGATCGAATTGCATAATTTGTTTTTCAAGCTAAGAACAGAAATCGGACAGACGTTTGTGATCGTCACGCACAACGAGTCGCTGGCGACGATGGCAGACCGGAAAATTGAATTGAAAGATGGCCGTATAAAGGCCCAGTGAAAAAGTAAAAAAATAGAAAGAAAGAAGACCCCACTTATCTCTTCACTATCCGTGGTCTTCTTCCTGGCTCCCCTCAAATTCGTTCTGCAAGCCGTATAACACAATGACAATACAAATGTAGGGGTGCGCGGCTCCACGCACCCGGTATTGTAGGGGCTTTTGGCAATCGTGTAAGAATGCAGGGGGTTACGATCGATATTGACTTCGTGTCAGAAATTTGCCGTTCACGAGACCCTAATCTTACGCACGCCTTTCGAAAAAAAGGACTTTACAGACTGCAAGTGAACCGCATGCTCAAGGTTGTCTGATCGTTGATAGTCAATGTATTAGCAAGGGAATCGCAGGATCGCGAAGGAGCGCTAGGCCGGTTATTCTTACAACGTCCTGGAAACCGGGAACTTCGTGAGGAATGCACTTTTTTGTAGCAAATTGATCGATAATCGCCGGAAGGCAAACATCAATGCAAATGCACCTCGGGCACGGCATCCTCTACTTCCACCAGACCTTTCGCCTGGATGTGAAGTAGTTTTACTTTTCTCAATTCATTCACCAACACGGGGTCATACTTGGCGATCACGCGGATATAATTTTCCGTGAAGCCGTGCATCATGCCCTCTTCCACATCGTTCTCGAAAAGCACAGTGGCCTCGCGTTGCAGGTTTTCTTCATAGAACTTTCTGCGCTTCTTATCCGAAAGAATGTGCAGCATTTTCGAGCGCTCAGCGCGCACGTGGGGCGGCACTTTTCCAGGCATGGTTGCGGCTGTTGTGTTTTCCCTCTCGGAGTAGGTGAACACGTGGAGGTACGATATTTTCAGTTCGTTGAGGAACTGGTAGGTCTCTAAAAAATCTTCGTCGGTCTCGCCGGGAAATCCAACGATCACGTCAACACCGATGCAGCAGTGGGGCATGTGCGACTTGATGGTGTTCACCCGGTCGTGGTAAAGCTCGCGCAGGTAGCGGCGCTTCATCAGCTTCAATACTTTGTTTGAACCGGATTGCAACGGAATATGGAAATGCGGAACAAACCGCCGCGACTGCGAGACAAAAGCGATGATCTCGTCGGTGAGCAAATTCGGTTCGATGGAGGAGATCCGAAAGCGGTCGATGCCTTCCACCTGGTCCAAGGCTTTGATGAGGTCCACGAACCGCTCCACGCGTTTTCCTTCTTGCAATCCGAAGTCGCCTGTGTTCACTCCCGTGAGGACGATCTCGCGTACCTCCGTGGTGGCGATCTCTTCGGCGGTTTTCACGATGTTGGCGATGCTGTCGCTGCGGCTGTTGCCGCGGGCCAGGGGGATGGTGCAAAAGGTGCACGAATAGTCGCATCCGTCCTGTACTTTTAAAAACGTACGGGTGCGGTCGTGCAGCGAATAGGAAGTGTTGAAACGATTGGCCTTTTCAATGTCGGAAGCAAAAACCTGGGCCTGGGGTTGACGGACAAAGCCGTCGAGCAATTCCACCAGCCTGAATTTTTCGGCGGCTCCCAGCACGGCATCCACACCGGGTATTTCGGCAATTTCTTTTGGCTTCAGCTGGGCGTAGCAGCCAATGATGGCCACGTAGGCATCCGGCGAGATGCTGCGGGCCTCACGCACGATCTTATGGCATTTTTTGTCGGCGTTCTCGGTGACCGAGCAGGTGTTGATGATGAAAATGTCGGGCGTGTCGGTAAAATCGACTTTTTTATGGCCTTTTTCCTCAAACAAGCGCGAGATCGTGGAGGTCTCCGAGTAGTTGAGTTTGCATCCCAGCGTATAAAAAGCCACTTTTTTCATCGTGGGCGCAAATTTAACAAATCCATCCGTTTTGTGACGAATGTTTCTGGCCTTGGGCGCTCATCCTAAACCGATGAAAAATCAACCCCTCACTGAGACGGAGCACAAAGCCGGCGGTGGTAGTTGATTTGGCCGAGGTGATAGCCCAGGTGCGCCGACAGGTGGATAAGAAAAAAGGAGGTGGTCATGGCGTAGTCGAAAACGGGTGCGGGGTAATCCTTTTCCAGCAGGTTCGGATCCAACTTTTCCAGGGTTGTGGCAACGGCCTGGCGGGTGC
The DNA here is from genome assembly GCA_966211885.1 of uncultured Chryseolinea sp. Classification (GTDB taxonomy): domain Bacteria; phylum Bacteroidota; class Bacteroidia; order Cytophagales; family Cyclobacteriaceae; genus Chryseolinea. Next base: position 11,516 of record CBIHQM010000193.1, read on the forward strand.
GTTGGATTTCGGCGAGCAGGTCTTGGCGTGAGACATTTTTAGCAGAGAATTCGAGGTCGCGATTGCGTTTGTAGTCGGAGCCTCCGAGCACGGCGCCGATGTAGTGCTGCAGGTTGCCACAAAGGTGGAGACAGAGATTGCCGCCGGGATTTTTGATGGCACCATTGATGTTCCAGATGGATTCTTCCGTGGGGTATTGGCTGATCTCGGCTTCCATCTTGGCGATGTCGCGGTCGAAGATTTTGTGGAGGGATTGGAGGAAGGGAATCATAGAGGAGTGGTGGTTAAATTCAGTTTGAACCGCAAAGACGCAAAGGGCGCAAAGTTAACGCAAAGCGCTTCGCGTCTCCTTTGCGCTCTTCGCGACTTTGCGGTTTAAGTTCTTTAGACCGAGAGCAAATAGGCTTCCAGTTGCTTTATTTTACCCTCAAGCACGGCGTCCACTTTCGCAAAGTCTTCCTTCGATTTTAGAGGCGCGTGAACGCTGACATAGAATTTTATCTTCGGCTCCGTTCCCGAAGGCCGGACCGAAAGTTTGCTGCCATCTTGCAGATAAAATTGA
>CBIHQM010000194.1:0-12059 GCA_966211885.1 uncultured Chryseolinea sp.
ACAGCGCATGGATGCGTGCCACGGCCGAAGGCGCTTCGGCCAGTGGTCCTTTTTGACCTGCAGCGATCTTCTTCAGGTCTTCCACCACCGATTTATCGCCGCGCAAGACAAGTTCCTTTTGTGCGTTGTCGCGCCACCAGCCGTTGGGATGATCCAGGTAGGCCACCAGTTGGGCTGGTGTTTCGTCTAGCATGTGGGGCTTGGGGCCGCGGGTCATGCCGTCGTGCACCAGTCTCCAGATCCTTCCGTGTTGAATATTCTTTTGTAAACCCAGCCGAAGAATTTGTTTGCGCAGGTAACTGCCTTCGCCGGTCCAGGTTCCTTCCTGGATGATCCCGCGGTTCATGTCGACGATATACAAACAGCCATCGGGACCGGTATAGGTATTGACAGATCTGAAATTCATATCCAAAGAAGAAATGAACTCCTCTTTGTCGTAGGCATTCTGAAGGGTTCGCTTTCCATCGGTGTTGATGATCTTCGCTCTGCGTATGATGCGGGCCACGGGCTCGCCGATCAAATAATCACCCACCAAAGTTTTGGGAAGACGGTCGCCGCGAAAGATGGATTGGCCGTTGGCCGCGGTGAAGTGATTCAGCGTAGTGTCTTCACGGATCCGTTTCAGGCCGCCTTGAATGTCGGGCGTCTTGATGATAGGCCACACCGCGCCAAATGTCGTGTCGTTGTAGGCATCTGCAAAATCCAACGCGCCATACGAAGGGTTGATATGAAATCCGGAGCCCGCATTTTCCGCGCCGGCGCGACTAAAGTAAAGCCTGCCGTAATTGTCATGGGTCAGTCCCCACTGTCCGTTCGAGCCGCTGATGAGTGAGTCGGCGTGGATCATGCCGCCCTTGTATTGGAAGCGCACGGGGTCCACAGTGATGTAGATCCAGTTGTCGAGGTTCCAATCCAAACCACTGCGCTGGTGCTCCAGGTTTCCAAAAGCTTTTTTATCGGTGTGATAGACTTGTCTCTTCTCATCGGCCACGCCATCGCTGTTGGTGTCTTTGTAGGCATACATGTCATATGTATCCGTCTCGTTCACCAACAACTCATTGCCCACGGCCAGGATCATCCGCGGCAACATCAGCTTGTCGATAAAGACAGTGCGCTTGTCCATCTTGCCATCGTCGTCGGTATCTTCCAGGAGCAGCACGCGGCTGCCTTTTTGATGTTCCCCCGTGGTGTCGACGGTTTGCATATAGGTCTCCATTTGCGTCACAAACATCCGGCCATTGGCGTCCCACGAGATGGCCACCGGCTCGGTCAACATGGATTCGTCGGCAACAAGCTCCATATGATATCCTTTTGGCAGCCGGAAGGCTTTCTGACTTTCTTCAGGCGTCATATAGCCCGGTTTGGGATCGCTGTTCACGATGCGGGGTGAATCGAAGCCCGGTTCTTCAACAATGGCTTCGGCTTCTTTTTTGGATTGACTACACGTGGCGAGAAGCACTCCGGTAGCCACAAGGGCAACGGCCAGCAATATTTCTTTTTTCATAGTTGAGGAAAATATCAAGACATGATGAATAGCACGACGGCTTCTTTAATATCACACAAGCCGATCAAAACAAATATAACCGAATGTTGCACTGAAAAAATTACGGGAAGTGCCGAACGGTCGAGTATTCGGACCTTTTTATCTAAAATGTGACGAGCGGTCTTTCGGAATGGAATATTATGGACAACTTTATATACGTTGTGCTGTACACAACAAGCTGGCGCGTTGCGATGCCGCAACACGTTGATTGATCCCATCCTTTAATCAAAATCAATGCATATGAAAACCAACAGACCCGACCAAAAGTCATCGATCACCCGCAAGGACTTTATCGTAAAATCCGCACTGGCCGTCACCGGTGTCGTCGTCGGAAGCCAGCGTGTTTTCGGCGCGCCGGCTATATTGAAAAATCTGGGCAAACCCAACTCCAAATTCAACGGCGTCCAGTTGGGCGTCATCACCTATTCATTCCGGAGCTTACCCACCAGCGCCGAACAAGTTTTAAAATACTGTGTCGACGCCAATGTCAGCGCCATCGAATTGATGGGCACCACCGCCGAAGCTTTTGCCGGCGCTCCCAACGCCTCGACCGAACCGATGCAGCCATTCCCTCCCGGACCACGCCCCGAACCCACGGCTGAACAAAAAGCCGAACGCGCGGCCAAAGCAGCCGAGCTTGCCAAATGGAGAGGAGGGGCTTCCCTCGATAAATTCAAGCAACTCCGGAAAATGTACAACGACGCCGGCGTCTCCATCTACGCCTGGAAACCCAGCGCCCTCGACGTAAAGAATTCCGACGCCGAGATCGACTACGCCTTTCGCGTCGCCAAGGAATTGGGCGCCAGTCACATGACCGTCGAACTCCCCACCGATCCGGAACAAAGCAAACGCCTGGGAACTTTTGCACAGAAATATAAGATCGGCATCGGCTACCACGGCCACCTCCAGCAAACCTTCACCGCCTGGGATGTAGCCCTTTCACAATCGCCTTACAACGGTCTCAACTGCGACATCGGTCACTATGTCGCCGCCGGTCTCGACCCCATCCCGCTGCTCGAAGCCAAACACGATCGCATCTACAGCACCCACCTAAAAGACCGCAAATCAAAAGCCAACGGCGGCGCCAACATGCCCTGGGGCCAAGGCGACACCCCACTGGTAGCAGCACTTCAATTGATGCGAAATAACCACTACACGTTTCCCGGCACTATTGAAATGGAATATGATGTTCCCACGGGATCTGATGCTGTGAAGGAGGTGGCCAAGTGCGTGGAGTATGCGAAGAGTGCTTTGGAGAAGAAAAGCTGAGCCGTTCGAAACATCCACACGTCATCAAAAGACTTCATGCGAAGCCGGAAGACCGCGTCATGTCGCAGGCACGCGTTTTTTAAATACCTACGCCAGTAGTTCAAGACATCCCGAATTCCGAGCGCACTGAAAGTGGATAACTTGCGCACGAGCTAAAACGAACACTGGCAAACACCGATGGCCGCGCGCCCGCTTCATCACCACACAGCTCCAAAGCGCTATCCTCGGGATTCCTTGGGCCACACGCGAAGATCGAGGAAGTGCGTGCCTGCGGAATGACGTGCTTGTCGGAAGGCACAGCAGTACTCGTCATGTCGCAGGCACGCGTTTTATTAAAACCTACGCCAGTAGTCCAAGACATCCCGAATTTCGAGAGCACTGAAAGTGGATAACCTGCACACGTACTAAAACGAACACTGGCCAACACCGATAGCCGCGCGCCCGCTTCATCACCACACAGATCCAAAGCGCTATCCACGGGATTCCTTGGGCCACACGCGAAGATCGAGGAAGTGCGTGCCTGCGGAATGACGTGCTTGTCGGAAGGCACAGCAGTACTCGTCATGTCGCAGGCACGCGTTTTATTAAAACCTACGCCAGTAGTCCAAGACATCCCGAATTTCGAGAACATTGAAAGTGGATAACCTGCACACGAACTAAAACGAACACTGGCAAACACCGATAGCTACTTCCCCACTTCATCACCACACAGCTCCAATTCGCTATCCACGGGATTCCTTGGGCCACACTAGAAGCTCGAGGAAGCTGGTGCCTGCGGAATGACGTGCTTCTCAGAAAGCTCTGCAGTACTGCTACTTCCTGCTGATCTTACAAGCCATACCACCACCTGCTGCGAGGTTCAACACCAACTCATCCGAAGCTGTGATCGCAAACTGCTTTTTCGTAAGATGATCCGCATCCACCATCACATCCGCCGCATCAGCGTAGAGGGTTGCCTCATAACGCCCTGAAGAAAGAAACCTCGCCGAAACAGTTATCGATCTCGCCTCATGATTCGTGATCGCCCCGACAAACCAATCATTTCCTTTCCGGCGGGCCACAACAATGTATTCTCCAACCTTAGCATCCAACACTTTCGTCTCATCCCACGTTGTCGGGACTTCCTTTATAAAATCAAAACCCGGTTGCCCTTCATAGGCCGAGGGATAGTCACACACCATGCCGAGGTAGTTTTCAAACACCACATACAATCCCAACATATGACAGCGTGTTCCCAGCATCATCGGGCGGGTATATTGGCGGATGTATTTTCCGGGAGCGGCTGCGCGAAAGCCGCCCATGTGATAATCTGTGCTTCCCGCCAGCATCCGGGTGAAGGGGATCATGATGTCGTGGTCCGGCGGCAGGCCTTCTTCATTCCATTTGTTGGTTTCAAAGTTCAGCGTTCCCTCGCGGGTGAATTCATTCGGGTAAGTTCTGCTCATGCCGGTGGGTTTGTAGGCGCCATGGAACTGCACATGCAGATGATGTGCCGCTGCCTTCTGGAGCATTTCCTGTTGCATGTTCACCATCAGCTGATCGTCGCGATCCATGAAGTCGATCATCATGCCTTCCAGTCCCCACTTTTCAAAAATGGCAAAGGCCGAATCCAGCTTGGGATAGAGCGCCGCCCAATGCACCCAAACGCGGACACCAACACCTTTCGACTTTGCATAATCGCAGACCTCTTTCATGTCGAGACCCGGAACAGGCTTGGTCACATCCGAATGCGGCCCCGGCGCGAAGCCAACGCCGTCGTCGGTATACCACTGGTGAAGACCATACTCCACCACCGAATGGTATTCTAAACCATTGCGCGCGCAGAAGTCGATATAGTATTTTTGGGTGATGAAATTATTACCGGGTGCATTCAATGTATCCGGCACCACATTGCCATTCCACCAGGGGAAAGTTGTCTTTCCGGGTTTTATCCAACGGATGTCTTTCAAGGCAAGGGGTTCATTGAGATCGGTGATCAGGTTCGACTCGATGAAGGCCCCGACCCGGTCGTTGACCAGGATCACCCTCCAGGGACTTTTGTGTGGCAACACAGCCTTTACTTTTATTTCCTGCTGACCGGGCAGGGGAGAAAGAACGTCGCGGATCACACCGTTTTCTTTTATCAGATATGCGCCTGCATAATCCACCAGTGCCGCTTCCGCGATGGCCACATAGCCAACACCGGGAAGTTCAAACAGCGTGGGCATATCCATCAATTCATTTTCCTTCAATCCCGACACGGGCTTTGTGGTGTAGAAGTTTTCATGTGAGCTGGTGTAGTTTGGCAGCAGCAACGTCCGCGCTAGCGGATCTCCGTTGAAGCGAAACGTTGTCTTTTCATCGGTGAGCACCAGGGAATCCTGACCCTTCACCGATACGAATTCATAGCGAAGCCCAACGCCGTCGTTAAACGCCCGGACCACCAGGTTCACTCTGGCGTCTTTCGTTTCCGATTCCAGGGGGATGATCACTTCGCGATAGAGGTCATGCACTTTCCGGGTCTTGCCAACGACCAACTCATAATCTTCCACACCGTCGCGAAATTTTGCGGGGAGTATGGTCACGTTGTCGCCAAACGTCCGCCCGTTAAACGAAAGACTTACCGGGCTTTTTTCAATCAACGATTTTCCTTTATAGGTGATGCTGTAATCGAGCTCCTTACGGATCGAAGTGAATTGGAACACGATCTTGCCATCCGGCGAGGAGAGTGCAATGTTCCGTTGCGCCATCGAGGACAGGACAATGGAACAGAGCATGAAGAGTGTTGTAAATAGTCTCATGGCGCAAGATGCTTTAAAAACAGCAAAACACGGATTGAGCTTCTTTTCAATAAACTCCAGATAATTAGCCAGTATTGGCTTCGATCAGGCTACTCTGCTGAAGTTCATATACCAATTCCATTCCCAGTTCTTGCCCTTGTCGGTAGAGAAAGCCTGGCTCCAAACGGGTTTGTCCGGATCGGTCTTGTCCCATTGAAAGACCACCAGAATGTCCTGCCCGTTGAAGACATCCGTATTATAAAAATAGCCAATGGAATGATCGAAGGAGCCCACCACCGGTTTGTCAAGAACACCCTTGATGGAATCTGCCCAGTACAAACTCCACAGTTTTGTTTGAGGATTGAACAACCGGACCGTCATGCCTTCAAAAGGCTTTCCATCAAAAGCGGTAACAAAGTCATCGATGTTCCCCAGGCCAAGCAATATTTTATACATCGTTCCCGTGGCCGTGAATTCCTCCCATGCGTTGCTGCCGCTTAGCCTGGACTTTAGTTTCCGGTTTTGGATGGTCCATGAGCCTTGCAGAAAGTCGAAGTCATTTGCTGAGGAGGAAGGAGCAGGGGAAACGATCAGTTCTCCTGTGGATGTGAAGGAAGGTTGGTTCATGGGGTTGTCTTGTTTGTCAAATTTAAAAGAAGCATGGTAATATCAGGACTTTACCGCAAAAAGGAGACCATGCTATGCTATTAGATTAAGTAATACTATTTAATTATCTGATTTTTAATGGTTTATAATTATATGCAATTTCAATGATCCTGATGATTAAACTAAAAATAATAGTTTTATAAAACTAATTAAATTAGTTTATCTATCTTTGAATCCTGGGGCCAAAAGTATGACGTCTATAAAGAAAGCTGATATCATGGCGGCCTTGCAAACGGATATTCTCCGTCTGCAAGGGTTCAAACCCGTAAACAGTCTGGCGGTAGACATGGGGCTTGGCCACATCAAAGATGCCTTCCCCAATGCCACATTTCCTTTAGGTGCTGTCCACGAATTTATATCCGCCAAAACAGAAGACGCCGCAGCTACAGGCGGCTTCATGGCAGGCTTGCTGTCGTCGCTCCTGGGGAACAGTGGAGCCGCACTCTGGATCAGTGCTTCGCGAACACTTTTTCCGCCCGCACTAAAAAGCTTTGGCATACAACCCGACCGTTTCATCTTCGTCGATATCCAAAAAGAAAAGGACGTCATCTGGGCGATGGACGAAGCCTTGAAATGTGGTACACTGGCCGCCGTGGTGGGAGAGATGCAAGAGATCAGTTTCACCGCTTCCCGCCGTCTGCAATTGGCCGTCGAGCAAAGCCAGGTGACCGGCTTCATCCTGCGCAACCACTATCGCCAGCTCAACACCACGGCATGTGTCTCACGCTGGAAGATCACCTCACTGCCCAGCGAACCTGTGGACGATCTCCCGGGCATCGGTTTCCCGACGTGGCGCGTGGAACTGTTGAGGATCCGGAATGGAAGATCCGGTGTGTGGGATATGCAATGGAGAGATGGAAAACTCCTGCCGGTGTACAAGTCACTTTCTCAAGCACCCGAGCAACAACAGAAAACCGGATGAAATGGCCAGCCGCTTTGTCTCCATCTGGTTCCGTCACCTCACCACGGACTGGTTCGCCATCCGCCAACAAGCCCTTGCGAAACACTCCGGCGAGACAAAACCTTTATTAAAAGACCTGCCTTTCGTCTTGCGGGCACCCTCGCATGGCCGGATGGTGATCACCGCCGCCAATGCCATTGCCGAAAGAAAGGGCATCACCCCGGGCATGGTCCTCGCCGACGCGAGAGCGCTCTTTCCCGACCTCGAAGTGCTGGACGACAAACCTGATCTTTCCGAAAAATTACTCAAGCGCCTCGCACTGTGGTGCATCCGCTTCACACCCATCGTCGCCGTCGATCCACCCGACGGCCTGCTGCTTGATGTCACGGGTTGCACGCACCTTTGGGGCGGCGACCAGCGCTACCTGGAAGAGATCGTCAAAAAATTAAATGCCCGTGGCTACGACGTACGGGCGGCCATGGCCGATACCCTGGGCGTTGCGTGGGCGATGGCACGGTTTGGAAACGAACCGCTTGTTGTGGCCCCTGGCCGGCACATCGAAGCCTTGCTTCCCTTGCCACCGGAAGCCCTTCGCCTGGAAGTGGATGCGGCGGCGCGCTTGCACAAGCTTGGTCTACACCAGATCCGTCAATTCATCCAGATGCCCCGCGCGTCGTTGAGAAGACGCTTTGGCCCGCATTTTATCATGCGTCTCGACATGGCCCTGGGTCAGGAAATGGAAGGGATCGAGCCCGTTGAACCCCTTGAACCTTACCAGGAGCGATTGCCTTGTCTCGAACCGATTGTCACGGCAACCGGCATCGGGATCGCGTTGCAGCAATTGCTGGAAACCTTATGTCTCCGGCTTCGACAGGAACAAAAGGGACTGCGCTCGGCCGTATTCAAAGGCTATCGCGTCGATGGAAAGATCGAGCGGATCGACATTGGAACAAACCGCCCGTCGCATCACGTCTCCCATCTTTTCAAACTCTTTGAGATCAAGCTGCCCACCATCGAGCCGGCACTGGGCATCGAGCTCTTTGTCCTGGAAGCGCCAAAAGTAGAAGATCATTTCTCACAACAGGAACAGATGTGGGAGGGCGCCGGCGGCCTGGACGATGAACGATTATCCGAACTGATCGATCGCCTGGCCGTCAAAGTGGGAGCACAATCCATCCGCCGCTATGTGCCCGACGAACATTACTGGCCGGAACGGTCATTCAAACCCGCAGCATCACTCCAGGAAAAACTAACGACCAGCTGGCGGGCCGATAAACTACGCCCCCTAAATCTCTTAGCAACGCCCGAACGCATCGACGTCACAGCACCCATCCCGGACTATCCCCCCATGTTGTTCCGCCACAACGGGAAACTTCACAAGATCGTGAAGGCCGATGGACCGGAACGCATCGAACAGGAGTGGTGGCTCCAACAAGGACAGCACCGCGACTACTACCGCGTCGAGGATGAAGAGGGCTATCGCTATTGGCTCTTCCGGTTAGGACATTATCATGAAAAAACCTATCAGTGGTTTATCCACGGATTTTTTGCTTAAGCACCATGGCATACACCGAGCTACAGGTCACAACGAACTTCAGTTTTCTTCGCGGGGCATCACACCCGGAGGAGATGGTGGAACAAGCATCCGTCTTTGGCCATCGCCGGATTGCCATCACCGACCGGAACACCTTCGCGGGCATTGTCCGCGCCCACGTGGCCGCAAAAAAATTGGACATGCGCATCATCCCGGCGTGTCGCCTCGACCTTATGGATGGACCCAGTCTATTGGCATTTCCCACCGATGTCCATGCTTACGCGCAAATCTCATCGCTGCTCACCCTGGGCAACCTTCGCACAGAAAAGGGCCAATGCCAATTATATAAAGCCGATGTTTATGATCATGCCAAAGGATCGAAGTTCGTCGTGCTGCCGCCATCCGCATTGAATGAAGTGTATGAATTTGATCCCGCCTTCAAAAAAGCATTGCGCGAATACCGGGAAGCATTCGGAGAGCACCTCTACATCGCGGCAGCACGCACCTATGGTGGCGACGATGCCAAGCAATTGCATCGCATCGCTCAACTGGCCACCCAACTGCACATGCCGATGGTGGCGACCAACGATGTGCACTATCATCACCCCAAGCGCCGGGAATTGCAAGACGTGGTCACCTGCGTGCGCGAAAAATGCACCATCCACACCGCCGGCTTTCGCTTGCATCCAAACGCTGAAAGATTTCTGAAGCCCATCGACGAAATGCTCCGGCTGTTCCGTCAATATCCCGACGCCGTCCGCCAAACCCAAGCCATCGCCGAAGCCTGCCAATTTTCGCTCGACGAATTGAAATACCAATACCCCAAAGAGATCACCACCGACGGCCGCACCCCGCAGGAAGAACTCGCCTTCCTGACCGAAGTGGGCGCTCACGACCTTTTCGGAGAACACATCCCCGAAAAGATCAAAGCCGCCATTGCCTATGAGCTGTCCTTTATGGAGCAGATGAACTATGCCGAGTACTTTCTCACCGTCTACGACATCGTGCGCTATGCGCGGAAGCAGGGCATTCTTTGTCAGGGGAGAGGGTCGGCGGCAAACTCCACGGTGTGCTATTGCCTGGGCATCACGTCGGTGGATCCCTCGAAGTTTGACCTGCTGTTTGAACGATTCATCTCCTCGGCACGCAACGAGCCACCCGATATCGATGTGGACTTCGAACACGAAAGGCGTGAAGAAGTGATGCAGTATATCTTTGGAAAGTACGGCCGCAACCGGGCAGCCATTGTCGCCACCGTTACGCAACAACACCACAAAGGTGCCATTCGCGATGTGGGCAAAGCCATGGGACTGTCGGTCGACACCGTCAACCGCCTCTCGGGTTTGATCTGGGATTTTGCCGACGAAGGGTTTGACCGCAACCGCATCGCCAGCCAGGGCCTGAACCCCGACGACCCCACGCTGCAAAAAGTATTGCAGCTCACCGCACAGTTCATGGGCTTTCCCCGTCAACTGGGACAGCACACCGGTGGCTTTGTCATCACGCAAGGTGAGCTGTCTCACCTCTGTCCCATCTTGAACGCACGCATGGAAGACCGCACCTGCATCGAATGGAACAAAGACGACATCGATGCCCTGGGCTTTCTGAAAATAGACGTGCTCGCCCTGGGTATGCTCACCTGCATCCGGAAAGCGTTCGATCTTGTCAAGACCCATTACGGCCGCCAACTCACGCTGGCCAACATCCCGCAAGACGATCCCGCCGTCTACGACATGGTGGGCCATGCCGACACCATCGGCGTGTTCCAGATCGAAAGCCGCGCACAACAATCCATGCTGCCGCGACTCAAGCCAAAATGTTTCTACGACCTGGTCATCGAAGTGGCCATCGTACGCCCCGGCCCCATCCAGGGCGACATGGTGCATCCCTACCTGCGCCGCCGAAACGGGGAAGAGCCCATAGACTATCCCTCAAAAGAACTGGAAGAGATCTTAGGCCGGACACTAGGCATACCGTTGTTCCAGGAACAAGCCATGAAGATCGCCATCGTGGCGGCCGGCTTCACCCCAGCCGAAGCCGACGAGTTGCGCAGGAGCATGGCCACCTTCAAAGCAAAGGGCGTGATCGCCAACTTTGAAAGGAAATTGATCGCCGGCATGACGCACAATGGCTATAGCGAAGAATACGCACGCCGCGTGTTCAAGCAGTTGGAAGGGTTTGGCAGCTATGGCTTCCCGGAGAGCCACGCCGTTAGCTTCGCCCTGTTGGTCTATGTTTCCTCCTGGCTCAAATGTTATTACCCCGACGTGTTTGCATGCGCCTTGCTCAACAGCATGCCCATGGGTTTCTACCAGCCTGCACAGATCATCATCGATGCCCAAAAACACGGTGTGGATGTACGCCCGGTAGACATCAACCATTCCAACTGGGACAACCTCCTGGAAGAAAAATCAGGTCAACACTGCGCCCTGCGCCTGGGCTTTCGCCAGGTGAAAGGTTTGCGCGAAGAAGATATGCAACTGTTGATCGAGAAGCGGAACACCGGCTACACTTCCATTCACGAACTTCGCGAAACCGGCCTCTCCGAAGCCGCCCTCGAAAAACTAGCCGACGCCGATGCCTTCCGTTCCATCGACCACGACCGTCGGAAGGCGCTATGGGAAGTATCGACAAAGGACCAACCGATGGCACTTTTCTCCGGCCAGTCTCCCAATGATGCAGAGGAAAAAATAAAACTGCCCACCATGGCCTTGTCGGAACATGTGGTGCATGATTATGCGGCAATGTCGTTGTCGTTAAAGGCGCATCCGGTGAGCTTTATCCGTGAGCAACTCGACAAATTTAACGTGCGTCCTGTTTCTTCGCTCGAAGCGGCAAAGAATGGAGACCTGGTGAAAGTCGCCGGTCTCATCCTGGTCAGGCAACGCCCCGGGACGGCGAGTGGCATTTGTTTCATCACCATCGAAGACGAGACCGGAACGTCGAACCTGGTGGTCTTTCAAAAGTTGTTTGATCAATATCGAAAGGAAATTATCCAATCCCGCCTACTCATGGTCGAAGGCCAACTGCAACGGGAAGGGGAGGTGATCCATGTAATCGTGAGGCGTTGTTATAATTTCTCAGGGCTCTTGAAAAGGCTCACCGCATGGAAGGATGAAGACCTGGTGTTGACGCCCATGTCGCGTTCGGATGAGAAGACTTCGCCTTTTTTGGTGAAGAAAACGGAGGAACAGGAAGTGGTGCAAGGGAAGATCTTTCCGGAGGGGAGGAATTTTAGGTAGACTGGAGATATTTAGAACCAATTAGTTTAAATTAACTTCTGACTCCGAAACCAAAATATAAGGATATGTATTCATTTCCCATTCCAAACAATGATGTAACATTCACCAGTTTAGTCTGTGATCTCGTTAGCGAAGAGAGTGACGC
>CBIHQM010000195.1:0-12008 GCA_966211885.1 uncultured Chryseolinea sp.
CCCGGGTTGATCTTTGTTGTGATCGTAAGCTCCATCTTTCTTGCATTTCTGAGTTCGCAGGAGTTGATGACTTACTTCTCGTCGCCAATCACTTACACCTACTTGAGAAACGTAAGTGGTCTTTGGACCCAATATGATTTACCGGGCGTATTCGAAAATCATAAACAACCCATCGTCAATGGTTCTCTTTGGACGATACCCTACGAACTTACTATGTATGCCGTATTGGGCGTGCTGTTCTTTACCATCCGGCGAAGGATCGCTGCGGTTCTCTGGGTGTGCTTTCTAGTGCTCCTTCTTCTGCAGCAAATCTTTCTGACTGCCGACAATTTTACATTTCCCTTTATCTACCTCTCGGCGCATTACTTCATTGTCTTTGGGTATTGCTTTTTTTGTGGCGCTGCCATGAACGGATGGAAGCACCGGTTGTCGTCCTTCCCGCGGATGGGCCTGATCGCGCTGATCGTATTCGGCCTCTCCATTTTCCTGTGCACCTATCATATTGTATTCCTGATCCTGCTGCTTCCGCCGGTAACGGTAATTATCGGTGACAGTGATTCACCCGCGTTTACGGCGAGGTTTGGACGGTACGGCGATTTTTCATACGGCCTTTATCTTTTCGGTTTTCCCGTTCAACAGATTGTCTATACCGCTATAGGGAATAGATTTTCCATACCGGTCACTTTTTTCATTTGCCTTCTCTGCACATTACCCATAGCGATGCTATCCTGGTTCCTGGTGGAGAAACGGTTTTTAAAACTTAAGCAGGGCTAAGTTCAATTGCGCCGACGCAATACGCCTGCACATGGATGCTGCGGCGCAATCGGTGATCAGGAAAGGAAGATCATCAGTCTTTCAGGATGCGCATTTCGACTCTCCGGTTCAGGGCGCGGGCTTCCTGGGTCATTTCGTTGGAGAGGGGCTGGCTGCCGCCAAACGCTTTTGTCTTCACGCGGTCTTTGGCGATGCCTTTGTTGACCAGGTATTTCTTCACGGCTTCTACGCGCTCTTCCGACAACGCAAGATTGGCCTTGCTGCTGCCCTGGTTGTCGGTGTGGCCTTCCAATTGGATGACGATCTTGGTGTTTTCCTTCATCATTTGGGCGACCTCATCCAACTCGCCAAACGATTTCGGGTCGATGGTGGATTTGCCTTGCGCGAAAATCAGGTGCGTCAATCGCATGGTTTGGCCGGTGGGTGTCAGCGAGATGTCGCGGAGCACTTTGCGGTTGGCGTCGATGTCTTTGGGATCGACAATGACGGTGCGGGGGTTATAACCAGTGGCTTCGGCGGTGATCTGGTATTTGGCGGTGCCAAAGATCGGGAACGAGAACGTGCTGTCGTTAAAGCGCCCGAAGATGCTTCCCGTCGGGATGCTGCTGTATTTGACGTTGGCTTTGATGCCCTTGTTGGTCCGCGAGTCGGTGACCTTGCCTTCGGCGAGGATCTCCGGCTCTTGCGCTATGACGAGGGTGACAACCATAGACAAGCCAAAGGAAATAATGAGAGTCTTCATGCAAGCAAAGGTAGATAACTTTTATAAAGTGAAACGAAACACTCCGGTGAATACCGGAATGCTTCGTTATAAATCAAGATCAATCGTTTCACCTACACCAAAAGCCTTGCCACCTTCATGGTCGCCGTCCCTCAGCGTTTTTTCTTCGCTGCTTTCGCCGGTTTTGCCGCTTTCTTCGCCGTCGCTTTTTTGGCTTTCACCTTCTTGGCCGGGGCCTTTTTGGCGGGAGCTTTCTTCGCCGGCGCTTTCTTGGCTGCGGCTTTGGGCTTGGCCGAAGAGGTCTTGCTGCTCGACTTTGACTTTTGGCCGCTGGCTTTCGCCTTGCTGGTTTGCGGGGACTTGGTGTTTTGGCTTTTCGGGCTCGGCGAAGAGGCTGGCTTGCTCCCCTTCTTCGATCCACTGGTTGTGGTCAGGTTCTTCTTTTTTTTTTGGCCGCTTTCCGCTGCCTCCACGAGGTTGTTCTCCTCATCTCCTTCTTCAAAACCTGTTTCTTCCGGTTCGGCCACCAACGTCACATTCGTGACCTTGTTTTGACTGAGGCGGTTGCCCAGCGCTTTCCAGCCTTTTATTTCCACGATCTCCTCCAGGTTCACCGTGTCGGTCACCTTCTCTTTGTCTTTGCCTTTCACTTCGGTCACTTCCACCTCCGGTGTCTCGGACGTGGTCACCACCACCAGGCGCGACCCAATGCCTTCGGAGATGAAACCGAATTCCTTGTCGGCGGTGCTGGTCTCGATGAGGAAACGCTTCACCATGAATTGCTTGCTTTCGCCATCGACATAGACCGCCGAGACGGGTTTCTCCGGATTGAAGCGCTCTACGAGCAACGTCTTCTCGGGTTCGTAACGATTGGTGATGTCATAGCTGGTGATCTTGTAGGTGCCATTGCGGCCAAAAGCGATGAGTTGGTCGTCGCCTTCGAATTTGCCGAGGTACTTGCCGCGCTTTTCCTTATTGATGCGACCCGCATCGGCATCGTACCAAAGGTCGAGCTTGCTCAGCGTGGAGCCGCCGGCCTTGAGGAAGTCTACTTTCCGCAGCGGGTATTTGGTGAGGATGTTACCCCTCGCGCCACGGCCTTTCACTTCCAATTCCGCAAAATCAAATTTGAATATCTTCTTCCGGGCACTGCTGGACTGCGACAACTTCACCTCCACTTGCTCGGCCTCGCCATTGGGGTTGCCCGATACATAGTAGAGCTTCGAGTTCGGATTGCCCTGTGTGAGGTCATACTCCTTGTCGCGGATCATCCCCGGCAGGTTAAAACGTTTCACAAAGCCCTGGCCGCTCTTTCCATCGGAATAGATCACGTTGTAGACCATGCGCTCGTCGCCCTTTTTCCAAATGCCCACGAACAGGATGTCCTTGCCCATGAAGGCTTTCTCCTGGATGCGCGACACGAGCATCTTGCCGTCTTTACGGATGGCAATGATGTCGTCGAGCTCGGAGCAGTCGGCGATGTATTCGTCGCGTTTTAGACCGTAGCCCACGAAGCCGTCGGCACGGTTCACATACAGTTTCTGGTTGTTGGCAATCACCTCCACGGCGGTCACCGACTGGAAGCTCTTGATCTCGGTCTTGCGTTCGCGTCCTTTGCCGTATTTGGTTAGCAGGTTTTGATAGTAGGCGATGGCATAGTCCGTGAGGTTCTTCAGGTTATGCTCGGTTTCCTTCAACTCTTTCTGCAGGTCGCGCAGCATCTCATCGGCTTTGAACGAGTCGAATTTCGAGATGCGTTTGATGCGGATCTCCGTCAGGCGGATGATGTCTTCGCGGGTGATCTCGCGGTAGAATTTTTTCTTGTGGGGCTTCAGGCCTTTGTCGATCGTCTCGATCACTTCCTCCCAGCTTTCGGCCTCTTCGATGTTGCGGTAGATCCGGTTTTCGATGAAGATCTTTTCAAGCGACGAGAAGAGGATCTTCTCCATCAATTCGCCTTTCCGGATCTCGAGTTCCCTTTTCAGCAACTCGACCGTTTGACGGGTGTTGTATTTGAGGATGTCGCCTACGGTGAGGAAGGTGGGCTTATCTTCGATGATCACACAGGCGTTGGGCGAGATGCTGATCTCACAATCGGTGAACGCATAGAGGGCATCCATCGCGATCTCGGGCGACTGCCCGGGTTGCAACAGGATCTGGATCTCCACGTCCTTGGCCGTGTTGTCGATCACCTGCTTCACCTTGATCTGTCCCTTCTCGCTGGCCTTCACGATCGACTCCATTAAAGAAGTGGTTGTCGTAGAGAATGGTATCTCTTTGATAATCAGGGTCTTTTTATCGACGATCTCGATCTTGGCGCGGACCTTGATCTTGCCGCCGCGAAGCCCTTGGTTGTAGTCGGTAAAATCGCCTGTACCCCCTGTAGGGAAGTCGGGATAGACCTTCGGGTTCTTGCCTTTGAGGACGTCGATCGAGGCTTTGATGAGCTCGTTAAAGTTATGGGGCAGGATCTTGGTGGATAACCCCACGGCTATCCCCTCCACGCCTTGTGCGAGCAACAACGGGAACTTCACCGGCAACGTGACCGGCTCTCTCTTGCGGCCGTCGTAAGAGAGTTGCCACTCGGTGGTTTGCGGGTTGTAGACCACATCGAGGGCGAATTTGGAAAGCCGGGCTTCAATGTAACGCGGGGCGGCCGCGCCGTCGCCGGTGCGCACATCGCCCCAGTTGCCCTGGGTTTCTATGAGGATATCTTTCTGGCCGATGTTGACGATGGCCTCTCCGATGGCGGCATCACCGTGGGGGTGATATTGCATCGTGTTACCGATCACGTTGGCCACCTTGTTGAACCGGCCGTCGTCCATTTCCTTCAGCGAGTGCATGATGCGGCGCTGCACGGGTTTGAAACCGTCTTCGATCTTGGGAACAGCACGTTCCAGGATTACATAGGATGCATAATCCAGGAACCAGCTTTCGTATAAACCGTCGATGGCGACCGAGTGCACCTCACCGCCGCCTTCTCCATCCTGTGGCGGCACGGGGGGTCTATAGGGGGGCGCGGCTTTGGGTTTTTCTTTTTTGCTCATGATCTATGGCTTCTTCTCTCGTTAATATCTTTTTTCAATATTCCACTTAAGCTTCTTCTTCCGCAACAACAACCTCTTCCTTGGCCTCCACCTTATCCAATTCGATGCGCAGGTTGTCGATGATGAATCCCTGGCGATCGGGGGTGTTCTTGCCCATGTAGAATTCGAGGATCCTGTTGAGGTGTCCTTCCTTGCCCATCAACACGGGTTGAAGGCGGATGTCTTCACCGATGAAGTTTCCAAACTCATCCGGCGAGATCTCGCCCAAACCTTTGAAGCGGGTGATCTCGGGTTTTGATCCCAGCTTCGCCACCGCAGCTTGTTTTTCTTCCTCGCTGTAGCAGTAAATGGTTTCTTTCTTGTTGCGTACGCGGAACAGTGGCGTCTCCAAAATGAACACGTGCCCGGCCTTTACCAACTCGGGGAAGAATTGGAGGAAGAACGTCATCAGCAGCAAGCGGATGTGCATGCCGTCTACGTCGGCATCGGTGGCGACGATCACTTTGTTGTAGCGAAGGCCTTCGAGGCCGTCCTCGATGTTGAGCGCGTGTTGGAGGAGGTTGAACTCTTCGTTTTCGTATACTACTTTTTTGGTCAGCGCATAACAGTTCAGGGGCTTACCCCGCAAGCTGAAAACGGCTTGTGTTTCCACGCTGCGCGACTTGGTGATCGATCCGCTGGCCGAGTCGCCCTCGGTAATGAAGATCATGGAGTCTACTCCTTTTTCGTTCTTTTCGTCGAAATGGTAGCGGCAGTCGCGGAGCTTCCGGTTGTGGAGGTTGGCTTTCTTGGCGCGGTCGTTGGCAAGTTTTTTTATGCCGGCGATCTCTTTCCGTTCGCGTTCCGATTGCAGGATGCGTTTCGACATGGCATCGGCAGCGATCGGGTTCTTATGTAAATAGATCTCGAGCTCTTTCGCAACAAAGTCGCCTACGAAGCTTCTCACCGTCGCTCCATCCGGCGCCATGTTGGTCGAGCCCAGCTTGGTCTTGGTCTGCGATTCGAACACCGGCTCCTGTACGCGCACGGCGATGGCCGCCACGATGCTGGCGCGGATATCGGCCGCGTCATAGTCTTTCTTGTAGAAGTCGCGCACGCCTTTTACGATGCCTTCGCGGAAGGCGGCAAGGTGCGTTCCCCCTTGGGTGGTGTTCTGACCGTTCACAAAGGAATAGTATTCTTCACCGTATTGATTGCCATGCGACAAGGCTACTTCGATGTCGTTGCCCTTCAAATGGACGATGGGATAACGAAGATCTTCCGCGTCGGTCTTTTGCTTTAGCAGATCGAGCAGACCGTCTTTCGAGAAGTACTTGTTGCCGTTGTAGAGGACGGTGAGACCGGCATTGAGGAAGGCGTAGTTCCACATGAGGTCGTCGAGGTATTCGGGAATGAAGTGGTAGTTCTTGAACATGCTGTTGTCGGGCTCGAACTCCACCAGGGTACCGTTCTTCTCGTCGGTCTTGGTGACGCGCGCGTCGTTGGTGAGCACGCCTTTTTTGAACTCGGCCAGCTTGGCCTGCCCTTCGCGGAAAGCCTGTACTTTGAAGTAGTTGGAGAGGGCGTTCACCGCCTTGGTACCCACGCCGTTCAAACCCACCGACTTCTGGAAGGCGCCGCTGTCGTATTTCGCACCGGTGTTGATCTTGGACACGACGTCGACCACCTTGCCGAGTGGAATACCGCGTCCATAGTCGCGTACGGTCACTTTTTGATCGGTGATCTTCACCTCGATGGTCTTGCCGTGGCCCATCATGTGCTCGTCGATGGAGTTGTCCATCACTTCTTTTACGAGCACATAAATGCCGTCGTCCTTGGAAGAGCCGTCGCCCAGTTTCCCGATATACATCCCCGGGCGGAGACGGATGTGCTCGCGCCAGTCGAGCGACTTGATACTCGATTCATTATATTCTAGCATAGCCGAAGGTTTTTCTGCTTTTCCCATAACACGTTTCCGGAATAAGTTAAAGAATGATACAAGCTCAAAAAATCAATTCTTGCGTTTTAAAAAGTCGCGGAAATCATCTTTCCGGGGGCATTCCTGAACGTATTGATCAATTCGCGACGAATAAAACAATTTTTAAAATCAGTTCCAGCGTTTTTCATGTTTCTAATTTTTATAAATACATTAACTGTATCACTATAAGTTAGTGATAGTCAGATATTTGAAAACATTGTCTTAATCTAAGATTTAGCTGAAAATTTCCTGTACAGACTATACACCGGCCACGCCAGGGCCCAGACCACGATCAGGATCACACTTCCATAGATCGCGAAATCGATCCGGCTGTAGTCGAATTTTTCGTTGCTGTTATACAGGGAAATAAAGCTCAATGACATCACAAAAAAGAAGTTCAGCACCACCATAAAGCCATAAAACCAGGTCCGGAAGTCGGGCCGGTGGGCAAATACTTTGGCGATGAGGAAGACCAGGGCGTTGGTGAGGATGATGAAGGAGATGGCGCCGTAGAAGAACGGGTCGCGGCCAATGGCGGTCATGCCGGTCGCTTCCTCCTGAATGACAACATGTTCCGGAAGGCTTGCATAAACATATAAGACATCTATCACCACCACGATCACCGAAAGAAACCAAATGCCCTTTAAAATCTTTAACCCCATGTTTGTTAAATTTGGGTGCAAATTAAACGATAAATAGCCTTGAACGTAAACCCCATTGTTCTATCCATCCCTATTTTTTTCATCCTGATCGGGATTGAACTGGTGGTGGAAAGATTCACCCATAAGGATCTTTACCGCTTGCCCGATGCTATTGCCAACCTGAGCTGCGGCATCACCTCGCAATTGTCGGGGTTGTTTTTGAAGATCTTCGCTATCGGCATTTACCAGGTCCTGTTCGAGAATTTTGCTTTTTTCTCGTGGAACCTGCAAACGATGCCGGCCATTGGGAAGGTGTTGTATTGGCTCGTTTTATTCCTTTTGGTGGACCTGGCCTACTATTGGGCCCATCGCATGAGCCACGAGATCAACCTTTTTTGGGGCGGACATGTGGTGCATCATCAGAGTGAAGAATACAACCTGTCGGTAGCACTGCGGCAAAGCTCCCTGCAGGTGGTGTGGACCTTTGCGTTTAGTCTCCCGATTGCTTTTTTGGGGTTCGATACGCTCCATTTCGCGCTTGTATCGGCTTTAAACACGCTTTACCAGTTTTGGATCCACACGGAGACCATCGGTAAAATGGGTTGGTTTGAGTATGTTTTCAACACGCCCTCCCACCACCGCGTGCACCACGGACGCGACCCGAAATACATTGACAAGAACCACGCAGGCTCACTCATCATCTGGGACAAGATGTTCGGCACCTTTCAACCCGAAGAAGAGAAACCGACCTATGGCATCACCAAACCCATCAACAGCTGGAACCCGGTCTTTGCCAACGTGAGCCACTATGTGGAGATGGCCCACGACCTGAAGCGCATCTCCAAGTGGTATGACAAATTCCGCTACCTCTTCAAAAAACCAGGCTGGCTTCCCGACTACCTCGGGGGCTACCGGCCGGCACCCGCGGTCGATAAATCGACGTATAAGAAATACGACACCCCCGCTCCTGCCCTGCTCAACTATTATGTGGTCTTCCAATACGTGCTTTGCCTGGTAGGCACGGCGTTGTTTCTTTTTAATGCCGGGAAGTTTTCGCTGGGTGAAAAGGGCCTTATCAGCCTGTTGGTCTGTGTGGTAGTGGTCAATGCCGGGGTCTTGTTCGAGAACCGGGCCTGGGCCAAGTATCTGGAATGGGTGCGTATTTTTGTTTTTCCCGGGCTGTTGGCGGTGCTTTGTTTTATGAATGGCTGGGCTTCCTGGTTATATTTGCTGGCCGCTGCCTATTTTTTGATCTCGGCGAGCTGGTTTTACTTTATTCAAAAGCGATATGCGCAGATGGCTTTGGCTTAGTGTGGTGGTTGTGGAAAGTTTGGTGGCGTCGTGCGGCAAAGCCTTGCCCACCCTGGACGGTGTTGATCTTGCGGCCTGGAAAGACGATAAGAACGCCTGTGGCGACAAGCGCATGGCCATGGCAGCGTTGATCGAACAACAAAAGGATAAACTGCTGGCCCTTAGCGAGGACGATATTGTGGCCGTGTTGGGTAAGCCCGATCAGAACGAGCTGTACAAGCGCAACCAGAAATTCTTTTACTATTTTGTTCAGCCCGCGCCCGCCTGTGCATCGGCCAACCCGGGGACCAAACGGCTGGCCATCCGGTTCAATGCCATGGGCCTGGCCAAGGAGCTTGCCATCGAGGATTGATTTTTTCCGTTAGCGGCATTTGCCCATATTGCCTCCGTAATCAGGCACCCTAAATCCTTTTTGCATGAAGAACATTGCAGTTATCGGTTCGGGCACCATGGGAAATGGTATCGCCCACGTTTTTGCTCAATATGGTTATAAAGTATCCCTGATCGATGTCTCGGAAGACGCCCTGAAAAAAGCGGTGGCCACCATTGACAAGAACCTGTCGCGCCAGGTGGAGAAGGGCACGTTGACGGCGGAGACCAAACAACAGGCGCTGTCGTTGATCACCACGTTCACCGATCTGAAAGCGGGCATTGCCCAGGCAGAACTGGTGGTGGAAGCGGCCACGGAGAACGTCGATTTGAAATTGAATATCTTCCGCGAGCTTGATGCGCATGCCGCGCCTGAAGCTATCCTGGCATCTAATACATCTTCTATTTCCATCACGAAGATCGCTTCCGTTACGAAACGGCCGGGCAAAGTGATCGGAATGCATTTTATGAATCCTGTTCCGCTGATGAAGCTGGTTGAGGTGATCCGGGGATACACGACAACTGATGCCGTGACGCAAACGGTGATGGATCTTTCGCGCGCCCTGGGCAAGGTCCCGGTGGAGGTGAATGACTATCCTGGTTTTGTGGCTAACCGCGTTCTCATGCCTATGATCAATGAGGCCATCTGCACGCTACACGAAGGCGTGGCTGGTGTAGAAGAGATCGACACGGTGATGAAGCTCGGCATGGCTCACCCGATGGGGCCGTTGCAATTAGCGGATTTTATTGGGCTGGATGTTTGCCTGGCCATCTTACAAGTACTGTTCCAGGGGTTTGGCAATCCGAAGTATGCGCCGTGTCCCCTGCTGGTGAATATGGTGCAGGCTGGGCATCGTGGGGTGAAATCCGGGACAGGGTTTTATGCTTACGCCGCGGGCAGCAAGGAGCTTGTAGTGGCGCCCCAGTTCAAAAAGGGCTAACCTCGTCGTGGTGATTGCTGCGGTGCATAAAAAACTAGAATCAGGGGGTTAAAATAATGTGAAAATTGTAGTCGGTCTAATGGTTGCTGCTGGCTTATGTGCGGTCCACATTACAAGAGTCTCAATGCCTAAGAATTATAGTGGATGGATTTTCGCGATTGAAAAACCGGATACACCAGAACTGGAATATTATAAGCTGAATTCCAAAGGGGTAGTTTACATACCGAGGCAGACTGGTTACAATGATTCTATAAAGTTTAGATTGTACGATTCCAGCCTCAATGATGTTAGCTCAAATGTCAAGTTATTTAAGGTCTCGGACTATAAAAAGACTGGTGAGGCTAAGCCGCTGGGATTATATATTTTTTATTATCCATCCCCTGAAGAGCTAAAATTACCAACGGAGCAGTGGTTCGATATTGACTTCACGCATACATACACCGAACAGATGATTAAACGTCATCAAAAGCTAGAAGACAGCGGCTATTTTGAATAGTCTAATGTCTACCTAATCGTCAAATAAATGTATCCCGAATCAATACTATCTGTCCATCTTACAAAGCTCAATAGGGAATCAGGTATTATAAATGATCGAAATTCCTCTGTTGGCAAAATAGGTACCCCTCCGGTCTTGCTTACATAAAAAAATCGAAGTCTATATTTACCTGGCGGTAGACTATTGAGGTTTGTTTGAAATTGCATAACTCCGTGAGCTTTGATTGTCTCTATTTGATCTATCTGCCTGTCACACCAAACGCGTAGCACGTCGGCATCCGCGGCGCCCTGATTAGCCAAGTCAAGTTCTCTTAAAAAATAAATGTCATAGGTGGCATCATGGCCTTCTGCTCCAACGCCGTAGCGATCTTCTATTACCGAACGGGTAGAGTCATGAAGCAACGTAGCAAACCAATAGTCAAAATAGTTTTCAAACTGATTTTTATCATTTAGTCTCTCGATGTCCAAAGCGCTTAAGAAGTTGGTCAGAAAAATATGATTGCTGGTTTCATTCGTAATAACAGTTCTCACCGACAATACTCTTCCGAATTCTTTACCTGTTATTGCTTCGATCTCGAGCCTTGCGGAGACTGACTGACCGATTGCGACCGTTGCAGCCGCGGTTACTAAAACCGGTAACAGAATATTTTTAGCCATTCTTGGGCTTGCCCAGTAAGGGAATAGCCATAGGCAACCTATACTCCTTACAATCATAATGAACCTACTCATGACCTAAAGTATGAAAAATTTCAACTATGGAATAGACGAATGTCCTTTGAGCCGCCCGGTGAAAAAGGAAAAGACAATTTCAATAGGTGAAGTTCACTGAGGATGGTCATATACGGCACCCGTCCGTCCTATCGTGTCGAAGAATGAAGATCGGTTTTGCTAGCATGCTGGTCTTCGTTTGACCTACCTGCCCCCTATCTTCTGCGCTACATATTCCTGATCGTGTCATTGCAAAATCCACACCCTCTCGGCTTCGCCATGTTATGGTTCCCGAGTGAAGCGCAGCGGCGTCGAGGGAATGGTGTGACCGACTGTGAACATCTATTCCCAAAACCGCGCGACAAGGGTTAAATTTTTATATAAATCCCCGCAGAGATTACCGCTTTTTTTGTCTGGCATGATTTGGGCTGAGTTTGGTTTTCAAGACCTGTATCCTATGTTACGCTCCTACTTTCTCGTGTCGTGGAGGAATCTCCTTCGGAACAAGACTTTCTCCATCATCAATATTGCAGGGCTCGCCA
Source organism: uncultured Chryseolinea sp. (assembly GCA_966211885.1). Taxonomy (GTDB): domain Bacteria; phylum Bacteroidota; class Bacteroidia; order Cytophagales; family Cyclobacteriaceae; genus Chryseolinea. The sequence goes on from CBIHQM010000195.1 coordinate 11,507, forward strand.
TCGGGATGATGGTGGTGCTGCATATTTATCGCTTTGTGACGGCGGAGCAAAGCTATGACACATTCCACAAAGATGTGGACCGGATCTTCCGCGTTCCACTCGCCTATACTGAAAATGGAAATATCGTCAGGAGTTCGGCGGCCAATTGTCCTGCCGTTGGCCCGATGCTGAAAGAAGATTTTCCGGAAGTTGAATACTTTACGCGACTCGCAAAATCAGAAATAGCCAGTCCTTCGCTGACGGTTTCATACACCAACCCTGCCGGGCAGTCGGTTGCGTTCAATGAGTTCAATTTCTTTTATGCTGATGAAGGATTCTTTTCGGTATTTAGTTTTCCTTTTGTCGAGGGAGATCCGCTGACCAGTCTGCAAAAGTCCGGATCGATCGTGCTGACAGAGCAAGTGAAGAAAAAATATTTCGCTGATGAGCCGGCGCTGGGGAAGACTATGCGACTCAACCAGTCGGCCTATATCGTTACCGGCGTGATGAAGGACGTGCCGGA
>CBIHQM010000196.1:0-11955 GCA_966211885.1 uncultured Chryseolinea sp.
CGGGGGTAAACCGCGTGTTGCCTGAGCCGAGCCTCATTCACGCTTCAAGTTCTTCGACGGATCTTCCAACGCCACCCGCACCGCCTTTGCCCAGATCACAAAAAGTGAGATGGCGATGATCGCCATGGCTGGCACCACGATCGACGATAGCGGTATGTTGGTTTGATAATAGAACTGACTAAGCCAATCTTTCATAGAAAACCACGCTATTGGCACGCCTATGACAATACTCAACAACAGCAGTACAATCAACTCCGACGAAAGCAACATAAGAATGTTGGTCATAGAAGCACCCAACACTTTCCGGATGCTGATCTCCTTCGTCCTGTTTTCTGCCGAAAAAGTGACGAGCCCGAAAAGTCCCAGGCAAGCAATACAAAGCGATATGCCTGTGAACACCGTGAATATTTTGCTAAGCCGATGCTCACCTTTCTGCAACTCGTTGAAAGCGTCGTCCAGGAAATAGTAAGAGAAGGGTGTGTCGTTTGCGTAGGTTTCGTATGACTTTTTGACGGCCGCGATTTTATCGGGAAGACCGCCGTGGGTGTCGATGCGCAGGTATAAAGACGGACTTTCGTTTTTGATCAGCAAACTATCCGCCACCACACTGACGATGAGCGGCTGAATGGGCGAGCGCAAGGTTTCAAAGTTGAAGTCATTCACCATACCCAGGATTTTTCCCGTAACAGCGGGCGCGTGATCTCCACCCATGGTCAGGTCGTCTGCGCCGGGAAAGTTGGTCATCCCCAAAGCTTCTGCCGCCGATTGGTTGACGATGTGACTTCCTTCGAGCGTTGAGGTCTCCGGTTTTGCGTGCCATGCGATGCCCAGCACGGAAAAGAAACGCTCGTCGGCCATGATCCATTTTAGTCCGGTTTTTTCTCCGGAAACGGGTGAGGTGACCATCGAGAGTCCTGGCATCGTCGAGCGATAGAGTGGAACGGACGCCATCGCCAGTCCTTCCACGCCGGTCTGTTGTTGGAGTTCGTTTTTTAATGCTGTTAAACCGGCGTTAGAAAACTGCTCGATGGGGACGACCATTACTTGGTCGCGTTGCAGTCCAGTGTTTTTTGATTGCAGGTATTGAAGTTGGTGGTTCATCACCAGCGTGCAAATGGCTAGGGCGATCGACACGGTGAACTGAAATAGGGTGAGCGCTTTCCGAATTCCCGCACCTTTGTTGGCACTGCTGAATTTTCCATTCAGTACTTCGACGGGCTTGAATTGAGGGAGGACAAGGGCCGGATAGCTGCCCGCCAAAAGGACGCAGGTAAAAAGCAAGCCTGCTACCACAGTCAGGAACACCGGGGAAGTAAGGAACGCTGTATCGATAGTTTGCTGCAGGACATTTAGAAAGATGGGTTTAAAAACCTGGATCAGCGCAATGGCCAACACAAAGGCAATGATGGTGGTCAGCGCCGACTCCAGGTAGAATTGGAATGAAAGCGTTTTCCGGTTGGCCCCGATCACCTTCCGCACCCCGATCTCCTTGGCGCGTGCGGTAGCCCGTGCCGTGGTGAGGTTCATGTAGTTGATCAGTGCCAGGGCCAGGATGAGCAACGCGATACAAAGAAAAATAAAAACATAGCGTGTGTTGGCGACGTCGCCAAAATTGAGATTGAAGTGATTGGAAAAAAGAGGTTGGAGGGAATAGGTGATGTGGTCGTTGGTATAGGTTGTTTTAAGGATCGATTGACGCACCCCGGTGATGGCATCGGCGCTGGCCAGCAGGAGATAGGTGGGGAAACCCGACGAATTGTTCAAGACGATGTTCCGCTCGTTGGGCATGGTTAACAGCGACGGAAAGGAAGCGATAAAATCAAACTGGACAGACGAATGAGAAGGAGGATTCTTGGCAACGCCGGTAACTTCGAAGGTATAGGTCCCATCGAGGGTGATGAACTTGCCGATGGGGTCGGTTTTTCCAAAATAGCGTGACGCGGTCTGCTCGGTGATGATCACGGTGAGCGGTCGCGCCAGGGAGCTTCGTTGGCCTTGGATGAGCGGAAAGGAAAAGATGCTAAAAAAGGAAGTGTCCGCAAAGAGAAAGCGGTCTTCAAAAAACTTGTGGGTGTTGTCGGTCTTCACCACTTTTCGTCCCATGGAGAAGGTGCGGACATAGTTGATCACGTTGGGATCGGTTTGCATTATGGTAGGCCCAAACTCGGGGTTGGCATAGAGGCTGTAACGGCCATCGCGCGAGAACTGTTTTTCTGCGCGAACGATCCGGTCGCCCTTTTCATGGAAGCGGTCGTAGCGATATTCGTGCACCACAAAAATGAGGATCAGGATGCTCACCGTCATGCCAATAGAGAGGCCTGTGATGTTGATGAAGGAATAGACTTTATTGTTGAGCAGGGAGCGGATGGCAATTTTTAGATAGTTGGTAAGCATAGGCGGAAAGTTGTTAGGCAACGCACCAGGCGTACCAAAGGAAATGCCACACTATGCCGGCCAGAAAGCCTGGGTTCGCGTCAGCGTTCTTTGCATCAGTACGCAATCGGGAATTTTTGTTCACTAGCGGGCAGATTCGGTCAAGGCATCTTGCCCACGAAAAGACGGCGAATTTAAATTTTAAGAACGCGCGTGACCGATCACCGCCCCTTCATATCCGGCAGCCGCACAATGAATTCGCTCCCCTGATATCGCTGCGAAAAAACTTCTATCGTCCCGTGGAGTTTTTGAACCACCTCTTTAACAATATATAAACCGATGCCCGAGCCACCGCTGCGCTCCGAGGCCCGATAGAACATATCAAAGATCTTCGGGATGAACTCCGCGTCTATTCCTTCGCCGTTGTCGATCACGCGGAGGGTGATGCCATTTCCGGAATTTTCAATTTGTATTTTAATGAACGGATCCTCCTTTGTGGGGTCGCTGTACTTGATGGCGTTCGAGATCAGGTTGTTGAGCACCACGTAGATCCGTTTCTTGTCGCTATAAAAACAAAGATCAGGATCAATCTCGATTTCTTTCCGGATGCCTTTGCCCGGTTCCATATGGTGGAGTAAATCGTAGATGTTATCCAACAATGACCGGAAGTCGATCTTCTCTATTTCTATATCCACCCGGTTGTTGCGCGAGTAGCTCACGATGTCGTAAATGAAACTGTCAAGCTTCATCAGGCTTCGCTCTTGCATGCTCAATAGTTTTTTGATGGACAGGATGTCGTCTTCCAGGCGGGCCACTTCGATGAGGCCCAACAGCGATGTTATGGGCGCGCGCAGGTCGTGCGAGGCGCTGTAGACAAACCGGTCCAGCTCCTCGTTTATTTTTATCAGCTCTTCGTTTTTTTGCGTGATGGATTCTTCGGCGAGTTTTCGTTTGGTGATGTCGGCAATGGATCCCACCATGCGATAGGGCTGGCCCTGTTTATTTCGCACCGCTTCGCCCTGTGAATTAAACCAGCGGTATTCTCCGTTTCGAACCCGCAGTCTGAATTCAACATCAAAACGATTCTCCGGGGAGAGAAAGTGCTTGTCGAGCGAGTCCTTTATCAAAGGACGGTCTTCCGGGTGAATGGCGTTGTTGAAGGTGGCGGAATTGTATGGAAATTCATGGGCTGCATAGCCCAGCATTTCTTTGAGCCCCCGGCCGTAGTAGACCTCGTTGGTCTTTATGTCCCAATCCCAAAGTCCAGCGGCCGAACCGCGCACGGCCAATTGGTATCGCTCCTCGCTCTCCTTGATGGAAGCAAGCGAATTTTGAAGCAACATGGCCATGAGCAGAAGCGCGACGCACAAACTACCCCATGCATTGATCGGGGAATACTCCGGGCCAAGCTGCGCCGGCATCAAATGATTGACCTCCAGGAAGGCGACGAACCCGAGAAAGGCAATGGTCACCAGGGCGAGGATCACGGCAGAGCGTCCGCCTAAAAAACTGCCCATAAACATGATCGCCACCACAAACACAACCGGCACCTGGCTCTGCAGTCCTCCAAAAAAAAGTGTGGCAAATGCAACGATGCCCCACATGAAGACGGTTAAGGACCAGCCCGCGAGTTTGATCTTTCCCTGCCGGAGCATAACCACAAACCCGATGATGGCGGCATAGGCAAGTCCATAGAACGTGAGCGTTACGCTTAGCTCATTCTTGGGCTCCAACAGGGCCCCGACAAAACCGATGGTGTTCGTGACAAAAATAGAAAGAACGATCTTCGCCAGGAGTTTGGCCTTTCTTGAAACTTCTTCGCTTTGGGTAGGAAGGGGCGCAATCCAGTCGGTTAACTTTTTCAGAATATCCGACAGGCTATTTCTACCCGATATCCCCAGGGTCTCATCTCGGTTCTTCGGTCCGTTCATTTTTGTCAAGTGCGCCCTTGAGGCGTCTAACCAAGTATAGTTAACTATAAAAAATGAAAAATACGGCTTTTTTTGACCCGTTTCATGGATTTCCATTGCGCTGCGGTGTGCCATCGTTAATTGTTGAAGTGCGAAAACAGGATTCAAGCAAGTTCTGTTTGTGGCCATGGCAGCCATGCTTTGGAACTGCCGTCAGCAAACAACAAGGGAAGAACAGTGAGAGTGAAAATTACGACGAGAGGGTTGGCAATTTCCGAAGCGTATTCACGCTTATCTCAAATCATCAGATGGGATGGGCGTCTACTATCGACGCACGAAACACAACATCTTCAAGGTAAAAGTGTTAATATGGTCGGGATTGCGAGGTCTTTGGGAATACAGCACAGGGAATATGGGGTCGCAGAAGGGAGAAATATGGCGGTAAATCATCCCTGAGTTGCCGGAAGGCACATACGGTTCGTGTCACCTTAAGTAAAGGGTTGTTATTTAACACAGGAGTCGATTTCCTTACACCGGGAGTAAAAGAGGGTTCTGTTTGTGTCTTAAAGGCTACCTTTGTCCATTGACTCTTATCAATCCTTTGTGATTGAGTCCACAGGGAGTCAATGGAATAGCAGAAGTGTTAGGTTTGATTTTTGTATTTTTTTCATTTTGTCCCGATGAAGACAGATCGGTCAAAAAATGAAAAAGTAAGGCTCATCTTTCAAAATCGAGTGGCGATTATTACGCCGCTTTCGGTAGTCAACAGCTATCAGATATTGAACATTTTATCCGGCATGGATGGCCGAGACCATGTGTGCATCCCATTGAAAAAACCAGTCGTTTCCGAAAGGTTGAAAATCAAGTTTTGATTCGGTCATCGCGCGTTTCGTGGCGATGTTCCTGCATGAGTAACCCGTTGTCACAGTCATTGCAGCCCGTTGGTATGACCTCAACGGAATGAATAAGTATAGTGGTGAAGCCCACGCTGTATGGGCAACCGGATCTTGTTTGTCATTGGAAATTTTAAATAAACAGTTATGGATAAAATGCTAACGGTCACGATCGCAATGATTTTTATGATGGTAGTAAATACATTCCCAAGGATGTATGTCCAAATGATCTTCAATAGTCGAAGCGGCGCGGTGGTGCCACAGACGCCTTGGGAAGGATTTTCGCACATGGTTCGAATAACGCTTACGAGTTGCTATTATGGAAAATGAAAATGAATTGAGAATCCTCATGGTAGAGGACGATATGGACGACGTTCATTTAATTGAGCGCGTTCTACGCAAAGGCAACCTGCCCTTTGTGAATGAGTGTGTGGACAAACTGGGGGAATTTAACGAAGCTCTTTCTCGTTTCCGGCCGGACATCGTGCTGTCGGACCATGGAATGCCTGGCTTCAATTCCTTCGAGGCCCTTCAGATATGTTTGAAAGAGCACTCGGATATTCCCTTCATCTTGGTGACCGGTACGGTCTCGGACGAGTACGCCATAGCCTGCCTTAAAAACGGAGTCGACGACTATGTCTTGAAAACTAATCTTTTGCGGCTGCCTACCGCGATTCGCAGTGCGGTAAAAAAGCGGAACCTCGAAAGATTGAAGCGCGAGGCAGAGGTAACGCTCAGGAAACAGAATGAGGAACTGGATAATTTTGTTTATAGCGTGTCGCACAACCTGCGCGGCCCGCTGCTGTCCGTTGTCGGCTTGCTTAATCTTGCTGAGAACTCAAGTAGTAAAACGGAATTGAACGATCTGCACACGATGATGCGCACCAGCATTTCCAGGTTAAACGATACCCTTAACGATATCATCGAGTACTCCAGGAATTCAAGAAACGAGATCACGTGTGATTATCTTGACTGGATGGAAATTATAAGGAGGACATTTTTAAAAATGGCGTATCTCCATCCCGCAGAGGATATTACGAAGATGCTGACCTTGAATACCATCGTCCCTTTTTTTTCGGACATAAAAAGGATAGAAGTAATCCTTGGCAATCTTTTGATCAATGCGGTAAGTTATCGAAGCCACGACAGGGAGTTGATCATAGGCGTTGAAGTGTCTACGTCAGATGATGATGTCGTGATCGTCATAAAGGATAATGGCATTGGGATAAAAGAAGAAGTGTTGCCCAAAATATATAACATGTTTTATAGAGGCACCGAGGCCAGTCAAGGCGCCGGCTTGGGTCTGTACATCGTTAAGGAGATCGTTGAAAAACTTAGTGGCAAAATCACCATCACTTCTATGGCGGGCATCGGTACCACGGTAACCGTGACCATTCCGAGCGAACAAATGTTGAAGAGGCGTGAGCGCGAACGAACGATTCCCGTGCTGAAAATTCATCGGTCACAGGATATGGCAAGTCCTGGCCAGTGGATAATGAGTTAATCGTAAACGGATAATTTTTCTATGACCACACTCGTCTCCAAGATCGAAATTGAATTCCAGACCCTGGAAAGGGAAAAGCGCGCGGCAGAATTAGTCATTGCCAACAGAGAGCTGGTTTTTCAAAACGCTGAAAAGGAGAAGCGCGCGGCGGAGTTGATCATTGCCAACCTCGAGCTGGTATTTCAGAACAAAGAAAAGGAACAAAGAGCCGCAGAGTTGATCATTGCCAACAGGGAACTTGTCGTTCAAAATCGCGAGAAGGAAGAAAGGGCGCTGGAATTAATTATTGCAAACAGAGAGTTGGCTTTCCAAAATCAGGAGAAGGAGAATCGGGCAGCAGAATTGGTCATTGCGAACAAGGAACTGGCTTTTCAGAATGAAGAAAAGGAAAAACGGGCGGCAGAGTTAATTCTCGCCAACCGGGAACTTGTTATTCAAAACCGGGAAAAAGAAAATAGGGCGGCAGAATTAATTGTTGCCAACACCGAACTTGCTTATCAAAACGAAGAAAAGGAAAAAAGAGCTGCCGAACTGGGCATGGCCAACCACGAACTGGCAAAAGCTGAAGAGCAGTTTCGTTTGGTCGTGGAGTGTTCACCCAGTGCCATGGTGGTGGTTGGAAGTGATGGATTGATTGCGCTGGTGAATGCTCAGACGGAGAGGCTTTTTGGATACCATCGCGAGGAGTTGATGGGGAAGAAACTTGAAATGTTGATACCGGAGAGGTTCCGTAACCAACATGCTGGCCACAGGAATGATTTTTTTAAACGGCCCGAAAGCCGTTCGATGGCGGTTGGTAGTGATCTTTTTGCCCTTGCTAAAAATGGCATGGAAATTCCTGTGGAGATAGGATTAAATCCAATTGAGACAACCAAAGGGAAGATGGTGCTCGCTTCCATTATTGACACCACGGAGCGCAAATTTCAGGAAGCTACACTCCGGAAGCATAACCAGGAGCTGGAGCAATTTGCTTATGTGGCGTCCCATGATTTGCAGGAACCCTTGCGCACCGTGTCCAACTACATGGACGTATTTGAAGAGGACTATTTGCCGTTGTTGGACGACAAAGCTCATCAGTATCTTCAGTCTGTTAACCGGGCCACGGAACGAATGAGCATTTTGATCAAATCACTCCTGGCGTTTTCCAGGTTGGGGCATAACAAAGTACTCGTCAGCGTAGATGTCAATAAACTGATCGGTGATGTGATGGCAGATCTGGCCACCATGATAAAACGATCCGGGGCGGTGATCCAGGTGGCAGACATGCCGGTATTGAATCTTTACGAGAGCGAAATGCGACAGATATTTCAAAACCTGATCATCAACTCCATAAAGTTTGCAAAAAAAGACGTTACCCCGGAAATAACCATAAGCGCGGAAAAAATAAAGGACGCCTTCAGGTTCGCGATCAGCGACAATGGTATAGGCATCAATCCCAAATCGTTCGATCGGGTTTTTGAAATTTTTCAACGGCTACATACCAATGATAAATACGAAGGCAGCGGGATAGGGCTTGCCAACTGCAAAAAAATTGTTCAGATGCATGGTGGTGAGATTTGGATTGAATCAACACCGGGGCAGGGCGCGACGTTCTACTTTACCATCTCCGCACTCCTACAATGAAAAAGGAACTAAATTCAATTATGTTGATCGACGACAACCCCGATGACAATTTTATTCACGAAAGAGCCATCCGGAAGATCAATTCGGAAAGCAGGATCACCAAAAAGCAATCCGGTATGGAAGCCTTGGCGTATTTGAAAGCCATAGAATCACCGCATACGGATTTAATTTTCCTCGATATCAATATGCCGGAAATGAATGGGTGGGAGTTTCTCGCCCAGTACGGTGAATTGGATAAAAAATTACAATGTCAGGCGATCATAATTATGCTGACAACCTCGGATGACGGCGATGACACGGCAAAAGCAAGAGCGTGGAGTACGGTGACAGACTTTATCACCAAACCGCTGACAAAAAAGAAAATGAGTGCCATTTGCGAAAAATATTTCGCTCCCCCTTGCCCGCATTCGGACTGACTTGCGTCGTCTGTCTGATTCCCTTTCATGCCCACTTGCCGGCGAGATATCGATTTTGGGCAAAGAGACCTTCCCCAAAATGCGGTATGGGGTCTAACGTTAACAAATACTTCATCCGCTTAATCGCAGTTTATGCCTACCTTCCGTTGAGAAAATAAAAAAACCAATAATTATGACAACGCAAGAAAAAACAATGACAACCCAGGAGGTTGCCGATCGCTTCTTCGAATTGGCCCAGGAAGGAAAATTCGATGTGATCCAGGACGAGTTGTACGACGAAAGTGTTAAAAGCGTTGAACCCGCCACGTCCACCTGGCAAAATGTGGAAGGCCTTGGTCAGGTGAAAGAGAAAGCCCAACAATGGCAATCGATCGTGGAGGAAATGCACGGAGGCTACACCAACAAACCACAAGTGGCCGGTAACTTTTTCTCGTGTGTGATGGGCATGGACGTGACCGTGAAAGGCCAGCCACGCATGAAGATGGATGAGATCGCCGTCTATGAAGTGCGCGATGGTAAAATTGTTCTGGAGCAATTCTTCTTTTAAGTTTTAGCGTTTTTTTTAAGTATCCAATGCCAGGCGCGGGTTTGAAACCCGCGCTTTTTTTATGAATACCTTACACGTAAAGATTTATTAACCTGCTGTTTGCCATCAGTTAATCTTGACTTCCGAAATTCAATTCCAGAAGTTAAATTTTTTAAACTGTGGTATGATAGGTTTTGCGCTGAGTGCGGCGGCCGTTGTGCATGGCTGCGTTTCTTCGATTGTCCTGAATGATGTCTTCAAAACTAGCAGATGTCAACGCAAACGAGGCTGGGCCTTCGTCGTCGTTGCCGTCCCCGTGCTGGGGATCGTTGCCTATGATCTGACGCATAGACGAAAGCGGGTTTCGCGGTAGGATCTTTTGTTTAGTTATTTCTTAAGAGTAGCGGCAATAGGTCGAGACCGAAGACAAAATTAACCCAAGGCTTTTGGTTTGGTAATAATTTTGGACAATGAAATAACGGCGTTCCAGACGACAGCAATCCCCCCAATAAGCACATATAATTTTTCAGATAAACTAAAGTCGCAGTTGGGCAGGAATAATGCCTTCAGGCAAAGAAAAGGTCCGCCAACAACCGCCTGTGAAATAAGAACGATGCTCGCCACATTAAAAAAAACGGCCTTTGACCGATGATTCCACATATAGATCGCACAAGGAATAATGGCGACAGCAATTCCGATGTAGAGCGAATTGCTCAGAATTTGATCAAAAGTCAATCCGGTAAAACTTTGGTTGATTTTTCATGAATCTTTTGTTGTCGCATAACATGTATGCCATAGAACAGCATGTAGATTGCCCCTAAACTTGCAGCTAATATTGCACCACGGAATCCTCCAATCCAATCGCCAATAACGGCGCCCCCAAATGCCCCCGATATCATATCGGTAACAATGGGAATTATGTTGGCAAAATTTTTCATATCGTGATGGTTGATATTCTAAATATATACATAATCATACGTATAACAAAGTCTGTACGACGACGATTTCCTCATTTTACTCAGCCACACCGTTGTAATTCTTTCCGCTTCTATCGAGCGGCCGCACATTGCGTTTTTTTTGTCGCAAAAGCACCCGTCAATGTCATTTTTACTATAGCTTTTCAGGCTGTCAAGGCCCATAAGAATTTAAAACAAGTCTCCCTATCTCACAAAGCGTTCAGGGCCAACAACGAAGACTAATACAATAATCCTAACCGTTTAAATCACTCCCTTCTTTCCAATATCTTCCCCGTCTCATTTCCTTCCGAGGTTCCGTCCGGTTTATTCAGAATATAGTCAAACACTTCCGATTCGCTGAAGATCACCACGGCGCCGGCTTTCAGATCGGGAATTTCATAGGGGTCGTTTTGCAGAATGCCGGTCATTTGCTCGCCTTCCCATTGAGTCACCTCTATCCACATCCACTCGTTGCCACTGGCCGTTTCAAAAGGTTTCTTTACCATGATCGAATACCCGGGCGCCAGGCCTTTGCTGAAGAGGGCTCTGAGTTCTGGAAGACGCCGTTTCGCATTTCCGCTGGCCAGCAAAAGCTCATCGTCGTGTTTGGCTACGGTATAAGATTCCTCGGCGCCAAAGAGATCGGCGACGGTCTTGTTGGCTTCCTCCTGGGGCGAAGAATAGTCCGGGCTTTCAAAGGCGATCAGCAGCTGAGACCAGGAGTTGTCGCCTTCTTCTGGCGATACTGCTTTTAGTTTCACGGAAGCTGTCAACAAAGCGTTGTCTTTCGTGGTCGAGAGGAGGAACTCCCGGAGTGTTTTGTTCTTGATTTTCTTTAACGCGATCACCAATGTGGAGTCGTTGCTCATGACGGGATGCTCGACCAAGGTTTGCGCCACGACATTTACCAGATTGGCAAAGGCATTTTGATCCGAGCAGGGGAAACGGGCCACTGAAATTTCGGGCAACGAAAATCCGGTCATCCCTAAGGTTACGGCGCGACAAAATTCGCCATCACGATAGGTGTGTATGGTCACGTGACCTCTGATGTCTATGGTGTTGTCCAGGAAGGCATCGACCCGAAACTCTCGCCAGGTAGCGGGACTGTAAAACTCGAGGGTGGAGTAATCGGCAATGACAACTTTATTGTCTTGAGTGAGGGAATAGATGAAGTCGGTGATCTGTTTTCGTTTGGCGACCACGTTGTCGCCAGTGCCGACGAACACCATGTCAATACTTTTCTGTGAATGGGAAAATTCTTCAAGTTCAGCACCCGTCAGATGGAAAAATGACGACGGCATGTCGGCAACGTTGGGAAGGCTGAAGTCGGCGTTGTCTTTTTGCGTTTCTGTAAAATAGAAGCTATCGACCAGCTTAGAAAGGGAGTCCGAGGGAAGCGCATGGACAAAAGATTTTAATGATTGTTTTGCTAGCTCCTCAATCCGGGAATTGGCTATGCTCGCGCCGGCCGGCAAGTACAGCGACAAATACGTTGTAAAAGTAGGAGTAAGCGCGCTGATCTGCGCTGTATCTTTTTCATTTTTCGAATGAAACGAACATCCAAAAAGAAGGATCAAGCAAATAAAACAACGTTTCACAATGCAGAGGTTTGGTTCAGTTTTTCCAAGCTTAAGAACCTGGAGAATTCAATTCCCCAATATATGAATTAGCCCACAAACTGACCCACACCCAACCCCTCACACCCACACCTCTTCCAGCATGTTTCCATCAGGGCCTAAGCCTATCTTTGGCCT
>CBIHQM010000197.1:0-11885 GCA_966211885.1 uncultured Chryseolinea sp.
AAGGGCAAACTACGGGCGTACAGGTGAGCCAGAATTCGGGTACACCGGGTGGCGCCATGTCGGTTCGCATTCGCGGAAATACGTCGCTGAGCGGATCGGGGCAGCCCCTTTATGTTATCGACGGTATTCCGATCATCACGGGCGACTTTGCCCAGATCGGCTACGAAGGCCAGGGTATCAACGCCTTGTCGGATTTGAACCCGAACGATATTGAATCCCTGAGCGTGTTGAAAGATGCCGCGGCATCTGCCGTGTATGGCGCGCGCGCTTCCAATGGTGTTGTGCTCATCACCACCAAGCGCGGGAAGACCGGCAAGTCGACCGTGAACTTCAATATGTACAAAGGCTTTCAACAAGTTTGGAACCGGCTCGACATGCTCAATGCCGCGCAATGGAGAGACTATCGCAAGGATCTTACCGGCGTGGAGCTCCCCGACACGGGCGTCGATGTGGATTGGCAGAAGGAGATCTTTCGCACGGCCCCCATGTCAAACTATGAGTTGTCGACTACCGGTGGCAATGACCGGACAAAATTCTTTATCTCTGGAAATTATTTTGATCAGGATGGTATCCTCATCGGCACGGCCTTCAAACGGGTCAACGCACGGATCAACGTCGATCATAAAGTGACCGACCGCCTGAACGTGGGCACGAGCATAGGCCTCACGTATTCCAAGTCCAACCGCGTGGAAGGCGACGCCTCGTTGCATGGTCCTCTGCCCAACGGTATCTCTACGCCTGCGGTGATTTCGGTTTATAACGCAGATGGCAGTTATAACCAAAGCGGCCCGTATTCCAACGCGGTCTCCATAGCCAACGAAGCGACCAACGAAAACTTTACCTATCGCACCCTGGGCAACGTATTTGCCGACTACCGCATCCTTCCCGGGTTGACGGTGTCCACGAAGTGGGGTGTAGATTTCTATAACCTTCGCGAACATGCGTTCGAGTTCAATACCGTACAAGGGCAGAAATACAACGGTCTTGGTTTTGAAACCTATACCAACGTGCTCAACATCGTAAGCAACAACATGCTGCGGTATGAGACGTCGTTCGGCCAGCACAACCTCGACGCCGTGGTGGGCTACAGTTTTGAGAAAAAAGAGATGCGCAACTCCTACATGCGCGGTCAGGACTATGCCGACGAGAACCTGCAATACATCAACTCGGCCGCCACAAAAGTGGATGTTACCGCCACCGCACTGGACCATGGGTTGCGTTCGTATTTTAGCCGCATAAACTATAACTACAACGGCCGCTACATCGTGTCGCTGTCGGGAAGAATTGATGGCTCGTCGAACTTCGGACCCAACCACAAGAACGGTTTCTTCCCTGCGGCTTCCGTGGCATGGCGCATGGCGGAAGAGGATTTTATAAAAGACAACTTGTCGGTGGTTTCGGAATTGAAACTGCGGGCGAGCTATGGTCTGTTAGGGAATGAGGACATCAGGGCTTTTTCATACCAGGGGATGTATAGCACGGCTTCGTATCACGGGGCGCCGGCGATCTATCCCACACAAATCCCCAACCCAGACCTGAAGTGGGAGAGTACAGCCCAGTTTGATGTGGGCATCGATGCGGGGTTGTTCGAAGACCGGCTCACACTTTCCTTCGACTATTATAACAAACAAACCAAGGATCTCCTGCAAGACCGACCGGTACAGCCGTCGTCGGGATTTTCCGGCGCCTATCAAAACGTCGGTGCGCTCGAGAACAAGGGGATCGAAATAAGCCTGGGTTATACCAATCGCTTTGGCGACCTGCAGTGGACCTCGCGGTTGAACGTCTCGGCAAACCGGAATAAAGTGACAAAGCTTTACGGAGGTCAACCCCTGGATGATGCCGGCCGTGGAGGAAACCGCATCATGGAAGGACAGCCCATCGGTGTTTTTTACGATCTCAAATCCCTGGGCGTAGATCCCTCAACCGGTGACATTGTTTTTGCCGACACCAACCACGACGGCGAGATCACGACGGATGACCGTACCGTGGTGGGTAATCCCAACCCCAAATTCATTGGCGGTTTTACCAACACGTTCAACTACAAAAATTTTGACCTCAGCATTTTCCTGCAATGGTCGTATGGCAACGACGTCTTCAATGGCTCGCGTCTTTACCTTGAGTCGTTGCAGCGCGGCGACAACCAGACCACGGCGGTCTTGCGCCGCTGGAAAAAGCCGGGTGACATTACCGACATCCCCCGAGCAACATCAGATCCTGTCGCGGCAGCGAACAACGTACGCGTGTCGTCCCGCTTTATCGAGGATGGATCGTATTTGAGGGTAAAGAACGTTACGTTGGGCTATACGTTGCGCAGCAAATTCTCCAATAAGGTCATGCTCTCCAGCCTGCGCATTTATGCGAGCGCACAAAACCTCTTCACGTTCACCAAGTACAATGGACTGGACCCGGAGGTGAACTACAGTGGCAACGACATCACCGTGGTGGGAACAGACTTCTTTACCTTCCCGCAAGCGCGCGCCATCACGTTTGGTCTTAACCTTAAATTTTAACGCATGAAAAAGCTATTCATACTCATCATTATATTATTGCCGCTGGCTTCGTGCGATGTGCTCAATGTGGAATCGCAAAACTCGGTGCCGGAGGAAAAAGCGATCAAGGATAAGAAAGGAATTGAGAAAGGGATCCTGGGCGCCTACACGTCGTTTCAGGAACTGGGATACTTTGGCCGGTCCTATATCATCTTTTCCGATCTGGCCGCCGACAACCTTGAACAACCGGTGGACGGAACGGCAGCGAGCTATACGCAAATCGACAACAACGTCGTGTTGCCGGAGAATGCGGGTATCGCCGATATCTGGGCTGCGGGTTACGAAGGCATCAACATCGCCAACAACATCATCGCGAAGGTGCCCGGCATGAGCGACATGACCGATGAAGAAAAGAACCAGGCATTGGGCGAACTGTATTTCATACGGGCGTTCAATCACTTCAACCTGGTGAATTGGTTCGGCGCGATTCCCATCAAGACTAAGGCCACGGAAGCAGCGACCGGGTTGGACGTAGCGCGCGATCCCGTAGCAAAAGTGTACGACCAGATCATCGCCGACCTTACGTTTGCAGAACAAAACCTGGCGGCCGGTGGCACGAAAGTGCGCGCATCGAAATATGCCGCTACGGCCCTGTTGGCACGCGTGTATCTCTACAAAGGGGATTATGCCAATGCGAAGACAAAAGCTACCGACGTGATCACGAATGGCGGATACGACCTGCTGGACTATGCGGATGTATTTACGGATGAATCTGCCGAATCGATTTTCGAGATCGACTTCACGGAACTCAACCGGAACCGCATCGCCGAATACAACTTCCCCAAAACACTGAACGGAAGAAGGGAAGTGGCGCCGACAGCGTCCGTGCTGGCCGCCTACGAAACGGGCGACGAACGTTTTGGGGCCTCTGTTGCCTTCTCGGGTACGTTGGCATACGCCATCAAGTATGACGACCTGAGCCTTGGAGCCGACAACGTCATCATTCTTCGGCTGGCAGAAATGTATCTCATTCGCGCGGAAGCCGAAGCTGAACTGCAAGGAAATGTCGGCAACATTCAGAATGACATCAACGTGATCAGGACCAGGGCCAAGCTGCCGGACACACCGGCTTCTTCGTTTGCCGACCTGCTTCGGGCTATTGAAAAGGAGAGGAGAGTGGAGTTTGCTTTCGAAGGCCATCGCTGGTTTGACCTGGTGCGCACCGGAAGAGCCGTCGACGTTTTGTTGAGCGTGAACAACGTGAACCAAACGCTTTGGCCTATTCCGTTATCAGAGATCCTGACCAACACAAACCCCGGCATGTCGCAAAACCCCGGCTATTAATAAACTGAACCTGAAAAAATAACATAGCATATGAAATCAAAGATATACGCATACCTCACGCTCTTCCTGATGTTTGCCTGCGTGCTTTCCTGTAAAGAAGACGATGATGCTGTACCCCAGGCAGCCGCTACGTTCACGGCCGATAAGTCCACGGCACAAGTAGACGAGAGCATTCAATTCACAAACACTTCGCAAAATGCCACAGCCTTCAAATGGAGCTTTGGCGATGGCACGACCTCTAAGGAAGTTTCTCCAAAGAAGTCCTACCAATCATCGGGTACATTCCTAGTGAGTTTAGTGAGCACCGGGGAGGGAGGATCGACGATTTCCAATTTTACCATCACGGTAGTGCCAACGGCGGCCTTTGTCGTCGAAGACCAGGACAACCTGGTGGCGCTCACCCCGGTTCAATTCACGAATGCTTCTAAAGGGGCCACTTCCTACCTTTGGTCGTTTGGTAATGAAGCAGGTTCTACATCTACCGACGAGAATCCCAAGTTTACTTACCTGAAAGCGGGTACCTACACCGTTAGCCTGAAGTCGACCAGTGCCGAAGGGTCAACTACCACCACGACTGAAATCAAAGTAAAAGCCGCAACCCCCGATATCTATTTATCAGACTATGGCGCTGACTTGATCGAAAAACTCTCGCTTGATGGATCAGGCACAGTGACGACTTTTTTGGATGTTACGGGACAATCCGGTCCAGGCCTAGCGTATGACGACGTTCATGGTATGATCTATTTTACGGATTTTACGACCACGGGAGATGGCAAAGTATGGCGCGTAAATTTGGACGGAACAGGATTGGAGCCGTTGATAACGGGTCTGTTTGAACCTTACGGTATTGCCCTCGATGTTGCCGGAGGAAAAATGTATTGGGCAGATGAAACGGATGCTGATAATATCGGCCACATTTCACGCGCCAGCCTGGACGGGTCAGACCGCGA
The DNA here is from genome assembly GCA_966211885.1 of uncultured Chryseolinea sp. Classification (GTDB taxonomy): domain Bacteria; phylum Bacteroidota; class Bacteroidia; order Cytophagales; family Cyclobacteriaceae; genus Chryseolinea. Next base: position 4,787 of record CBIHQM010000197.1, read on the forward strand.
AGACCTCGTCAGTCTGGACAACGGAGGTTTCCGGGGAATTGCCCTTGACCTCGAGAATAGAAAGATGTATTACTCGGCACAATATGACAGGAATATTTACATCGCCAATATGGACGGCACCAACGCGACCGATCTCGTTCCCGGAGCCTATGGATTTGCCATCGCTGTAGACTCCAAACATCATAAGCTCTACTTTGAGGATTATATGCAAGACCTATTTCTAATGTCCGATCTGGACGGAAATAATATCGTGACGGTTGACGACGTAGCGACCCGTATTTATGGTATTGCCATCGATGCTGAAAAAGACAAGCTGTACTGGTCAGGACGAGACACAGGGGCTATTTATGAGTCAGATATGGACGGCACTAATAAAGTAACACTGAAGTCAGGGTTCAGCAGTGTGCGGGGAATATTCTTAAGAAAATAAGCTACGACGCATGAAGAAGATACTCTATACATTTCTAATCGCGATCGGTCTGGCGGCAACCAACAGTTGCTCCGACGACAGCTTTCCCGTGCCGCCAGCCAGCACGGTGCCGAAGTTCAGTTTTGCGATCGACAACGATGCGTTTGCCCCGGCAACCGTAACATTCAAAAATGAATCGATTGTTCCGGAAAGAGCCGGAACGGTAGCCTATACGTGGAACTTTGGCGATGGCACATCGTCGACAGAGGAAAATCCGCAGCACCATTACACAACTCCGGGTGTGTATCAGGTGAACATGGTGGTGGTAACGGGATCATCCCTAGAGATAAACGATACGTCTATTACCGTGGTGGTCAAGGATCCCAATGCTACAGGCGTGCCGTTGTTATTTACGGACGGCAGCACGGTGTTTACGACGCTTGTGAACGATCATTCTCCGGTTGTGGAGAGCACAGACATCGCGTCCCTGAGCGATTCATATGGTATGGCTATCGATACGACCACGGACAAGGTTTATATCGCGGACTTTGATACGGAAAAAATTTATGTTGCCGATGCAGATGGCAAGAATATGGTGGTGTTCCGTGAAAACATTGGGGATCCCGACGCAGTGTCAATCGACTACGACGCCAGGATGCTCTACTGGGATACGTCGACCGGGATACGCCGGACGAGTATAGATGTGACTACCGACCTGGGTGATTTTGAAGACGTTGTCACCGGGCAAGCCAATGATCCCGAAGGCATGGCCATCGATCCCGTCAACAAGGTCCTTTATTGGAACAACTATTCCGGCAACGTTTGGATGAAGAAATTGGTCGGCGGAACGGAGACGCAAATCGTAACCTCAGGGGGAGGCGCCGGTATGTTGGTGGTGGATGACAGAATCTACTTTGAAACGTGGGACGCTGTTGCCGCAGAAGCCACACTACGGTCGGCCAACCTCGATGGCACGGGAGTATCTACAGTTGCTACTTCGATTACGAGGAGGATCTACGGTATGGCCTATGAGAAGCACGGAAAGAAAATATATTGGGGTGACCGGAACAACGACATCATCATGCGTGCTAACTTGGATGGAAGCGCTGCCGAGCCCTTCTATTCCGGTATAAGCGCTCGCGGGTTGACATTTGGCAGGACCAAGTAACGACAGAATAGGACAAGAATGAGCAGTGCAGTCGCTGCTCATTCTTTGTTTTATATCTCGCCGCCGTCAATCCGGTCCTTCACGATCTGTTTATTTTCGGCGATGAGCTAATATCAAACCCTAAAAAATAACACGTTCTTTTTCCGATTAGGATATTGTAACCCCATCAACATGAAAATTATCCATTTGAGAATAATGGCCGTTCTTTTGGTATTGTTATTCTTTCAGGAGGCAAATGCGCAAACGAAGAGCGCACGCGGTAAACTCTTTATCATCGGCGGTGGCTCACGTTCCGACGCCATGGTGGACCGCATCATCAAAGAAGCCGGTCTGCAACAAGGAGGCTATGGCATCATCCTCCCCATGTCAAGCGAGGATCCCGACTCGGCGGTCTACTATGCCAATCAACAATTCATCAAGCAAGGTATACGGACGGTGTATGGTGTCATCTTTCGCAAGGGACAAGCCTATAGCGCCCAAAAACTGGATTCGGTCAGGAACGCAAAGCTCATTTACATTTCCGGCGGCGACCAGGTCCGGTTCATGGGTGTGGTGCAGGGCACGGACATTGAAAAAGCTATACATGACGCTTACAACAAAGGATGTCTTGTCGGCGGCACCAGTGCAGGGGCTGCGGTCATGAGCAAGATCATGATCACCGGCAACGAACTGAAACACCCCGACTACGCTTCGACGTTCCGCAACATCGAACCCGCCAACATCGAGACCAAACCCGGTTTGGGTTTTATTGAGAACGCTATCATCGATCAACACTTTGTAAAGCGAAGCCGCTATAACCGGCTCATCAGCGCCATCATTGAATTTCCAGAGGCCAAGGGCATTGGCATCGACGAAGCGACGGCCATTCTTGTGTCGGGTAATACGGCCGAGGTGGTGGGTGATTCGCAGGTGATCGTGTTTGAGAATCCCAAGCGGTCCAAAATAGAAAAGGGCGGAAAGTTGAGTGCGAAGGGGATTGTGATGAACATTTACCTGGCGGGGGAGACCTTCAGCTTGAAGTAGGCTGAATTTTTTTATCGCCTCGCCTTCGGTAACGCTTGGCGAGCGATGAAAGGCGTAAAGACGCAAGGAGAGGCGCAAAGCGGATTTGTGGTGCTGTGTGTTGCGGGGAAAACATTGTATCTTCACTCTCCCTAACGCACCATTGCTATGAAAACAAAAATTGCCCCCCTCATTTTATTCAGCCTTATGACGCTCACCAATTTTGCCCAAACCAAACTGAAAGCCGGCGACAAAGCCCCCGACTTCACCGCCACCGACCAGGACAACAAAACCATTACCCTCTCTTCCTATAAAGGCAAGAAAGTGGTTCTCTATTTCTACCCGAAAGATCAAACCCCGGGCTGCACCGAAGAAGCCTGCAACCTCCGCGACAACATCGCCGAACTTGGCGACGCCGGCTATGTCGTGCTGGGCGTTAGCACCGACGATGAGCTTTCACACAAAGAATTCCAAAAAAAATACAACCTCCCGTTTTCACTCGTGGCCGACAAGGATAAGTCCATCAACCAGAAATACGGCGTCTGGGTGGAAAAAGAACGCGACGGCAAGAAGTTCATGGGAACAGCGCGGACGACGTTTTTGATTGATGAGAAAGGGGTGATTACGAGTGTTATTGATAAGGTGGATACGAAGGGGCATGCTTCGCAGATATTAAAACTCTAAAATTTAGAGAGACAGATGGCGGAATTCAGGAGCCAGAATCCAGGAGCCAGGAGCCAGAATTTAGTAGTCAGTAGCCAGTAGTTAGTAGTCAGTAGTTTGGTAGTTGAGGGTCAAACGCGGGGTGAATGCGTCACGACTTGGTTTGAAGGGTGGGAGATAGAAGTAGAGTAATTCGCAATGTCGATGCTCTTCGCCACAAGTTTGGCTGTACGCCATTGTTGATGCTCCGCATCAATAAGTTTGCAGCCGTGGCCCCTGTTGGGGGCCCACCAAGAAGTTTTTTGACCCGACACTCAAACAAAACCAGTATCCCAACGCGCCTCAGCTCCATTGATGCTTATCCATTCCGGTTTCACCATCGAAAAGTGGACCGCACAACCACCGTCCTCACCTCCTGGCCACTGAACTCAGATTTCTAACTCCTGGCTCCTGGCTCCTGGATTCTGGCTCCTGTTTCTTCAGTCCCTCCAAAAAATCGATAAACTCATTCAACACCACGTCATTCAGCCGGTACTTCAAATTCCTTCCTTCCTTCTCCGCTAAGATCAGATCGTTGTCCGTGAGTTGCTTAATATGGTGACATATCGATGGCTGTTTCAAGTCGATGATGTCCATGATGTCGACGCAATATAGACAGTCGTCTTGCTTTTTGATCTCTTGTAGGATCAGCAGCCGGTTGGGATCGGCGAGCGCTTTCGCGATTTTTTCAGCCTTCTTGGGATTCATACAGCCTCTGTTTCAGTTCAAAATTAATATTTATTTATTTAAATACGTCAATTCGTTAAAAGAGTTGAGTTTCTGAGGTTTAGGGTGAACCATACACACAAGGACAAACGGGTGCAATCGTTGTCGAGCGGCGCTTGCGCGCTGTGCCCGGGGAAAAATTTTCGATTTTTTATAACCCTGGAACTAAAACTTACGTAGAACGATTTATAGAAATATTTAAATATATCAATGCAAAGATTTTTACACAACCTAAAACAAGTTTGCCATGAAACACAAAAACGCTCCCCACCTGTATTGTAGTCACCGAACGCCTGCCGCATCGTGCTGTCAGGAAGAAGCCCTAGGCTGTTAATTTTTTTACTTAGATATCAACTATTCCAAATAATCATTTAAAGTCATCATGAAAAGTACATACAATCGTCATCGCATTGCCGGTGTCTGGTCGTTGCTGGGATTCGTTTTTGTATCCGCAATTTTGGCCGGATGCTATTCGCAGGCTGCCGAAAACAAGGCCGCTGCTCCATCCAAATCCATCCCCGTCGGCACGCCGGTCGACGCCGTGGTCATTCAACCCGGCGTGGTAAAAGAGTCGCTGGAAGTGACCGGTACGCTGGTAGCCAATCAGCATGTGGACCTGGTGAGTGAGCTTACGCGCAAAGTGATCCGCGTCAACGTGAAGGAAGGCAGCTTTGTAAAACAAGGTACACTGCTGTTCCAATTGGACGACGCCGACCTGCAAGCGCAACTCGAGCGTTTCCGTCAGCAACAAAAACTTGCTCAATTGAATGAAAAGCGGTTGAAAGACCTTATCGATCACGACGCTGTCATTCAACAAGACTACGACGAAGCTTTGACCAACCTGAAGGTGCTTGACGCGCAAATCCAGGAATTGGAAGTCACCATCAACAAAACGCGCATCGTGGCGCCTTTCGACGGCCAAGTGGGGATGATCAACATCCACACCGGAGCCATTGTGTCGGTGAACACGTTGCTCACCAGCATCGAAGACAACAGTGTTGTGAAAGTCGAATTCTCCGTGCCTGAAAAATACAGCCGCATCATTGTGGTGGGTAGCGAGCAAACGTTCACCATCGCGTCCGACGACAAAGAACACACCGCTCGTGTTGTAGCACGCGAATCCAGCCTGGATGAAGCTACGCGCACATTGCGTGTTCGCGCCGTCGCCGCGAATCCTGGTCACATTTTGTTGGCCGGTCAGAGTGCCAGATTGAACCTTGCCTTGAACACGTCGGGTGAAGCGCTCAGCGTTTCGTCGCAGGCGCTGATGCCTTCGTCGCAAGGTTATAACTTATATGTAGCACGGAAGAATACGGTCACCCTGGTGCCCGTGCAAATCGGTCAGCGCAGTGCTGCATCGGTGGAAATTCTTTCGGGTCTGCATCAAGGCGATACCGTCATCACCAGCAACTTGCTGCGCCTCGTGCCCGGTGTGCCGGTGCATTTCGTATCGCTGAAATAATTTACCCCTTTCTTTTTTACAGTAATTCCAAGACTTACAAATGAGTGCTATATCACAAATCAGTATATCGCGGCCGGTTTTGGCTGGCGTAATGTCGGTGTTGCTCGTCCTGTTTGGGATCGTGGGCTACACCTTCCTGGGAACGCGGGAGTATCCCGTGACGGATTCACCCATTGTAACGGTGACCACCGTTTATCCCGGGGCCAGCGCCGACATCATCGCGTCGCAGGTAACCAAACCGCTGGAAGAGGCCATCGCAGAAGCCAACGGCATCCGCGCGCTGTCTTCCACCTCCAGAGAACAAGTTAGTATCATCACCGTTGAATTTAACCTTGATGCCGACCTCGAGGCGGCTGCCAACGACGTGCGCGACAAAGTGTCGAAGTCGCGTCAACAGTTGCCCTCCGACATCGAGCCCACCATCGTAGAAAAAACAGGTCCCCCGGATTTCCTCGTGTTCCTCACGGTACAGAGCGACACCAAGAGCCTGGAAGATGTGACGGACTTTGTTAACATCAACATCAAAGAAAGATTGCAATCCATTCCCGGCGTACGCCTCGTGGATAGCTATGCCGGCCGCAAACGCTCCATGCGTCTCCGCATGGATCCCGTGAAGCTCGCATCTTATAAGTTGACACCCTCCGATGTTCAAAATGCCCTGCAGCGCGAAAACGTGGATCTTCCCAGCGGTCGTATTGAAGGCGAAAACACCGAAGTGACCCTTCGCACGTCTGGCCGCTTGGTCACGGAAGACGACTTCAACAACATGATCATCCGGGAGCAAGAAGGTGCCATTGTCCGTTTCAAGGACATCGGTTCCGCCATCATGTCGTCGCAGAACGAGCGCACGGCCATGATCGTAGGAGAGGGGAATACCGCTCGCTACGGTGTGGGTACGGGTGTGCAACCCCAACGGGGTGCAAACTCCCTGGCCATCGTGGATGAGTTTACAAAACGCTTTGACGAAATTGTTAAAAGTGCCCCCAAAGAATATATCATCTCATTAGGTAAGGATTTTACCGTGCCCGTGCGCAACTCGCTGAATGAAGTGGAAGAAACCTTGCTGCTGGCCTTCGGACTGGTTGCCCTCATCATCTTCATCTTCCTTCGCGACTGGCGCAGCACGCTGATCCCCCTTGTGGCCATTCCCGTTTCCATCATCGCCGCGTTCTTTATCATGTACATTGGTGACTTCTCCATCAACGTGTTGACCTTGTTGGGTTTGGTGTTGGCGATCGGGTTGGTGGTGGATGACGCCATCGTGGTGTTGGAAAATATTTACAGCAAGATCGAGCAGGGCATGAGTCCTATCGAGGCTGCGCGTAAAGGATCGGACGAGATTTACTTCGCCGTTATTTCCACGACCATTACGCTGGCGGCTGTGTTCCTGCCCATCCTGTTCCTCGGCGGTATCACCGGTCGATTGTTCAAAGAATTTGCTGTGGTAGTGGCCGGTTCAGTACTCGTGTCGGCATTCGTGGCCCTTACCTTGTCTCCAATGATGAGCGCCTACTTGTTGAAGCGCGACGCATCACAAGGATGGTTCTACCGGAAAACGGAACCTTGGTTTGAAGCCTTGAACCGTGGGTATGAAAGATCGTTGCACGCCTTCTTTAAATTCCGTTGGCTC
>CBIHQM010000198.1:0-11884 GCA_966211885.1 uncultured Chryseolinea sp.
TGCAACTGGCCAAAAAGATCATCGAGGAAAAAAACGACCTCATTCAGCGCAAGAACCGTGAGCTCGTCATCGAGGTAACACGACAAACGCAAGACCTCAAAGAGGCCAATCTGGAATTGATCGAACACAATAGCCGCCTGCAACAATTTGCTTTCATCATCTCGCACAACCTGCGGGCGCCCATGGCGCGGCTCGTCGGTCTTTCGGATATCCTGACCTATGCAAAAGACGAAAAGGAAACGGCCGAAATGGTGCAGCTCATGGTACGCTCCACCCACGACCTCGACCAGGTCATCAAGGACCTTACCCTCATCCTGGGCATCCAGAAAATGAACACGCAGATATTCACGGATGTGAATCTTGAAACGGTGTTGGAGAAAGTGAAACAGCTACTCGAAGAGGAGATCAAGCAGACCGACGCGTGGATCGACATTCAACTGGCCCAAGAGAAAACGATCCACTCGCTACACCCCTACATCGAAAGCATTTTCTACAACCTGCTGAGCAACGCCATCAAATACCGCAACCCGCAGAAACAACCCATCATCCGGATCCAGTCAACCGTAGACCATAACAACATGGTCATCACCATTCGCGACAATGGCCTGGGCATCGACCTGGAGCGATACAAAGACAAGATCTTTAATTTATATAAACGCTTCCACTATCACGTAGAAGGAAAAGGCATGGGATTGTACCTGGTCAAAACACAGGTCGCGGCGTTGGGGGGACGGATCGAGGTGGAAAGTGTGGTAGGAGAGGGGACGATATTCCGCGTATCGTTGCAACGCGAAAATCCTTCTAAAAACAACGCGTGGTGACCCGCCTCACGAGTCACCACGGTTGATATAATGCTTACATGCCGATGATCAATTTCTGACCGGGCTTGAGCTGGCTGTTGTTGAGGTTGTTCAGGCTCTTGATCTTTTCGATGGTGAGGCCTTCAAACTTTTTAGAGATCTCCCACAGCGTGTCGCCGGGTTGAACCGTATAGGTCTTTGAATCGGGAAGCGCTACGGGCGCTACCGCTGCTTTGGTGGTGCGGGCCGATGCAACCGCCGTGGTGGCGTGCGACGGCTGGTGCAGCCAAATGTTCAATCGCTGGCCTGCGCGAATATTGTTGTTGTGCAGGTTGTTCCATTTTTTTAGATCGGCCAGGCGAACACCGTGACGCATGGCAATCGATCCCAACACATCGCCACTGCGCACTTTGTAGGTGACGCGGTCGCGACCATAGGTTGAGCCTTCCGTAGTCTTCGCCAACACCTCCAGGTCTTTCTTGCCTACTTTCGATGCGGAATCCAGGATCGACCGGCGGTCGGCCAATAACTTTTCCTTTGCGCCTGTGGGAACGTATAGGGTATACGTTCTGCTGGTTTCCGGAATGGCGTTGTGCTGGATGGAAGGATTGAGCTTTTGCATGTCTTCCAGGCAGGTACCCGTCAGGTTGGCAAAGGTCTCGAAGTGGAGGAATTTGGTCACTTGCACCGTGTCATACTTGGGCAGCATCTCTTCGCCTTCGTCGAAGAAGTTGTGCTCATCCAGGTAGTTCATGGCGTAGGTAATGGCTACGAATTGCGGAACGTATGAGCGCGTTTCGCGCGGGAGGTTGGGATAGATCTCCCAGAATGTATGTTTGTATCCTGAGCGGCGAATGGCACGCTTCACATTGCCAGGGCCGGTGTTGTAGGCGGCCAGGGCAAGCTCCCAATCATGGAACATGCTGTAGAGGTCGCGCAGGTAGCGGCAGGCTGCTTCCGTGGCTTTCTCAGGATCCATGCGGTCGTCGATGTACCAGTCGTTGTTCAATCCATAATGTCTGCCGGTGGCCGACATGAATTGCCAGAGGCCCACCGCGCGCGCACGCGAGATAGCGCGGGGATTCAATCCCGATTCGATGATGGAAAGATATTTCAACTCGTCGGGCAGACCGTATTTGGCCAGGCATTTTTCGAAGATCGGGAAATACAGATTTTTGCGGCGCATCATCATGCGGGTATACTCGCGGTCTTTCACCGTGAAGTAGTTGATGAAGGCGTGTATGCGTTCGTTGTACACCAGGGGCATCGTCTTTTGAATACAGGCGAGGCGGTCAGCAAGCGTTGCCGGGTCGTCGTTGCCGGGAATGTGCTCCAGCACGCTGGGCAGGGCATAGTAAACGAAGTCGGCTGTGTCTTCCTTATACAGCATGTCCTCTTCTGCTACGGCCACTTCCAGGGAGTCGACCACCGACAAAGAGTCGAGTGCAGGCACCGGGACTTGGCTGAAAGCCGGGAAGGCGGTCAGCGATAAAAACAACGCAGCAAGGAAGTAAGCTTTTTTGCTGACAGGGGCCGATGCCTTGATCGTTTGATCAGCAGCGGAAAAAATGGTACAGCGAAGACCGTTTTTCATGAGGGGTCATGTCAAAAGTGTGTTTGAAAAATGCAACAACTTCGATTCCTCGAAGTCGTCGGCGATCACTTGCAGTCCGATGGGTAAGCCTTGTTTGTCCGTACCACACGGTATGGCAATGGCCGGCACACCCACCACGTTAGCCTGAACGGAAAAAAGATCCGCCAAGTACATTTCCAAAGGATTGTCCGTATGCTCCCCCAGCTTGAAGGCCGTGGTGGGCGTTATGGGCATCACGATGAAATCATAGTGCTTCAATATTTCTTTCGTCTTGTCGCGGATGAGGCGACGGACTTTCTGAGCCTTGGTGTAATAAGCGTCGTAATAGCTGGCGCTCAACACGAACGTGCCCAGCAAAATGCGGCGCTGCACTTCTTTCCCGAATCCTTCCGAGCGGCTCTTTTTGTAGAGCGAGCTCAGGTCGGTGGCCTGCTGGCTTCGGTAGCCATAACGCACGCCGTCGTAACGGGAAAGGTTGGAGCTGGCTTCGGCGGTAGCCAAAATGTAGTAAGTTGGTAATACGAATTCCTGTAATGGGAAATCGATCACCTCCACACTGTGGCCGTCGGCCTTGATCGCGTCCAGTTTGGCCAAAACGCTCTCCTTTATTTCGGGCTGCAGGCCCTGAGAATCATCGATCTCACGGACGTAGGCAACCTTATATTTCTTGTTATCGGACCCCTGCAAGGCCTTGGAATAGCTCGGCACGGGCAATTGCGAGACGGTGCTGTCTGCCTCATCGGGGCCGGCAATCACTTCCAGCACCAGGGCGACGTCTTCCACCGACTTTCCGAATATACCAATACAATCAAAAGACGAGCCATAAGCGATCAACCCAAACCGGGAGATGCGCGAATAGGTAGGTTTCAACCCCACCAGTCCGCAAAACGCCGCGGGTTGACGCACCGAACCGCCCGTATCCGACCCCAGGGAAACCTGGCACATGTCGGCCTGAACAGCAACCGCCGAGCCACCGGATGAGCCTCCAGGGACACGGGTATTGTCGGCATCGTTCAGCACGGGGCCAAAAGCGGAGTTCTCGTTGGAAGAACCCATGGCAAACTCGTCGCAGTTTTGACGGCCGATGATGATGGCGTCTTCGTCGAGAAGGCGCTGCACCGCCGTTCCATTGAATTGTGAGATGAAGCCATCCAGCACACGGCTGCTGGCTTGCAAAGGATGGTCTTTGTAGGCGAGAACATCTTTCAGGCCCACGACGAGCCCGGCAAGTTTTCCTGCCGTACCAAGTTTTATTTTTTTATCGATTTCAGTAGCTCGCGCGAGCGCTTCATCTTCATACACGCTCAGAAAAGCATTGAGGTGCTTTTTTTCCTTAATGTTGTTCAGATGAAAACGTACAATATCCTGACAGGAGCGTTTTCCGTGCTGCAGATCGTTTTGAATTTCCCGAAATGTAGCTTGCGTCTTCAACACTTATTTTCCGTCGTCAAGTTTTGCAGAATCGCCCGCGTCTTCAAGATCCTTCTTCACGTCTTTCACGGAATCTTTGAATTCACGAACACCTTTACCCAGTCCTTTCATGAATTCGGGAATTTTCTTTGCACCGAAAAACACGAGGATGAATAAACCGATGAGCAGAATCTCCTGGAAACCAACCCCACTTAAAAACAAAAATGTAGCTTTCATGGCCTTTTAATTTTAAACGTAAAGGCAAAAGTAGGGTAAAAAAGGATAGTATCAAATGAATGGCCCTGGGGATGTTGGCGGCTGGTTACCAGCGGTTAAAGGGCTCCCTTTTCAGGTTAAATACGGGGACCGTTTTCACCCCTTTTTGGCGATACGGTACATGTCCGAACAAGCGTTCATCTTCGCTTGCTGCGACCCCGCAAAATGCGCGCCGGCTTAAGTAATTTTTAAGTAAGGAAAAGGGAAGAGGCTCACATGTTTTTCAACCACGAGGAAGGATCCAGCGCCGTGGTGTTCTTGAAGATCTGAAAACGCAGTTCGGACACGCCTTCATTGTTGGAAAGCACTTTGCCGATCTCCTGGTTGGTAGTCACTTTTTGTCCGCTTCGAACGAATACTTCCTTCAAACCGGCATACACCGTGAGATACTCACCGTGTTTGATGATCACTGTGCTGCCAAGTCCCTGGATGAAGGCCACGCGACGCACCTCGCCTTCAAAGATGCTCTTCACTTTTTCGTTCTCCTGCGTCTGAATGTTCACGCCATTGTTCTGCACCACTACGCCTTTGAGCACGGAATGATTTTGTCGCCCAAAACGCTGCGACACAAAGCCCGAAGACACCGGCCACATGAATTTGTTCCGGTTCTCTTCAAACGAATTGGACAGCGTCACGGAAACTTCAGACTTTTTGGAGCGGGCCGCGCGTTCCATTTCTTCTTTGATGAGGTCTTCGATGAGTTTGTCGAGTTTGGCGACAGCCTTCTTCGTTTCCTCCAGGTCTTTGCGCAGTTTCTTTTCTTCCTTTTCCAGCGACTTCACCAGCGAATTTTGCTTTTGCTTTAACGAGATCAGGTTCGTGCCTTCCCGTTGTTCCTCGTTGAGGAGTTTGTTCTTCTCTTCGCGGCGCACGCGGATCTCGGCGACATGGCCCGAAAGTTCTTCCTGCACTTTGGTGATCTGTTCGGCTTGCAGCTGGCGGGTTTCGGCATATTGATCCATGTAACGCAGGCGCATGACCAATTGATCGAATGATTTTGCGGAGAAGAGAAACGTCAGGCGGGTGGTGCTGTTGTTGGCTTTCTGGGCGGCAAACAGCATAGCGCTGTATTCTTTTTTGAGATCGTCGAGATCTTCTTCCAGCACCACGATGATGTCGTTGTTGTCGCTGATCTCGCTGTCGAGAAAGTTGACTTCGCCTTTGATGGAGCCGACCAGTTTTTCCTGTTCGCGGACGCGCTGGTTCAGGGCAGTGAGTTCGCCCAGGGAATTTTTCTTTTGGGCAGATGTTTCTTCGATGATCTTTTCAACCTCTTTGATCTTCTCCAGGTTCTGCTGTTTTTCCTTTTGCAGCTGGGCCTTCGATTTTTGGGCCATAGCAGAAAAAGAAAGAAAACCGAAGATCAGAAAGAGCCACGCACCTTTACCGGCGTTCATATCGCTTGGGTATGTTGAATGGAAACTTCAGCTCTCTGTCACCCACCTCGGCCTTGTTGTACTCAAAGATGATGGTGGTGTTCAGCAGTCCGCCCAGCGTCTTGTAAAATAAATTGATCGTACCATTGTAAGGGAACAACGCGGGACCTACCGGCTGAAAATTGGAATAATTGATGATGAGCGAATTGTCGCTGTTGCCTTCTTTCATCTCTACCTTTTCCAGTTTTTTGCTGGCGCTGTTAATGAAGTTGTCCACGATAACGCCGTTGGTTGCAGCCTGTTGCTTCAATACGAAGTAGGAACTTTCCTGTTGTACCTGGTCCGATTCCGTACGGGGCATGATGAGGTTACCCAACATGGCCGCCTGGATCACCTTGTAGTTGATCTCGAAATTATAACGTTTGGAAAGCTCGGCGTAGTCGAACACATAATATTCTTTGTCGACGTTGCTCACCACGGTGATGGAATCTTTGTTGATGAGGGCTTTGCCGCCTTGCACGCCGATCACGGAAAACGTCATCCAGATCACGCTGTCTTTGCGCACGCGGATGTTGGCCTTCACTTCGCGTTCTTTCTTGGCATCTCTCAGGATCATGCGGGCCTTGCCGTGAAAATATTCAAAATCGACTTCCTGCACATCGAGAGTAGGCTTCGGGGCAGCGATGGGAAGGGTTGTGGGAGTAACCTTTTTACTGCAGGACATTATCAGCGCGGAGAAGCCGATGAGCAAGATCCAGAGACGTTTATTCATAGATTTTCCGGTTCGCAATTTTTTTGTTTAACAATTCACTGTTGGCATTCAATCCGCGGGCCTTCTCCCATTGTTGCACCGCGCCGGTTACATCACCCAGTTGAAAAAGTATGTCGCCATAGTGCTCAAAATGCGTGGCATTGGCGTTGCCCGTCGAAATGGCCCGCTCAATAGCCTTGCGCGCCTCTTTGTATTTCTGACGGGTGTAGAGCACCCAGGCATATGTATCCAGAAACGTTGGATTGTCCGGATTATTCTTCATGAGCGACGACGCCATTTTTTCGGCCTTCTCCAGGTTCACCTTCCGCAGCGCCAGGAAATAGCTGTAGTTGTTCAGCACGGCGTCGTTGTTGGGGTTGATGGTCAGCGCGTCGTCGTAGGCCTTGTCCGACTTGTCGTAGGCTTTCATCGCGTTGTAGGCATCGCCCAGCATGCTGTTGAGTTCGCCCTGGAGGTTGGTGTTTGAGTTCGTCAGCTTTTTGGCTTGCTCCAGCGAGGCAACGGCCTCGGGATATTGACGCTTGCGCAGGTAGGCATAGCCATTAAAATAGTGCACCATGCCCTGGTTCGGGAACATGATGAGCGCTTCATCACTGTGTTTGATCACGTTGTCCCATTGTTCCATCTGCGTTTCCAGGAACAGCAGGTTCTCCCACACCTCGAAGTTTACGTTGCCCAGCTCGATGGCCTGCGAATATTCGCGTTGCGCATCACGTGGTTTGCCGGTGGACAGATAAAGATCGCCTCCGAGGATGTGTACGTTAGGATCGGACGGGTTGCTTTTCCCCAGCTTCTCCAGCAGGGTGAGCGCAAACTTCTCTTTTTCGGGGTCGGAAATGTTCTTGGTCTTATTTTGATTCAGTTCTGTGTTATAGGCGCCCAGCATGATGAGCTTGCTGCCCAATTCCACAGATGGGTCGTCAAACAAGGTGAGCAGTAGGGCGCGGGCTTTATCTTCCTGGCGGCTGTCGCGATAGAGTCCGGCCAGCAGCATTTTCACGTTGCCTGAGTCGGGATTGGTGACCAGGAATTTTTCCAAATATTTGATGGCATCGGGCCGCATGCCCTTTTGCGACAGCACGTCGGCAAACCCCATCACATAGCGTTCCTCGTCGGGGAAGGCATTGATGAGCTTCTCGCCTTCGGCAATGCCCTCTTTGGTTTTTCCTTGCTCCAGGTAGATGCGCAGCTTTTGGATGGACGATACCTCGCTGATGCCCAGGGCGCTTTCGGCGCGGTTATAGGTCTTTACGGCATCGTCGAATTTGTTGGCGTATTGATATACGGCGGCCAGCTCGTATAAGTATTCTTCCGATCCCTTCACCTCTTTGATCAGGTTTTCATAGGTCTCGGCGGCCTTCTCGAACTTGGTGAGGCTGCCATAGATGTTGGCGGCCAGCAGGTAGAAGTATTTGTTCTTTTTTTCCAGCTTCAGGGCATTTTCCATGCTCAGCGAAGCTTTTAAAAGGTCTTCTTGTTTGTTGCTTTGTGAGAGCACTTCGGCCACTTTGTAGTGCACCGTGGCATTGTCGGGCGTGATTTCCAGCGTGCGCTGATAATAGAGCAAGGCTTTGGCGTAGTCTTCCAGGATGAAGAATTTCTCGCCTTCTGTGAAATAGAACTCCGCTTCCCGGAGCCGGATGCCGGAAGCCTCTACCTCCTCCACATTTTTCTTTTTGCGTTGGGCAACTGCCGTCCCTGGTGCTGTCCAGGACAACGCCGCTAATAAGGCCAAAACCGTATATACTCTTCTTCCTCTCAATTTCACGTTATTGCATTGAAGTCGCCTAGACTCAAGTCGAGCTTAGAACCTTCAAAAATAATGAAATTCCCCAACATGCTGTTCTCCAGCATGGCGCTTCGGATGGTCGATTCCCGCTGAATAATGGAGTTTTTGATCCGGCTGTCATAAATCTTGGTGTTTTCCCCCACCGAAACATGGGGCCCGATGACGGAATTCTCGATCACGGCACCCTCCCCGACAAAACAGGGGGCGATGATCACGGAATTGACCAAAGTGGCCTTTTCCGACACCAATGGCTGGTCCTTGATAAACTCCAGGTAGCGCTGGTTGGTCTGCACGGTCACGTTTTTGTTGCCACAGTCCAGCCATTCGGTCACTTCGCCCGTCATGAATTTTGCGCCCTTCTTGGCGTAGCTCTGAAGAGCCGAGGTGAACTGGAACTCGCCTTTGTCTTTAATATTGTTGTCGATCAGGTACTGCATCTCGCGCGCCAGGGCAGCGCCGTCTCTGAAAAAATAGATGCCAATGATGGCCAGGTCCGAAACGAACGTCGCGGGTTTTTCCACCAACTCTATAATTTCCTTTTTGTCGTTCAGCTTCACCACGCCAAACTGCGAGGGATCGTCCACGCGCTGCACCCAGATGATGCCATCCTGGGTGGTGTCGAGCTTGAACTCGGCCTTGAAGAGCGTGTCGGCAAACGCCACGATGACCTTGCCGGTGAACAACTCCTTGGCAAACAACAATGCGTGCGAAATGCCAAAGGCCTCCTCCTGGTAATAGATCTTTCCTTCGGCGCCCACCTTTTTGGCAATGGCCTTCAAACTCTCCTCCACGTCCTTTCCAAACGACGGGTGAATGATGAAGCCGATGTAGTCGATTTTCTCGGGCGTAACTTTGGCGATGTCCTCCACCAGGCGGTGTACGATGGGTTTGCCGGCAATGGGTAGAAGTGGCTTGGGAACGGTGAGTGTGTGCGGGCGCAAGCGCTTGCCCAGTCCTGCCATCGGTATGATTATATTCATGAAAGGAGAGTTTGTTTTTTTGGTCCGAGTAAAGCTAAAAAAAAATTACGTCGCAGGCTTTCGGAACGCCGTCTTTTCCAGCGCATAGATGCCCAGTAAATAAATTCCGATTATCAAACCATGAAACACGGTGGCCACCCAAATGTTTTCCAGGAAAATAGAATTAACGGCATACACCAATGCGGTAGTGAAAACGATGTAGGCCATGCTTTTTCCAACATTATAGGGGATGGGATAGAATTTTTGTCCTAACAAATAACACACTACGGTCATGGAAAAATAACAAATGAGCGATGCCAGGCTGCTGCCAAGATAGCCGAGCCTGGGGATCAGCAAATAATTGGCGGCGATGGTCACCACGGCGCCGCCCACGGTGATGAACGTGCCGAAATAGGTTTTGTCGGTGAGTTTGAACCACACGGTCAGGTTATAATATACGCCCAGGAACAGGTAGCTCAGCAACAGGATAGGCACCACGTACAGCCCCTCCCAATAGGTAGACTTCCCCAGGAAATATTTCAAAATATCGAGATTGATACCCGCTCCCAACAGCAACACACAACACACAATAATGAAGTAGTGATTGACGCGTGCAAAAAGCTGCGGTGAATTCTTGTCGATCGCATTCGAAAAAAAGAACGGCTCGGCGGCATAACGGAAGGCCTGTACGGTGAGCCCCATGAGCATAGCCAGTTTGTAGGACGCGCTGAAGATTCCCAACGCCCGGGCTGGACTCTGATCGGGATAGAAATCCGCAGGCAGCCACCAATCCAGTGTTTGTCTTGAAAACATTTCGTTGGTCATGCCGGCCAGGCCCATGAGCATCACAGGGTAGCCGTACGTGAGCATGGCCAGGGAAATGCTCCGGTTGAAACGCGGTTTCCAGGAAAGCAATGACTTGGAGAAATAGATGAGGTAAAACGAATTGGCCAGCAGATTGGCCAGCACCACATAGCCCACGCCTATGGAGGGCTGGTAGGCGATTCTTAGAAAATAAAAGTTCAGCAACATGAGCAAGCCGATGTTGGTGATTTTGCCGATCGCAAATTTCACCGGTTTCCGTTGCAATCGCAGCCGCGCAAACGGAATGGCAACGGTGGCATCGATGAACATGATGGCCGCCAGCCACATCACCAGGTCGCCATGACCGGGAATGCCCATGATGTCGGCCAGTGGCCCTGCCGTTAGGAACAAGATCCCCGCCAGGACAAAACTGATGGAAACAATGACGGTTTGGGCTAGGTTGAAGACTTTCCGTTCGTCGGCGCCCTCCTTGGTAGAGAACCGGAAATAGGCCGTTTCCATACCAAATGTGAAGAGCACGTTGAGTGCGGCCACATATGCCAGGAGTTTCGACAGCACGCCGTATTGTTCTGGCGAAAACGTGGCGGTGTGGAGCGGCACCAAAAGAAAATTGAGAAAACGGGGAACGATGCTTCCCATTCCGTAAAGTACGGTTTCGCCGGCCAGTCGTTTTAGTTTACTCATGCGTAGTATGGTAACCTGCAAACATCGCCAGGGGTGGAATGGGTTCTCATTTTGTAAGCAAGTTTTTAGTATTTGCCAGGCCTGAAAGGGGTCGCCCTCACTGGCCTGTGAAGTTGGGTTTACGTTTTTCAAGGAAAGCCGTTGTGCCTTCCTTAAAGTCCTGCGTGGTGGTGCAAGCGGCGAAATTTTCGGCTTCGGCGCGATAGCCATCGGTTTCAAAGCCATAGCCGGCGTTCACGCTTTGGATGGCGCGGGCCACAGCCAGTGGAGATTTGGTCGATACCTTACCCAGGATATTATGGGCCAGGGCCATCATTTCCTCGCGTGTTGCCACCACGTGATTCACCAGGCCGAGGTCTTTAGCTTCCTGGGCAGAGATGGTGTCGCCGGTAAGAATCAGCTCCAGGGCCTTGCCGCGGCCGATCAACTGGGCCAGCCGTTGTGTGCCACCATAGCCCGGGATGATTCCCAAACTGATTTCTGGTTGTCCAAATTTGGCATTTTCGGTAGCTATTCTTACATGGCATGCCATGGCCAATTCACAACCCCCGCCCAGGGCGAAACCGTTTACGGCCGCTATGACGGGTTTGGGACAATCGGCAATGAGCTTGAATAATTGTTGGCCTTTTTCGGCCAAAACCAAAGCCTGTTGGGCATTTAGCGATGAAAGTTCGCGAATATCCGCCCCGGCAACGAAGGCCTTCTCGCCTTCCCCCGTAATAATTATGCTACGTATTTTTACGGATTGGTAAGCTTCTTGTATAACTTCCCGTAGCCCATCCAGAGTTTCGTTATCCAAAGCATTTAAAGCGGCAGGTCTTGACATCGTCACGGTTAAAACGTGAGGGTGGTCGAAGTGTGTGCGAATATTCTTCATGGGCTTCGTGTGACTAATTTTTGACGAGCGCAACTTATTGACCTTTTGAATAAGGTACAAAGAATATGAAGAAGAGTTTTTTTATCCTGATCCTCACGGTAACGGCCAACTTGGCTCTCGCACAAACCTACACCTCCATTGCCGACGGCAACTGGTCAACCAGCACGAATTGGAACGGCGGCTCGGTTGCTCCATTAAGCGGTGGTGGTGGAACGGTTAACGTGAACAACAACCTCACTATTTCAGGCGACTATGCCGTTCCCAATGGAACGATCAACATTGCTGCAGGAAAGACGCTGACCATCAACGGCAACTTTTCCAAAGGTGTTAGTGGCGGTGGTGGCAACGTGAATGTTTACGGTACGTTGCACATCACCGGCGATGTCACCCTGAATGCCCCCTTCACGGTCCAGCCCGGTGGCTCTGTCGTTGTGGACGGAAATGTCACGGTGATCAACTCAAACTACCTCACCATTGGAACGAACGCCGCCGCACCGCCATATGCTGACATGGTGATACGGA
>CBIHQM010000199.1:0-11863 GCA_966211885.1 uncultured Chryseolinea sp.
AATGCCAAGGACAAGCCCACGAACATCGCTTCGGGCGACCTCAGCACCATAAAAACAGGGGAATTCAGCGACAATATCGTGTCTGAAACCTTGGTGGATATCCTGCTGAAACAAGGTAAAAAAGACAAGGCCATCGAGGTTTTGAAGAAGCTGATTTGGAAGTTTCCACAAAAAAAGGCTTACTTTGCGGCTCAAATTGAGGAATTAAAAAATTAGCCATGTACACGCTTGTTATCTCTCTGATCATTCTTTTCGCAGTTCTGTTGGTGTTGGTGATCCTGGCCCAAAATTCTAAAGGTGGTGGATTGACCAGCCAGTTTGGCGGTTCCACGGCCAGCAACATTATCGGCGTAAAGAAAACAGGCGATCTTTTGGAGAAACTCACCTGGTCGTTCATTATCGGCATCATGGTGCTTTCCCTGGCGACCAACTTTATCACCCCCTCGGCAGGCGGTGGCTCGTCTAACGATCTTTTGGATCGCGCAGGCCAGCAAGCGGCTCCGGCCCCTCAAACGCCCAGCCTGAACCTGGATTCGACCAGCGCTGGTGCACCTGCGGCATCGGACTCTTCCAAATAAGAATTATCAACCCCATCATATCAAAAAAGGCTGCCAAAAGCAGCCTTTTTTATTTGCCATCAGCGAAGCGGCGATCAGGCCGCCTCTGAAATGTGTTTTACGAACAATCTTTTGGCCACGGGCATGAGGGTTTCGGAGAACGGGAATTTCATGCGGGCCAGGATGAGGTAGGCTGCCGGGTTGGGCAGGTCCCTGAATTTGCGGATCAGGTCCAATTTGAGGCGCTCGTAGGTGTTCACGGTACTTTTCTCGACGCGGTCGATAAACTGTGTGTTGAGGCTTCTCAGTTGTTCCTG
The DNA here is from genome assembly GCA_966211885.1 of uncultured Chryseolinea sp. Taxonomy (GTDB): domain Bacteria; phylum Bacteroidota; class Bacteroidia; order Cytophagales; family Cyclobacteriaceae; genus Chryseolinea. The sequence goes on from CBIHQM010000199.1 coordinate 875, forward strand.
GCTGTCCTCGAAAATGCTCATTTGGTAGCGGTAGATGTGGGTTTCCTTTTCCGGTGGTTGGGTCACGAACAGATAGCCCTCCTTGGCATAGAGCGGGGTTACGCCCACGGGTGATATCTCGCATTGCGACTCCACATATTCATAGATCACCGAACCTTCCTGCAGCGAGTCGCGGATCTGGGGCAGGGCGAAATTGATGATGGACTCCAGTTCCACCATGATGGCGTCGTCTTCGATGATCTCGCGGTAGCGCAACTCCAGCTTTTTCAATTCCTCCACGGAAAGCTCTTTGGGGAACGATTCGCGAAACAGGGTCTTGTTCTCCTTGAGGGCCACCAGGTTGCGGTAATGAAAGACGAGGTCGGCCAGGAACGGGTAAAGCTCTACTTTCCCGAAAGAGTTTTTCACGGTCTGGAGATAGGCCATCAGCACGTATTTCTTGTATTCGAAGTCGATCAATCCCTGGGTCAGCCAGTCTTTCGATAGTTTTTCCATATCAGCGCAGCTTCAGTACTACCAATTTAGTGATTCCGCAAATGGGTCACAACTTAAAAAAAGGGGATCAGGAGGGGAAAGGCACCTTCGTGCCATGGGTGTGGAAGCCGTCCAAAAAGGGACGGTGGTACTGTCGCCGCTAAAGCTATGGCCCGCCGTCGCTAATGCTATGGCGGGCAAAGCGGGCAAGCGGGCCGGCCTGCCAACCTGGCTATTTCCAACGATTGACTGACAGCCACTCCGTCGAAATACAGGGTAAAACCTGACAGTATGTAAAAAAATTAGTCGTAATTCGCGTCACTTTTCGCTTTGGCACGATAGGTGACAAGCGGAAAGAGTCAAATTTGTTAACCTTTTAAACCATTAGAGATATGGCAAAAATCAACTTCAAACCAAATGAGGACAGGGTACTTGTTGAACCTGCTGAAGCTGAAACCAAGACCGCATCAGGTATCATCATTCCTGACACGGCAAAAGAAAAACCCCAGAAGGGCATCATCGTCGCCGTTGGCGAAGGCCTGAAAGACAAACCTGTTACGGTAAAGGTGGGAGACAACGTGTTGTATGGCAAATACGCCGGCACAGAAATCAACATCGATGGCAAGGAGTACCTTATCATGAGAAACTCTGACATTTTCGGAATCATCTAATCGAATCAACCCAAAAAATTACAATTATGGCTAAAGAAATAACCTTTGATACCAACGCGAGAGACAAGATCAAGAAAGGTGTTGACAAGCTTGCAGATGCAGTGAAAGTGACGCTGGGCCCTAAAGGACGCAACGTTATTCTTGACAAAAAATTCGGCGCTCCCACGGTGACTAAGGACGGTGTGTCCGTAGCAAAGGAAATCGAATTGAAAGACGCTATCGAAAACATGGGTGCACAACTCGTGAAAGAAGTAGCTTCTAAGACCGCTGACGCCGCCGGTGACGGTACGACAACGGCAACCGTATTGGCACAATCCATCTACGCTCACGGTATCAAGAACGTGGCCGCTGGTGCCAACCCGATGGACCTGAAACGCGGTATCGACAAAGCGGTTGATGCTGTGGTTCAAAACCTCATCAAACAATCCAAGAAAATCAAAGATTCCAGCGAGATCGCGCAAGTGGCTACCATCTCTTCCAACAGCGATGAGACCATTGGCAAGATGATCGCGGATGCAATGGATAAAGTTGGCAAAGACGGTGTCATCACCGTGGAAGAAGCCAAAGGAACCGAAACCGAAGTGAAGACCGTAGAAGGTATGCAATTCGACAGAGGCTATCTTTCCGCTTACTTCGTGACCAACACTGAGAAAATGGAAGCTGACCTCGATCAGCCTTACATCCTCATCTACGATAAGAAGATCAGCAGCATGAAAGAATTGCTTCCTGTATTGGAGCAATCGGCACAAACCGGCAAGCCTTTGGTGATTATCGCCGAAGAAGTTGACGGCGAAGCCCTCGCTACCCTGGTGGTGAACAAGATCCGAGGCGCCCTCCGCGTAGCGGCTGTGAAAGCTCCCGGTTTTGGCGACAGAAGAAAAGCTATGCTGGAAGACATCGCCGTATTGACCGGTGGAAAAGTGATCTCCGAAGAACAAGGCTTCAAGCTGGAAAACGCTACGTTGGACATGCTGGGCCGCGCTGAAAAAGTGAACATCGACAAAGACAACACGACGATCGTGAACGGCGCTGGCAAGAAACCTGAGATCCAAGCCCGCATCGCGCAAATCAAAGCACAAATCGATACCACTACTTCTGACTACGACAAGGAAAAACTCCAGGAACGCCTGGCGAAACTTTCCGGTGGTGTGGCCATCCTCTACGTAGGTGCCGCAACGGAAGTGGAAATGAAAGAGAAGAAAGACCGCGTTGACGATGCATTGCACGCCACACGCGCCGCAGTACAAGAAGGTATCGTCCCTGGTGGTGGTGTAGCCTATATCCGTGCCATTGAAGCGTTGAAAGACATCGCTGTCCTTGGCCTGAGCAACGAAGACCAAGCTACCGGTGTGAACATCGTTCGCCTGGCACTGGAATCTCCTTTGAGAACCATTGCTGAGAACGCCGGACAAGAAGGTTCTGTGATCGTGAACAAAGTGCGCGATGGCAAGAAAGACTTCGGTTATAACGCCCGCGACAACAAGTTCGAGAACTTCTTCGAAGCCGGTATCATCGACCCTACGAAAGTGACCCGTTTGGCCCTGGAGAACGCTGCTTCTATCGCAGGTCTCTTGTTGACGACGGAAGCTGTCGTATCGGATATCCCCGAAGAAAACGCTGCACCGGCCATGCCTCACGGCGGCGGTGGAATGGGCGGCATGATGTAATCTGTTTCTCCAACGCTCCCGCAACGGGAGTGCGAAGAGTCTCCATAAAAAGGCTTCGTCTACGGGCGAGGCCTTTTTTTATTTACCCGCCTTCGCCAAGGCTTCGGCGGGCGAGCCCGCTCACGGTATGCATCCAGTATACAGGTGATTTGAATTTTTGCTATTTTGGGGTTCAACTCCATGTCTATGCTGCTTCACAAGACCTTTAGTGACTTCATTCTCTTCCTCTATGTCCACATGTCGCATGCCGACGACAGCTACGATCCCAATGAGTTGGCGGCCATCAAGACCAAAATGAAAAGTCTCTTCCCGGAGGGCACCGACATCGAGCGGAAACTGTATACCGCCCTGCGCGAATACAATGCCCTGGACCGGTCGTCCCTGGGCGGTGTGATCGAAGAATCGTTTCGCCATTTTAGCGGCGATCCCGGGGCCACGGTGAGCAACGATATGTATGCCGATCTTTACGAGATCATGCAGGCCGACGGCAAGGTGGACCAGGCGGAGACCAAAGCGCTGGAGGCGTTGAAGAAAGTGATCGACCACCACGCGGCCAAAAGCCTTTTATGAAAACCTGCCTGCTCTTTCAGGGATTTCTACTCTTCTGTTTTCTCGCGTGTCAGAAACCCGCCAACCTGGGCGACGGTGTCGCGGCTGGAGAAAGACTGCCCATAGCCTTGGCCGTTTCGCTCCGCGACAGCCTTCCGCAAAAGGCGATGACGGCGCTCGGCTTGTCGGATGTGACTGGTGTCAAGGTCCAATATGTCGACGGTCATGCGGTGAGTTATTTTGCTTATCCTGCGGCGACGGATGTTGCGCTGAACACGATTGCAATGCTGCCTTTTTCGAAGCACGGCAAACTTGCCGATACGCTGTGCCGTCCCGTTGCAACGGCTACCCTGCGCGGCGAATATGCCGGCCTTTCCCCTACCGAATTACAATATGGCGACTTCTTCTGGCAGGCGCTTAGCCAAAACGTTGAGGCGTATGAATGCATCAAGGCCCCCTGGAAGCATACCCTCCTCGTTAGCAAGACTTCGGGACAGGTGTTGCATCGCATAGAATACCTTTCCATGCTTTGATTGGCCCTCATTTTCCTGCGCTGATCTTTTCCCGCAGAAAAAATTATCCTGTTTTTGAAAATATTTTGATGACTGCAAATTCATTGCAGTGATGCGCGCTATACTTGAATAGTCATAACGTTCATTAAATGGACCTGAGAGCTGCCATCTGCCGTGGATGAGGTAAAGTCGGCGATGGCGGCTCGCCCAGGTCTGATTCACTACAAAAGACCAATCCCCGTAACCGAGGCTGATCCCATTGGGTCAGCCTTTTTATTACCTTTGCTTTTAATTCCTCAAAAAAACCTATGATCATTTTTCGCAAGCTCCCTGCAGTACTGATACTGCTGACTCTCTTTGTTTGTCCGGCGATCGGCCAGGGCAATATTCACCAGCAATCGAAGGAATATGAATGGCCAACAGACTCGTTGGTCAAAAAGAAACTCGAAGCCTGGCGCGATCTCAAATTCGGCATCATCATTCACTGGGGGCTTTATGCCGTGCCCGGCATCATTGAATCGTGGGGGTTGTGTTCGGAGCCGTGGATAACCCGCGACAGCACCATGACCTATGATGGATTTAAGACGTGGTATTGGGGAATGAAGGATAAATTCAATCCCCGTCAGTTCAACCCCGATCAATGGGCACTGGCGGCCAAGGCGGCCGGCATGCGCTACCTGGTCTTCACCACCAAACACCACGACGGCTTTTGCATGTTCGATACCCACCAGACGGACTTCAAAATAACGGCCGGGCCATTTGCCGACCATCCCAAGGCCAACGTGGCGAAGGAAGTGTTTAACGCCTTCCGGAAACAAGATTTCATGATCGGCGCCTATTTCTCCAAACCCGACTGGCACTCGGAATACTACTGGTGGCCCCGCTATGCCACCGCCGACCGCAACAACAACTACGACATCCGCACCAATCCCTGGCGGTGGAACAAGTTCAAGTCCTATACAAAAGCTCAGATCGGCGAGTTGATGACCGACTACAACAAGATCGACATCCTGTGGCTTGACGGCGGCTGGGTGAGACCACTCGAGACCGTGAACGACGAAGTACGTGCCTGGGGTGCCGCCATCCCCGCGTGGAGCCAGGACATCGACATGCCCGCCATTGCCACGATGGCCCGCGAGAAACAGCCCGGTCTGCTCATCGTAGACCGCACCGTGCACGGCCCCTATGAAAACTACCAGACACCCGAACAAAGCATTCCAGCCAACCGCCAGGAGACCCCGTGGGAAAGCTGCATCACCCTGGGAGGTGCTTGGGGTTTTGTGCCGAATGATCAATATAAATCAGCAGCGACGGTGGTCCACAACCTGATCGAGGTGGTGGCGAAGGGGGGCAGCCTGTTGCTGGGCGTTGGCCCGCGGCCGGATGGAACGATCGGTGATGCAGAAGTTCAGCGTTTGAAAGAGATTGGCGACTGGTTAAAGGTGAACGGGGAAGGGATCTATGGCACACGCAGCGTTGAGCATTTCCGCGATGGTGACACATTTTTCACCCGAGGCAAGGACGGCACTATGTATGCGCTGATCTGTTTTAAAACCCCTCCAGCCTCCCCTACCACCGTTTACTGGAAAGGCCATCAACCGAACAAAGGAACCAAGCAGAAAGTAATCAGCACGGGACGCACCTTATCGTGGACGAAAACAGCCGACGGTGTTTCGCTGACGTTGCCCGCCGTGAAAGATGCCAACGGTTATTATCCTGCTGCTGTGCTTTCCTTCAAAGAATAAACGGATAGCCCTAAAACTAAAATTGCTATCCTGGAAGTGCCCTTCGTTGCAGAAGGCTCTTTCCAGGATAGCAATTTTTTTATAGATCCGCCGGACTATTTTTTCGTAGCGAGGCGATACAACATCACCATCATCGCCACAAAGAACACGGTGCCCATGAGCATATAGCCACCATGACCCAGGACTCCGACCAGATCGTGTTCCAGGCTCATGACGCCAATGTTCGGCACCAATACGGCGAGGATGGCCACGATCACTCCGGTGAGCGCACCGCCTGCTATAAGGCCTGTGGCGAACAAGCTTCCTTTCCCCAGTTCATCGTCCTCTTTCTTTTCACCTTTGCGTTCAGCGCGCCAGTCGACATAGCCTTTCAGAGCACCGCCGGCAAAAATGGGCAACGTGGTGGATAGCGGCAGGTATAACCCGATGGCAAACGCCAGGGCCTTAATGCCGCACAATTCCATGGTCACGGAAATGAACACGCCCACCATCACAAACTGCCAGTCGAGATTGAACGATAGGATGCCCTTGGCGAGTGTGGCCATGAGCGTGGCCTGGGGAGCCGGATACGTATCGCTGCCGATGGCATGCGTCAGTCCCTGGGCAAGCATCGCCGGTGTGGGTGTATCCAGGATCTTCACCACCAAACCGATGGCAATGGACGAAACAATGGCTCCGATGAACAAAGCAAGCTGTTGATATTTCGGCGTAGCGCCCACGATATAGCCCGTTTTCAAATCCTGTGATGTTCCACCGGCGTTGGCAGCCGCGATGCAGATCATGCCGCCCACCACCAGAGCCAGTGGCTCGTAGAATTTGCCGGACCATCCTACACTCGTAAAGATAAGGCAGGTACCCATCAGCGTGGCGATGGTCATACCGGAGATGGGATTGTTACTGGTACCCACTAAGCCAACGATACGACTAGACACGGTCACGAAGAAAAAGCCAAACACGATGACCAGGATGCCGATCAGGAATTTCTGAACAAAGTTATCGCCCGGAATAATGGGCAGGAATGTGGTGAGCAACACCAGCGCAATGCTTCCGATGATCACCACCTTGAACGACAGGTCGCGGTCGGTGCGCAGGATGCTGCTTTCGCCGCCTTTGTCTTTCATTGAACCGATGCTTTCGCGGAAGGAGCTAACAATGGTGGGAATGGTTTTGACCAGTGTGATGAAACCACCGGAAGCCACTGCGCCGGCTCCGATCTGGCGGATATAGGCACGATAGATCGCGTCGGCATAATTGGCAAAGGTGTGGGTTTGCGGGTCCCAGGCCCCTACTCCACCGGCGGTGTTGATGTTGGCCAGGTAACCGAGTTTTACCAACTGCAGGGCTATCGTATCTGGCGATACCAATGTAGCCAGCAATGGGATCATGGCCCACCATGCCAAAACAGAGCCCGCCACCAGGATGCCCGAAATACGGGGTCCGATGATGTAGCCAACACCAAGATATTCGGGCGTGATCTCGCCGCGCGTGGCCGCTGAGGGCCAGTATTTGTTGGCCTGTGTGGTGACGTATGTAGGCAACTCAGAAATGACGTGAAATACTTTTTGCATCAATGCATACACCATTGCTACCGCCATGCCATAGAACGCCGTTTGTGCGAATACGCCACCTTTCTCACCGGCCTGCAACACCGAAGCGCAAGCCGTTCCTTCCGGGTAGGGCAATACGCCGTGTTCTTTTACGATGAGCGAGCGCCGGAGCGGAATCATCATGAGCGTACCCAACATGCCACCAAAGGCAGCCAGGATAAGAATGATGAGGTAATTGAAATAAGCATCGCCCACGCTGTTGCCATCGGGTCCCGGCGAAAGAAACAAAAAGCCAGGCAATGTGAACACCACACCTGCCGCAATGGACTCCCCTGCCGAACCAGTGGTTTGAATGATATTGTTTTCGAGAATGGTTGTCTTCAAAAATTTCCGACCCAGCGTGATGGCGATCACAGCGATGGGGATAGAGGCGGTCACTGTGAGGCCGGCTTTCAAGGCCAGGTATACGGTGGACGATCCGAAGAGAATACCGAAGAGTGAGCCGAACACCACCGACTTAATGGTAAACTCCGCCACGTTGGCTTCGGGCGGTACATAGGGTTTGAACGATTTATTTTCTTCCATGGGAAGTTTAGGTTAATGAGTCGGTTGTCAGGATTCCTGGGGCTTTGGCGCCAAGTACAAATTGTAGAGGATCATCAACGTGGTTGATGTGAAGCCGATACCGGCCACGATGTACCACATTAATGCGGGGTTCGTATCCAGGTAGTTCAAGCGAAGCCAGTCGGAAACGGCTCCTGCGGAAAACGACCCTATGGCTACTGGCAGGAAAGCAAAGCCCATGTACGTGCCGGTCTGTCCTTTCGGGGCGAGGTTGCTCACGTATTCATAAAAGCGTGGGGCTTGCGTGGCCTCTCCCAGCGCGTACAGGGCTATGCCGGCAACGGTGGCCCACACGGTGGGGACTGCTCCTATCAATATCCAGGCAAAGCTGGCGAAGATAAAACCGAGGGTCATGGCCGTGATCGGTTTCCATTCTTTTACGAGCGCGGCCATGGGGACGGTGAGGAAGATGATGCAAGCAGCATCAACGGTTTCGAACCATTCGAACGCCGTAAAGTTCAAGACCTTGGGTGCATAAAAAGGAATGAGATAAAAAATCTGCCAGAACATGATCCAGATACCGGAAAAGATGACCAGGAAGATCATGAACCTGAAGTTGGCAAACACCAGCAGCATGTCGGCGAAGACTTTGCCCAGGGTGCGCTTCTCCACCACTTCGTTGTTGTGGTCCACGGGCTCGCGATAAAAGAACCAGGCGCCAAGAAAGAGCATAAACGATGTGAGCGACGACATGATCAATACATATTCGATGCCCCAATCTTCACGCACCTGCAACGCAACGATGGGCCCAACAGCGCCGCCGATATTGGCCATAGTATAGTAGACAGAAAAACCCAACCCCTTCGCTTCGGGCTTTGTGGTTTTCGCAACGGTGCCGACGATGCACGGCTTGATGAGCGAGCCGCCGATGGCCGTGAGGATCAACACCGACAGTGCATATGCTTTTTTTCCGATGACGCTCACGATCGGTTCTCCGAATTGCATGCCGGCCAAGCCGATGAGAAAATATCCAATACAAAAAATGAAGAAGCAAGCCATCAGGGTTTTCTTGAACCCGTAGCGATCTACTAATACACCGGCAACAATAGGCAGAGAAAAAATGAGACCGGAGAAGATACCGGCCAATGTTCCTGCCTCTTCGTGCAGACCAACTCTATCGGCGAGGAAGACGACGAGCACAGCTTTGGCGCCGTAAAAAGCCATGCGTTCGAAAAGTTCGAGGGTGTTTGCGATCCAGAAGTTGGAGGAAAAGCCGGTACGGATCTCGTGAAGTCGTTGTGAAAACGCCATTAATTGCGGTTAGGTTTTTGGTAAAAAATCCAATCAAAATTTTGCAAAAGGGGCCTTTTAAAAAATCTTTTTAAGTGGCACGCCTCTTCCTCCAAATCGGGTGTCAAAGTAGGCCGATAAATCCATTTTCGCAAGTATCCCTGAAGGCGGGCAAATGTAACAAAATTCATAATGCAAACGATTGAAATGGTATAAAATTGAGGTATCTTTGAGCAACTCATTAACCCATTTATCATGCAAGAACTCGGAATAAAACCGGCCGATGCCTCGGTCGAAGACCTCGGCATTGAGGAGGGGAAGGCGCACTGGAATTTACCCCCCGAACAACTCGCCGCCCGTGCGCTGAACGAAGGCCAGGTTGCCCTCGCCAGCAACGGCGCTGTTACTGTAAACACCGGTGAATTTACCGGCAGGTCACCCAAAGACAAGTTCACCGTCAAAGACGAACTCACCACCGATGCGGTGTGGTGGAACAATTTCAACATCCCCTTTTCACCCGCCAATTTCGACCGGCTCTATGCCAAGATGATCGCCTACTTCAACGGCAAGGAATTTTATGTGCGCGATGTTTATGCCTGCGCCGATCCGCGCTATCGCATGAACCTGCGGGTGATCACGGAGTATGCGTGGTCTAATTTATTTATCCATAATATGTTTCTGCGTCCCTGGGAACGCGAGCTGAAGACGTTCTCCGCCGAATGGCACGTCCTCAATGCGCCCGGCTTCCATGCCGATCCCGCTACCGACGGCACACGGCAACACAACTTTTCCATCATCGACTTCAAACGCAAGATCATCCTCATTGGCGGCTCCGGCTACACGGGCGAGATCAAGAAAGGTGTGTTCACAGCGTTGAACTTTATTTTACCCCATCAGAAAAATGTGTTGTCCATGCACTGTTCTGCCAACACCGGCAAGAGTGGCGACACGGCTATTTTCTTTGGCTTGTCTGGCACGGGCAAAACCACCTTGTCGGCCGACCCAGACCGCAAACTCATCGGCGATGACGAGCATGGCTGGACGCCGGACAACGTGATCTTCAATTTCGAAGGCGGCTGCTATGCGAAGACGATCGACCTGGACGAAGAACGCGAGCCCGAGATCTTCCACGCCATCCGCTCCGGCGCTTTGTTGGAAAACATTTGCTTTAAGCCCGGCACCACGGATGTGGATTACGCCAACTGCTCGAAAACAGAAAACACCCGGGTGAGCTATCCCATCCATCACATCCCAAACATTGCCGTGCCTTCGCTGGGATTGAACCCGAAGAACATCTTCTTTCTTACCTGCGATGCTTACGGGGTGCTCCCTCCTATTTCAAAGCTCACCCCAGGCCAGGCCGCATTCCACTTCATCTCCGGCTACACGGCTAAAGTGGCGGGCACGGAGGAAGGCGTAACGGAACCTACCATGACGTTCTCGGCATGCTTTGGTGCGCCGTTCATGCCCCTGCACCCCACGGTGTATGCCGGCATGTTGAGTGCCAAGATGCAAGAGGCCGGCGTAACGGTGTGGCTGGTGAATACCGGCTGGTCCGGCGGCGCCTATGGCGTGGGCAAGCGCATGAGCTTGAAAGTTACCCGCGCCCTCATCACGGCAGCGCTGAATGGCGCGTTGCACACGGTCGACTATAAAACGCATGATGTCTTTGGCGTGGCCTACCCGGTAAGTTGCCCGCAGGTCCCTTCCGAGCTCCTGGACCCGCGCAACACCTGGACCGATAAGGAAGCCTATGATCAAAAGGCAAACTTCCTGGCCGAGTCATTCCTGAAGAATTTCGAAAAATTTTCATCTTCTGCTTCGGAGGAGATCCTCATGGGCGCGCCACAGATCAAGGTGCACGCATGACTTTCTTACCGATGGCTGTAGTTGGAACGCCGCCCTTCGGGGCGGTTTTTTTTGATCTGATTTCTGATCCGTTTGAGACACAAAAAAAATGGAAGGGAGCT
>CBIHQM010000200.1:0-11834 GCA_966211885.1 uncultured Chryseolinea sp.
TGTGCTGGTTGCTTTGCTGGCCGCGCTTTATTTTAAGGACGATCATACGCTCATCGTGGTGGCGTCGATTTTGCTACTACTGACGATCGTGGTGCCGATGGTATTTTATCCATTTGCTGTGATATGGTTTGGGCTAGCGAAACTTTTGGCGGCGGTAGTGCCGCCGGTGTTGCTCGGCATTTTATTTTTTGTGATGGTGACGCCGTTGGGTTTGGCGCGCCGTGTGATGGGACGTGATGCGTTGCGGCTTCGTCAATTCAAAAAGGGGAGGTCGTCGGTGATGAACAACCGCGACCATGTTTATACCGAAGCCGATCTGAAAGATACATTTTGAAAACTTAACTTTATAAGGCCATCGAATTTCTAAAAGAACTCCTGCGCTTTCTACGCACCCGGAAAAAGTTCTGGCTGCTGCCGCTTATTGTCGTGTTGCTGCTTTTCGCGGCGCTCATTGCGTTGACCAGTGCCTCGGCTCTGGCGCCTTTCATCTATGCCTTATTCTGAAGTATGGCGCGAATCGTGATCCTGGGCATCTCGGCATTCTATCACGACAGCGCTGCCGCCCTGGTCGTGAATGGATCCATTGTGGCCGCCGCGCAGGAAGAACGCTTCACCCGAAAGAAGCACGATGCGAGTTTTCCCATCCACGCGATCCGTTACGTTTTGCAGCAGGCAGGTGTCGACTTTAATGAGCTCACCTCGATTGCATTTTATGACAAACCCTTATTGAAATTTGAGCGTTTGCTGGAAACCTATCACGCCTTCGCGCCCCGCGGCCTGGTGAGCTTTGTTACCGCTCTCCCCGTGTGGATGAAAGAGAAGCTTTTCATGAAGGATGTATTGCGCCGGCGACTGAAAACCTTAGGTGACGCCAAGGTGCCGATGATGTTTCCGGAACATCACTTGTCGCATGCCGCTAGTGCATTTTATCCTTCGCCCTTCGAAGAAGCCGCGATTCTCACCATCGATGGCGTGGGAGAATGGGCTACCACCACGTTGTGCTATGGAAAATCCAACACCATTAAAATTTTAAAAGAACTTCATTTTCCACATTCGGTCGGACTCTTGTACGCGGCGTTCACCTATTACCTCGGTTTCAAAATAAACAGTGGCGAGTATAAGGTGATGGGACTGGTGCCGTACGGAGACACGCGCTCACCCCAAACCGACGAATTCCGTCAAAAAATTCTCTCCACGCTTGTCGACGTGAGAGACGACGGTTCGCTGCTCCTCAATATGGACTACTTCGACTTCGCCACGCAACTCACGATGACGCGCGATGAAAAATGGGAGGACCTCCTGGGCTTGCCTCGCCGCAAACCCGAATCAGAGATCCAACAAGCACACATGAATCTCGCCCTGGCCCTGCAGCGGGTAACGGAGCAAATCGTGTTGATGCTCGCGCGCACGGCCCGGCAACTCACGGGGAGCCGTAACCTGGTCATGGCCGGTGGCGTCGCGCTAAATTGTGTGGCGAACAGCAAGATCCAGGAGGCCGGCATATTCGATGCGATCTGGATTCAGCCCGCAGCGGGAGACGCCGGAGGTGCCCTCGGCGCGGCACTGGCTGCTTTTCACATCGGGCATCACCAGGAGCGAACGCCCATCCCAGGCGATGCGATGCAGCATGCTTACCTCGGGCCTGAATACACCGACAAAGAGATTCTCAACACTGCCCAAAAATTCAATGCCCCCTTTCACCGTTTTGAAATTTTTTCGGACCTCAGCGCGCAGGTAAGCGAAAAGATCGCCGCCGGAAATATTGTCGGTTGGTTTCAGGGTAGGATGGAGTTTGGGCCGCGGGCTTTGGGCAACCGGAGCATCCTCGGAGATCCACGCAACCCGGTCCTGCAAAAAATGTTGAACCTGAAGATAAAGTCCCGTGAAGAATTCAGGCCTTTTGCACCGAGCGTATTACTGGAGGATCTTCAGGACTATTTCAACGCGACCACACCGTCGCCCTACATGTTGTTTGTTGCTGCACTGCGCTGTGAGTTGCGTCACCCTGAACCGGAACACTATCAGGCGCTGCCTTTGTATGACCGGCTGTATCATGTGCGGTCGGATGTGCCCGCCGTGACCCACATCGATTATTCTGCACGAATCCAAACCGTGACCCGGGAAAGCAACCCGGAATTTTTCCAACTGCTGCGCGACTTCAAAGCGATTACCGGCTGCGGCATGTTGATCAACACGTCGTTCAATGTGCGGGGTGAACCGATCGTGTGCACGCCGCAAGAGGCCTATGTTGGGTTTATGCGCACGGGAATGGATTACCTGGTGATGGGAAGATTTTTGTTCGATCGCAGCGAGCAGCCGTCATTGCCCGCTGGGCTGGTGGAACAGACCTTTGCCTTGGATTAGGTTGGACTTTTCGCGCTTTCCATCGCGCCGCCCAGGGAATGGTCAGTGATTTGATTCTTCGACCAATTTTCTCAGTGTCTGGGCATCTTCAAAAGCGGTGCCGATGGTATTGTTAAAATACGCATACACATCTTTGTCCCGGGCGAGCCATCCTTTGATCAAAGCAGCGTAACCTTCCAAAAATTCCAGCGAATATCCGCCGCGATAGTTTCCATCGGGTCCGTGAAACCGCAAATAGACAACCCGTGTTGCCTCATCCGAAACCGGCGGTTTCGAACCGGGCATGTCGTGCAATACGGCGGAAGCTTCGTAACGTTCCAGCAGTTCGTATACCGGGCCGATATACCAATTTATATCTCGAAACTCAACGCACACCCGCCATCCCGGCGCGCCGTTCAGGGCATGGATCTGTTTCAATATATTCTTTACTTCGCGCCGGAGTTCGATTTTGACGCTGGTGGGAAATTGAATGAGCAGGCATCCTTTCTTTTCTCCGATCTTGTCGGCTGCTTTTAAAAATGCTGTAATGTCATCAGGATTGTAGAGCAATTTCTTTTTGTGCGTGATCGCGCGCCACAGCTTCACGGTGAACTTGAAATCATCCGGCACTTCCTGCGTCCATTTTTCAAACGTCGCAGGAAGGGGCACTTTGTAGAAGGAGCTGTTTACTTCCAGCGTGTTGAAGAGCGAGCCATAATACTGCAACCGGCTGCCAGAGCGGTATTCTTCGGGGAAGGTTTCCTTCGTGCCTGGAACAACAATTCCGCTGGTGCCGATTCGTAGTATGCCCACCTGCAAGTAATGGTTACATTACTCATAACAAAATGGGAAGCGAATTTGTTACAGGCCCTCATTCCGACCGGAGGGTATTGGCCGGGTTGGCCAGGGCTGCCCGGATGGATTGATAGCTCACGGTCGACAACGCGATGAACACCGAAATCGCCCCCGCCAGCACAAACACATCCCACGTGATAGGGATTTTATACGTGTAGTCGGCCAGCCAGGTCCGCATGAGATACCACGCCAGGGGCGTAGCGATCACAATAGAGACGAAGACGAGCTTTACAAAATTCTGTGTGAGCAAACGAAAAATGCCTTGCGTGGTGGCGCCCAGAACAAGCCGTATGCTGATCTCCTTGCTGCGTTGTTCGACCATAAAGGCAGAGAGCGCAAACAGACCGAGACAGGCCACAATGATGGCGAGCGTGGCAAAGCCTGCGAAGATGCGGCCCATGCGTTGCAAGTCGTCGTACATGCGGGCGTAGCGTTCATCGAGGAAGCCGTAGCGAAAAGGTTGGTGCGGCATGAATTTGTTCCATGCCTTCGTGAGCGATCCCAGCGTCGCCTGCATGTCCTTTGATTTTACCCGTACCGTCATGACGGAGTTGCCGCCGCCTTCGATCACCAGGGAAAGCGGCCTGATCTTTTCCTTCATCGATTCAAAGTTGAAGTCTTCGACTACACCGATGATCGTGAACGTCTGGGGACCATTCGTGATTTGCTCTCCCACCGGTTTTTTTAAACCGAATTCCTTGACAAACGCCTGGTTTACCACCGCCGCCTGCGAGTCAGAAGCAAGCTCCCGGTTGAAGTCTCGCCCCTCAACGATGCGCATCTTCATGGTGCTGATGTAATCGGCGTCGATACGCCATTTTTGTGAGGTAATAGGCAGGTCAGCTTTCTCGCGGCCTTTGCGCCAGAAGCCATATCCTTCGCGACTACCGCCATCTACGGGTAGGTAACTGCTGATGGAGACATGCTGCACATCCGCTAACCCCAGCAGTTCATCCCGGAAGGTGAGCTGTTGGTTATTCAAGGTATGCGTGCCATAGAGAATGACCACTTGCTCTTTGTCGAAGCCGGTCTTTGTGGTGAGCAGGTAATTCATCTGGCGATAAATGACCAAGGTTCCAATGATCAGGATGATGGAAGTGGTAAACTGAAACACGACCATCGCGCTGCGCAGCCCTGAGCTTTTGCTTCCACGACTCACACTTCCCTTCAGCACATCGATGGGCTTGAAGGCCGATAGATAAAAAGATGGATAGAGGCCTGCTACCACACCAATAAAAAGCATGGCCACAACCAATGAAGGAAAGTACCACCACGACAACCAGGGAACGGTGAGCGATTTTCCGGCCAGTGTGTTGAAGAACGGAAGGGTAGCCCAAACCGTGATCAAGGCAATCGCGAATGATACAAGACTATAGAATACCGATTCCGTAAGGAACTGCGTGATCAGATAGCCCCGAACCGAACCAGCCGTTTTGCGCAACCCGACTTCTTTGGCACGGTTCGCCGATTTGGCTGTAGACAAATTGATGAAATTGATACAGGCCAGCAACAGAATAAATGTCGCGACACCGCCGAACAACCAGATGTAGCGGATGTCGCCATGCCGCATGTCATCATATATCCCGTTCGATTTCAGATAAATGTCTCCAACCGGTTGTAATCTGAATAAGTGATTCTTCTTTACATCCGCTGCCGATTGATCCCCCTGTTCTTCCAGGTATTTGATAAAATGCGTGTCGCGCAGGGCGGTCATTTTCTGTTCCAGTGCGAGGGGTTTCGCGCCCGATCGCAATTTGACATAGACATTGTAATTCCAGCAACACCAGCTGCTTTGTTCACCCGGCCAGAATTCTTGTCCTGTCAACGCAATCAGAAAATCGTATTGGAAGTGCGTGTTTGCCGGCATGTCTTTCATCACTCCACCGATCGTAAACAACCTGGATTTGTCATCGTTAAGGATGACGCTTTTTCCGCGAGGATCTTCGTTCGGAAAATACTGATCCGCCTTGCGTTTGGAGAGTACAATGGTGTTAGGCTTATCGAGTGCCGTGGAGGTTGCGCCATAGACCATCGGAATTTCCAGGATCTCTAACAGGTCTGGATCGGCGTAACCAAAACTTTCTTCAAAATTATTCTCAGCGGCGTCTTCACGACGGAACAAGCCTTTTGTGCCAAAGCCCAACGAACCTGGCATAAGCCTGCCCGCTTTTTCCACTTCCGGAAAGTCCGTTCGAAGAATGCCGGCGACGGGTGGGGGAATATTGACCCATCGGTCACCTTTTGGTCCTTTGTATTCATTGTATAAACGAAAGATGCGATCCCCATCGGCATATTGTTTGTCATAGCTCAACTCCTGGCGGATGAAAAGAAAAATAACCAGGCACGTGGCCAACCCTAAAGCAAAGCCACCGATGGTGATGCCGGCATACATCTTCTGGCGGGACATGGTCCTCCAGGCGATCTTGAAATAGTTCTGAAACATGTCGCGTTGATTTAATGTGGATCGGTAATTTCTTTTTCGGAAAGCAAAAGGCTGCAAGAATTGAATGACGTTGGCAACAAACAAAAGATCCGCGCTGCGTTTTCCGAGCTTTTCAAGGCGGCGTTCATAAAGCTCCTCCAGGTCGCCGAGCACGGCTTCCGCCAGGTGATCGCTGCAGAACCAGCGCAAGAAGCGCGTGGCCCATTTCGGCGGGGTTGGTTTGGGATGGGAGCCACTCATAGCTTGACGGTTTCCCATACGATCTTCGGAATTTCTTTCCACATGGCGTTTCGTAATTCCTTCGCTTCCTGTAAAGCTTTCTTGCCGCCGTGGGTGAGCGTGTACAGTCGCTTGTCTCGTCCGCCGCGTTGTTGCGTGCCACCACCCATGTGCGATTTGAGATAGCCCTTTTCTTCCAGGCGCACCAGCGTCTTGTGTACGGAACTGATCATGATGTTGCGGCCTGTTTTCTTTTCCAATTCGTCTATGATGGCTAATCCGTAGGCATCGCCAAATAAAATGCCCACCGCCAATAACACCAGTTCTTCAAATTCGCCCAAATAGGTTCCTTTCATATTATATGTTTCACCTTTGCCTAAATATCAGCGTAAATCGGAAAGGTTACAATTTTTGTAAAGGAATTTTTTTAAAGTCCTGTAGTAGGATTAGGTTGACCTGCGGGAAGTGTGCGTTTTCGGGATGGATCGTTCGTGTGGCCGGATGAAATTGATTTTGGCAGATTAGGCTGTCTTTTTTTCCACGAGCGCTTTCAAGCCGTTCAGAACATTATCCCATCCCTGCACGGACTTCTCATACCTTTTCTCTGCCCCGTCTCCCGCGCCCACGTCGTCTGTGATGGACAAAACGGTTTCGCCATTCTGGTATTCTAAGCGGTCCGTTACGGTCGAGGTGCTGTCCGGATGCTTGTCTTCGGAATTCTTCAACGTGTATTGTAAGAGTCTTTCCGGTTCAATGGCCAGGATCTCACCGCGCAATTCGATCTTTTTTGACATGACGTGGCCCTTAAAGGTGATGGCGCGACCTACCTTCCAATCGGAGATCACTTCGCAGTTGAAAAAATATTCTTTTGTTTTTTCAGGATTGGTCAGCGCCTCCCAAACCTGCGCGGGTGTTCCTTTTATGCGAATACTTTTGTTGACAATGTGATTTTCGGCGATGGTTGGTTTCATAAAAAGTTTTTTTGTGGTGGATGACTTTTCCTTCTCTATATAGTGGTCTAACAATCTGCTTTCGGCAATGTTCGTAGAGCGCAGGGATGCTGTAGGAAATGCACCAAAAAAAACGCCGCAGGAAGCGACGTTTTGCTTGCCATGCGGCGTAAATTCCACAAAGTGCGAGGTTATGACATTCCTTTCCGGGGAACCCGCTTATCCTGCATACTCTTTTTCCAAAGTGGCAAGATCGTATTTCCGCATTTTCAAAAAGGCATTCATCACTCTTCCCTTTTTCTTCGGATCGGGATCGATAAGCATCTCCCCGAGTTGCACTGGCGCAACTTCCCAAGACAAACCAAATTTATCCTTCAACCACCCGCACATGCTTTCCTCGCCACCGGCCGTGAGTTTCTTCCAGTAGTTATCGATCTCTGCTTGCGTTTCACAGTTCACGACCAGCGCAATGCCTTCGTTGAATTCGAAATCGTGCTGCAACCCGCCATCCATGGCCATAAACGTTTGGCCGGCCAGTTTGAAACGGGCATGCATCACTTTGCCTTCATGACCGTCGATCTCCGGACCATAGCGCTGAATGGTTTCGATGGAGGAATTTTCAAACACGGTGGTGTAGAACTTGACGGCCTCTTCCGCTCTTCCAAATTGATTGCCGACATACATCACCATGGGCGTTATTCGTTGACCGACTTCTTTCACGCTGCCCAGGTTGAGTTGCCACGACAACCCATAACGGTCGCTGACCCAGCCCCACTTTTCACTCCAGTCATATTTGTCCAGCGGCATCAGCACGGTTCCATCCTTTGAAAGCGCCTTCCAGAGTTTTGTGATTTCCGCTTCCGTCTCACAAACCGTGAATAAGGATATGGTCGGATTCATTTTGAAGATCGGTCCCCCGTTGGTGCCCATGAATTCCTGGCCGTCGAGGTTGAAGGTTACCGTGAGCACCTGTCCCTCGGGTTGGTGGTGAACTTCATAGCCTTCCTTGCCATAGCGTGCAATAACTCCGACGTGTGAGTTGGGAAAAAGCGACGTATAAAAATTTGCTGCTTCTTCGGCCTGGGTGTCGAACCACAACCCCGTGGCGATTCGTTTGGTGATTTTTGTCATGGTTAAATTCGTTTTTTTATGAATGATATAATCTAGTAGCTGTGCTGAACCGGTGCGGCGAACCGTTTGACGATTCATACTCCGTATCGTTGTGCCAATCAAAGGTAGGGCAGACGACGCTTTTGACGACGTCCTGAAAACGTCAACTTAAGGGGGCAGATGCGTCAGAAAAGTTGTCGCGCCTCCGCCGGATATATAATAACTCAACGGATCATACCTGGAAACTGTTTAAATTCCCTCCATGAACCTCGTGAGACTACTCCCCCTGCTCTTCATCGCCGCGATGGCGTGCAAGCGCCCTGAACAAACAAGTCAATCCTTTACAGCCTACACGGGCGCCACCATTATCGATGGCAGTGGCTCTACCCCAATCCAGGGTGGCGTGCTCCTGATTTCCAATGGGCGCGTGGTGGCTGTGGGTACAAAGGAAAATGTGAAAATTCCGGAGCAGGCCACGGTCCACGATGTAACGGGCAAGACCATTATCCCCGGATTGATCAACGCCCATGGTCACGTTGGCGACGTGAAGGGCATTGAAGGCGGCCATTATTCGAAAGAAAATATTATCGACAACCTGTCGATCTATGCCCGCTATGGCATCACCACAGTGGTGAGCCTGGGCGGCGACAAACCGGACGCGGAAACGCTGCGGGCTGTGAACGACACCACCAACACAACCCATGCCCGCTTATTTATTGCCGGCGAAATTATCAATGGCAAAACACCAGAGGAAGCCATGGCCGTTGCCGATAGCAACCACCACATGGGGGTCGACATCATGAAGATCAGGGTGGACGATAATCTCGGGACTTCGCCGAAAATGCCCGAAGAGATTTATCGCGCCGCCATCAAACGCGCACACGAACTCGGTTACAAAATGGCCACCCACATGTACTATCTCGACGACGCCCGCAAACTGCTCGACGCCGGCTCCGACATGATGGCCCACAGCGTTCGCGACCTTCCCGTAGACGAAGCCTTTATTCAACTGATCAAACAAAAAAAGGCGAGCTACTGCCCAACCTTAACCCGCGAACTCTCCACCTTTGTCTATGAAGATACGGCCGAATTTTTCTCCGATCCGTTCTTCTTGCGCGAGTACGACACGACCACCATCAAACCCCTGTTGGATCCCGCTCGCCAACAAAAGATGCGCGACAGCAAAAGCGCACAGACCTATAAGAAACAATTGCCCGTTGCCAAAGCCAATCTCAAAACCCTTTGCAATCAGGGTGTCCCCATTGTCTTTGGAACCGACAGCGGCGTGCCCACCCGGTTTATCGGCTACTTCGAACACATAGAAATGAGCATGATGGCCGACGCCGGCCTCACACCCCAACAAATCCTCGTGTCGGCGACAAAGAACCCTGCAGAATACCTGGGCCTGAAGGACGTGGGCACACTTGTTCCTGGCCACTGGGCCGACTTCCTGGTGTTGGATGCCGATCCTTTGAGCGATATAAAAAATGTGAGAAAAATAAATGCTGTTTTTATCGCAGGGCACGAGGTTAGTCGCTAGATCAAGGCCTCCGAAATTGCAGCGCCGTGGACATGTTATTAATGGCGTTGAAAGGCCCCGGCGGCTCTTTGAACGGACAAACAAGATGAGTTAAGATGGGTTAATATTGCGGACTCTTAATGTGTGTACAGCATACTACACCAACAGTTGAATGTGTATCCCCTTTGGATACTTTTATGCTGAAAGGAGTATGTATGAAATGTATACGCTAAAAGCTTAACCCTGACAACTATGACCACAATGAAAAAACTATTTCAAATATTTTGCGTGCTGCTGATCGCGACGGCGTGTAGCAACTCCGACAGCAACGAAAATGCGCAACTCGAGATTCGATTAACCGACGCCCCCGGCGACTATGAAGAAGTGAACATCGACATCCAATCCGTAGAGATCAACGCCAGCGAGACCGAATCGGATTCGGGATGGAAAACGATTGAAGTATACCAAGGCGTCTACAACCTGCTCAAGCTCACCAATGGGTTGGACACCGTGTTGAGCCATGTGGAACTTCCCGCAGGCCATATCTCCCAGATCAGACTGATACTGGGTGAAAATAACAGCGTGAAAAAAAACGGCATCATAACTCCCCTGAAAACACCCAGTGCTCAGCAGTCGGGTTTAAAAGTAAAAGTGAATGCCGACCTCACGCCGGGCATTACCTACACCATTCTACTGGACTTCGATGCGGCTCGTTCTGTTGTTGAAAAAGGTAACGGCGGTTTCAATCTCAAGCCGGTGATCCGCGGTGTAAGTGAAGCTACCAGTGGTGCTATCAAAGGCGTGATTGTACCCGCCATTTCAAAACCTGCGATCTTCGCGGTGAACATGAGTGGTGACACCGTGGCCACAACGTATAGCGATACCACCTCGGGTAACTTCTTAATGCGAGGCATCGCCCCGGGCACCTATACATTAAAGATTAGCCCTAAACCGAACTATCAACCCACAGAGAAACCAGCCGTATCGGTATCTCTGGGTGTGGTAACGGATGTCGGCGTCGTCAATGTTCCTTAGTATAAAAGCAAACGACACCTACCCATACAAAGAGGGCTGCACTACAAAGGCAGCCCTCTTTTGCTATTAACAATTCACTTCCATGGAAGTCTCTGATTTCCGCGCTCAATTCCCCTGCTTCACCAGGTGCACTTCGTCGGGGATAAGACCATGCGCTTCTTTGTGCGTGTTCACCATGGCGGCCGAGTCGGGCGCTTCGGCCAGGCACATCACCACGCCTGATTTTTCATCTACCCAATAGTTGATCAGGTTCACATCGTATTTGCCTTGAACGGCCAGGTCTTTCACATGCGCGTCGGCGACTGCTTTGGCCGTTACATTGCCGGCACCGAGATGGTGAACGTCGAGAAAGAGTGAACCATGCGACTGGGCCGCAGCGGCAGTCCCACTGGTAACGAGTTCGATCAGGTCGGGCACGAGGCCATGCGCTTGTTGGTGTGTCTTATAGATGGCGGAATCGTTAGGTGATTCAGAGAGGCAATACACTTTGCCTTTCATTTCGTCCACCCAATAGCTTAGAAAACTCACACCAAATTTGTCTTGCGTTGCCAGATCTTTCTGGTGGGCACCGGCCACGTCGGCGGCCGTTACTTTACCGGGCTCCAGGTTGTGTACATCGATGTAAAGCTGTCGTTCGACTGGTTTAGGCTGTTGGACATTCGTAGAGCAAGCACCCAAAACCAGGGCCAGGGAGAGGAAAACAATACAGGTCTTTTTCATTTTTCGTGATTTAGTTTTAACTAGGACAAAGGAAATCCAAGGGAAAGCAAATCTCATCGGAGGTTTTCCCCGTTTTAGTATTCCGGTTCCCTATTTTTACGAAACCCTCTCTTCGCAACATGGAATTAGTCGAACGCGATGCGTACCTCAGTATGCTGGCAGAACAGTATCAGCACCTCGTTAACGGCGTCGGGCATACCGTGTTTTTGGGAGGGGAGGCCGGCGTGGGCAAAACCTCACTCGTCAATCGTTTCCTGGAAGGCATAGCCGGCAAAGCCAAAATTTATACCGGCGCCTGCGATTCCCTCTTCACACCGCGACCACTCGGTCCCCTCTATGACATTGCCGGGCAATTGGATAGATCCTTGCTGGAACTGCTGCGAAATGAAAAGGACCGCGCACTGATCTTTACATCCTTTCTGCAAGCCTTGTCGACTCCCGATGCCCCGGTCGTGCTGGTGTTCGAAGACATTCATTGGGCCGATGAAGCCACGATCGACTTCATAAAATTCCTGGCGCGTCGCATTGCCCGCATTCCGTGTTTGTTCCTGCTGACGTTTCGCGATGAAGAAGCCAACTTTTATATTCCCCTGAAAGCCTTGTTCGGCGAACTCCCGGCAGGCCTGTTCACTAAACGCAT
>CBIHQM010000201.1:0-11823 GCA_966211885.1 uncultured Chryseolinea sp.
GTTCAATTGCTGCGACAGGAAGGCCGATCGCACCCGGCAGGCAAAGTGATCGTGCCAGAACAAGGTCATTTTTTCGCGCCAGAGGGTCTCGGGCAACACCATTTGCGAGATCCAGGTTGTGTTCAGTTCCGTGAGTTCATCCAGAAACCTGGCCCGGCGGGCTTTTGCATCTTTCGGCTGGCGTTGATCCGGCAGCATGACCGTACCGTCAACCTTCGGAATAACGTCGATCGGGCGGTTGTGGGATGCGCTTTTGATCCAGGTTGGAGTGTTAACGGGGGTTTTTAAACCCGGGGCCGGTCCAAACGCCGCGCGGTTTAAAAAATGCTTGGTTTTCGGATCGTCATTCATGTGCGTTTAGATGTCCCGATGGGGGAGAAGTTTAACCCACCAAAAAAAGAATTTACCCGTTTAAGGACTAATTCAGGTGCTTATGCGTTACCTTATATGTTAATTTTATAGATCAAGAACAACGTCATATATTGTAACCCTGATCGACACCGGGGTGTTTTGATTACCAAAAAGATCGTTTGATACAGGCATGAACTTTACCGCTTTAGTACGAAAATGTAGCAGGGTTGGCGCCATCTCGGCGATACTGATGATGGTATGCTTTGCCAAAAGCCACGCCACCCACCTTCGCGCCGGCGAAATCACGGCAGTTCGCGAAAACTGTAACAGCTTAACATTCGTCATCACCGTCACCGTCTACACCAACACCAAGAACACTACCGTCCTTTTCGGTGGCGACCAGGACGTGCTCAACTTTGGCGACGGCAATACCACCCTGGTACCCGAAACCCCCAACACGATCCGGTTGGACCTGGATTCGGATGGCAGCGTGGCCACAGCGTCCTACACCATAAGACACACCTACTCCGGCGTGGGTAAGTACATCATTAGCTACCGCGAGCCTAATCGCAACGAAGGCGTATTGAACATGGATGCCTCCGTGAACACCACATTCTATCTCGAAACCGTCGTCAACATCGATCCCTTCCTGGGCTGTAATAATACCCCCAGGCTGTTGATCCCGCCCATCGACCACGCCTGCCCTGGCGTGACCTGGACGCACAACCCCGGCGCCTACGATCCGGATGGCGACAGTCTTTCCTTTACCATGAAGATCCCCTATAGCGACCGCAACACGCAGGTGATCAACTATAAGGATCCAAACGATCCGAAATTCTATACCAACTTTGGCCAGGCTAACGAGGCCGGTACCGGTCCCCCGACGTTTTCGATCGACCCTGTGAAGGGTACCATCACCTGGGACGCGCCTGGCGCGATCGGTGAATACAACATTGCCTTCCATATCATCGAATGGCGGAAACGGAACGGCCAGTGGTTCGAGATGGGCTACGTGCGTCGCGACATGCAGATATTGGTCGACGATTGCAAGAACCAACGCCCCGACGTCATCGTGCCGAAAGATACCTGTGTTGTTGCGGGCACGGAATTGAAGGCCACCATCTTTGGCACCGACCCCGACAAGGACCAAGTCAAGATCGAAGCCTTCTCTGAAATTTTTAACTATCCGCCCGCGCAATCACCCGCCACCTATACGCCGGTCCCGGGTGTGAACGACTTCGTTCCTTCCGATCCCCCGGCCGAAACAAAGTTCGATTGGCAAACACAATGTCTGCACGTGAAAGATCAGCCCTATCAGGTGGTCTTCAAAATAACCGACAAACCCAAGAACGGACCGCGCCTCGTGACGTTCAAAACCTGGCTCATCAAGGTAGTGGGACCGGCACCCGAATGGGTGAGCGCCAGTCTCGTCGACCGGCGAACCAGCCTGGAGTGGGATCCGTATTTCTGTCTCAATGCCCAATCCATGCAAATCTGGAGAAAGGTCGATGGATCGCCCTTTGAGCCCGACAACTGCCAGACGGGCATGCCCGCCTACCTGGGCTATGAACTCATCGACGTCGTGAACATTAAGGATGGGGCGGGCAACCCTGTCACCAAATACACCGATTCAAACAAAGGAAATGGGTTGGCGCCCGGGGCGAAATACTGCTATCGCCTGGTGGCGGTGTTCCCGTTGCCGCGTGGCGGAGAGAGCTATGTCTCCAAAGATATTTGTGTCGGCCCTGTTCCTTCCGACGTGCCAACCATAACGCACGTGTCCGTGCAGAAAACAGACATCACCGCCGGCCAGATTCGTGTGAGCTGGAAAAAACCGCTTGAACCCAAGGTTCAATTTGTGCAGCCCTTCCATTATGACATTTGGCGCGCCGTAGGTTTTGCCCGGGGTCAGGATTCAACAAAAATAACGCCGACGGCAAACTTTGCGGATACTACTTTCCTGGATCAGGGTGTCAACTCCGAGGAAAACGTCTACAACTACAGCGTTGCCTGCTATGATGCCACCGGCGCCTTCGTGGGCAACTCGGCAACGGCTTCTTCCGTGCGCCTGGATGCTAAATCACAAGTGAAAAAGATCGAGTTGAACTGGAGCGCGTTTGTGCCCTGGTCGAATCAAATACAATCCGTACCCAACAAACACCTGGTCTACCGGGGCCCGGAAGGCGCCACCGAAGCCGACCTTGTCCTCATCGACAGCGTTGACGTGAGCAGCTCCGGTTTTATCTACCTCGATGAAGGGCAATGGAATCAAACACCCCTGGACGATAACACTACCTACTGTTATCGCATCATGACCCGCGGCGGCTATGGTAACCCGAAGATACCCCAGCCGCTAAACAACTTCTCGCAGATCATGTGCGCCCAACCCGGCGACACCATACCCCCTTGCAAACTGGAGCCGCCCATCCGCAGCACCGTCGACTTTAAAGACTGCGAAGATTACTTCACCAAATTCTGCGACCGCGATACCTATAGCAACGTGCTGTACTGGAACCGCGCCAAAGACCCGTCGTGCCGCAACGACGTTCGTTCGTATAATATCTATTACACAAACAAAAAAGGTGGAGAATACGCCCTGCTGGCCAACACCACCGACACCACCTACACGGATGCAAATCTTCGATCGTTCGCCCGATGTTACCGGATTGCCGCCGTCGACCGATCGGGCAACGAGGGCGAGAAGAGTGAGGAGATGTGTATCGACAATTGCCCGCACTATGAATTGCCCAACGTGTTCACACCGAATGGCGATAAATACAACGAGCTTTTCAGCGCCTACAGCCTCCGTGGCTACGAATGCGGCGAAGAAGGCAATTGCCCTATTCCCATCGAGATCATGTTGAAGTGTGCTCGCTTTGTGGAGCAGGTGGAATTTAAAGTCTTCAACCGCTGGGGAGAAGAAGTGTATCACTACGACACCACCGTCGGCGATCAGAAAGGATCGATCTATATCGACTGGAATGGACGCGATAACAGTGGCAGTGAACTTTCCACGGGTGTGTATTACTTCGTGGCCAAAGTGAAATTCATCACCGTCGATCCCGTCGATCAAGTCCAAAACTTTAAAGGATGGGTGCACCTGATCCGGTAAGCACGCTCCCTGATTTCCTCGTACTCTTCGATGGCGTGTGCAACCTGTGCAACGGCGCCGTGTTGTTCATTATCAAGCGGGATAAAGCGGGGAAGATCATGTTCGCCTCCCTGCAATCCGAACTCGGAAGAGATCAGTTGATTCGAAACGGCCTGGATCCCGACGCGCTGCATAGTATCATCGTTATTGAAAATGGAAAACTGTTCCAGAAGAGCGACGCCGTGCTTCATACGGTGGCCTGGATGGATGGCGCGTGGCCATGGTTCCGGATCTTCCGGATCATACCGCGCTTTCTTCGTGATGCACTCTACGACCTCGTGGCCCGTTTTCGGTACAAGATTTTCGGGAAAAAGGATGCCTGCATGATCCCCACCCCGGAATTGAAAAAACGGTTTGTGGCCTGGTGAAAGCCGGGTAGCCCCGGCGCGATCATGCGGGAAACTGAACATTTCAACTTTTTGCTACTTTTGCCCCCGTAATCAGACGTAGACCACCATGAAAGCATATGTATTTCCCGGGCAAGGCGCCCAGTTCACCGGTATGGGCAAAGACCTCTATGAGGCCAGCCCAAAAGCGAAAGCGCTCTTCGACGAAGCCAACGACATCCTTGGGTTCAAACTCACCGATGTTATGTTCAACGGCACCGCCGATGAACAAAAACAAACCAAGGTGACACAACCCGCCATCTTCCTGCACTCCGTGGCCGTGGCGTTGGTGAACGACACCTTCGCCCCCGACATGGTGGCGGGTCATTCGTTGGGTGAGTTCTCCGCTTTGGTGGCCAACAAAACCCTTTCGTTTGCCGACGGCGTGAAGCTGGTCTCCAAACGCGCCCTGGCCATGCAACACGCCTGCGAAATAAATCCCTCCACCATGGCCGCCATCATCGGCCTGGACGATAAAATTGTGGAAGACATTTGCGCATCCATCGACGAGATCGTGGTGGCCGCCAACTACAATTGCCCCGGTCAACTTGTTATATCGGGAACGATCAACGGCATCAACATCGCTTGCGAAAAATTGAAAGCCGCCGGTGCCAAGCGGGCGTTGCCCCTGCAGGTAGGTGGTGCGTTTCACTCGCCCCTCATGGAGCCAGCCCGCGCCGAATTGGCCGCCGCCATCGAGAGCACGCCCTTTGGAAAACCCATTTGCCCCGTATACCAAAATGTGAATGCACTTCCCTCCACGGACGTGAATGTCATCAAACAAAACCTCATTGCTCAACTCACCAGCCCCGTGCGGTGGACACAATCGGTACAAAACATGGTGAAGGACGGCGCAAAAACATTCATCGAATGCGGCCCGGGCAAAGTGTTGCAGGGACTGGTAAAGAAAATTGCTCCCGAGGCCGAGGTGATGAGCCTCTGAGCGAAGTCAGAGCCATCAAGAGAATATCATTCGTCAACTTTATGCACAGCGAGCTGATCGGGACATTGTTCCAATAGCTCGCTGTTTGTTTTGAGCAGCACCGGGTGAACAAACTCCGGCGCAATTTCGCAAAGAGGAACCAGCGTGAAGCGTCGGTTTTGTAAATGCGGGTGGGGGATGATCAGTCCCGGCGATTGGACGACGCGATGACCATAATATAAGATGTCGATATCGATCAGCCGTTCACCCCATTTCTCCTTGCGCTCGCGGCCCAGCAATGCCTCGATGGCCAGCACCTGGGCCAGCACTTCTTCCGGGCTGGAAAACGTTTCCACTTCGAGCACCTGGTTGCAGAACTCCGGTTGATCCGTCTTCCCCCAGGCCGCGGTGCGATAGTGCGACGATGCACGCACGATCTTTCCCACGCGCGCTCCAATGTGGTGAATGGCCGCGGCCAGATTGTCACTCAGGTTGCCCAGGTTGGTGCCCAACAAAAGAAAAACAGCGTTGTTCATGCTCGTAAACATACTTTTTTATTCGAAGCAGTATTATGTACTTTTGAAAACTTAAATCGTCCCGTATGAATTTCTTTAAGACCTTTATATCCTCGTGTCTGGGAGCCCTCGTGGCCATGATACTTTTTGTAGCGTTGCTGGTCATTTTAATCAGCGCACTGTCGTCGGCCGATGAAACGCCGCTGGAGTTTAGCGATAACTCGGTGTTGAAGCTGGACTTGGATGCGCCCATCGTGGAAACAGAAAAGGAAGAACCGTTTTCGGGAATCCCGTTCTTAGGTGGATCCGCGCCGCGCCCGATGGGGCTGGCCCAACTGCGGCAGGCCATCGAACACGCCAAAGACGACGCGAAGATCAAAGGCATCTACATCACCATCACCCAACCGATGGCCGGCTACACGGAGATCGAAGAAATTCGTGAAGCATTGCTGGATTTCAGAAAGGGCGGAAAATGGGTGATCGTGTTTAGTGAAGGACTGTCCGAGTCGGCCTACTACCTGGCTTCCGCAGCCGACAAGATCTATCTCCATCCCGAAGGCGAGGTGGAGTTCAACGGTCTTGCTGTGGACATCACATTCTTCAAACGGCTTTTCGACAAACTGGAAGTGAAGCCCGAAGTTTTCCGCGTCGGTGAATTCAAGAGTGCGGTGGAGCCGTTCATCCTGGAAAAAATGAGCGATGCCAATCGCTTGCAGCTCACCGAGATGATCAACTCGATCTATGACCAGGTAGTCACCCGCGTGTCGGAAGCGCGCAACATCCCCAAGGCCAACCTGAAAGAGATCTCTGATAAAATGTTGGTGCGCAACGCACAACAGGCCGTTGAATACAAGCTCATCGATTCGCTGGCCTACGACGACCAGGTGCAACATAGCATCCGGCAGCGCCTCAACCTGGGCAGCGAAGACAAGATATCCTTTGTTAAATACAGCAAGTACAAAAAGACTTACTCCACCTACAGCGAATCCAAGAACGAGATCGCCGTCATCGTCGCCGAGGGCACGATCCTTCCGGGCAAAGCCAGCCCCGGACAAGATGTGATCGGCTCCGAGTCCTTCAACGAAGAGATGCGCAAGGCCCGCGAGAACGATAAAATAAAGGCCGTGGTGCTGCGGATCAACTCACCCGGCGGTAGTTCGCTGGCGTCGGACGCCATGTGGCGCGAGATCACGCTCACCACCAAAGTGAAACCCGTCATCGCCTCCATGTCCGACTACGCCGCTTCGGGTGGCTACTACATGGCCATGGGATGCGACACCATCGTCGCGCAGCCGCACACGATCACCGGATCCATAGGGGTATTCAGCGTGCTGTATGACGCCAGCGGTTTGCTCAACAATAAGCTTGGCATCACCTCCGAAGAAATCAAGACCGGTGAAATAGGACAACTGATCACGATCGACCGCCCCCTCACAGAAACCGAGAAAAGCATCTGGCAAAAACGCACGGAAGAAGTGTATGAGACCTTCACCACCAAAGCCGCAGAAGGAAGAAAGATGTCCGTGGAAAACATCAAGAAGGTGGCCTCCGGGCGCGTATGGACCGGCACGCAGGCAAAAGAACGCGGTTTGGTCGACATCATTGGAAATTTTCAGGACGCCGTGAAAATCGCCGCCGCCGCTGCCCATGTGGCCGACGACTACAAGGTGCGCTTCTATCCCCAATACAAACCCTCTTTCCTGGAGCAAATGATCGCTCAATATGAGGACGATGCTGAAACCGGTGCCCTCAAAGAACAGTTGGGCGCGCAATACTATTTGTATCAGCAATGGCTTCACATCAAATCATATCAGGGCACACAAGCCCGGATGCCCTTTGAAATGAGAATTCAATAATCGATAAAGGATACGAACAGAACATCAACGCATATTAACCAGAACAGACCTCGATAAAAACATGACAACGATTCGCAATAACTGGACGCGGGAAGAGATCGCCGATATTTACAACAAACCTGTACTGAGTCTTATTTATGAAGCAGCCACCGTGCACCGTCAATATCACGACGCGGGCGAAGTGCAGGTCTGCACCTTGCTCTCGGTGAAAACCGGCGGCTGTCCCGAAGACTGCGCCTATTGCCCGCAAGCGGCACGCTACCACACGCAAGTGAAGGTGGAGAAACTGATGGAAGTGAGCGAAGTGCTCCAAAAGGCTGTTGAGGCCAAGGAAGCCGGCAGCACCCGGTTTTGCATGGGCGCCGCCTGGCGCGAGGTGCGCGACAACCGCGACTTCGACAAAGTGCTGGAGATGGTGAAAGGCGTCAGCACCATGGGCATGGAAGTGTGCTGCACCCTGGGCATGCTCAGCCCCGAACAGGCCCAGAAACTGAAAGACGCTGGCCTGTACGCCTACAATCACAACCTTGACACCAGCGAAGAGTTCTACAGCGACATCATTACCACTCGTACCTACGACGATCGCCTGGATACGCTGGAGAGCGTGCGGAAGGCCAAGATCTCCGTCTGCTCTGGTGGCATCATCGGCATGGGCGAGTTGGAAGAAGACCGCATCGGCATGCTGCACGTGTTGGCCACGCTTCCCGAACATCCCGAATCTGTTCCGGTAAATGCATTGGTGCCCGTGGAAGGCACCCCGTTGGAAGATCAACCCAAAGTATCGGTATGGGAAATGCTGCGGATGATTGCCACAGCGCGCATCATTATGCCCAAAGCCATGGTGCGTCTGTCGGCCGGCCGGGTTCGCATGAACCTCGAAGAGCAGGCCCTCTGCTTTTTGGCCGGAGCCAACAGCATTTTTGCCGGCGATAAACTATTGACCACACCCAATCCCGGCTATATAAAAGACCAGGAAATGTTCCAGCAATTACAGCTCAAACCCCGCCAGGCGTTTAAGAAAGAATCCCAAACGTTAAACATTTTGTGATGTAAGGTTTTCAGGGATTTTCCCGAAAACCGACCTTAAAGTATTACTTTATGTGAAATGCATTACACCGCTAAGCCATTGAAAGATCAGTGGCTGGGGAAATCTTTTGTCGTTTTAACGGGTCCAACCTACCATTAACCGGCCAAAAGGCAACCCAAGGGGTACCTGGGGGGTGAGTGGGGTGGGGGTTTCGGGTGAAACTGTCCCATTGCTACTCAGATAAGGTTAACGATCAACTTGAACTAAATGCCGGGGTTACCAAGGAAACGAAGCTTTCTACTTTGACCTTTCATTTCGTTTTTAGCCTGGAAACAGGGATTTGAAAAATATCCCTGGGTAAAGGGACACCTCGCAGGGCTATTTCCGTCGCAGCCTTCAGAGGCGGTCCGGCAACTTCCCGGCTGCCGTTTAGGGCCCGGGTTAGAAAACAACAGGCACCCCCACCGTGGTGGTGAAGATGCCTGTCACTTTTCGGAGACTAGAATTTGTCTTCCGAAACCAATCCGCCAGTAGGCTCATTGTGAGACACTTTGGACGAATTGTTCGTGGATACTGCCTTCACGGTGCGGGTGTTGGTAACGAACGTAAAAGAAAGTGTTACAACAGCGGCTCCGGCAATCAGGAATATAACTTTTGATTTCATAATTTTTAGTGGTTAAGGGTTCTTATCTGCTTTAGGGTTCTATAGGGCAATTAAGCTTGTTTAGGGTCAGAGGGAACGCCGCCAGATTCCTGCTTGGGCTTCACTTCTTCTTCGGTGCAAGAGGTGATGGCCATAGAAGTAACGAAGGCAAAAAGCAGGGTGTAGATAATTTTTTTCATGGTTTTAAGATTTTAATGGTTTAGATAAATGCTGTTAAAGGATTGGTTAATTTTTTGGTTTTTGTCAACCAACTTGTTGACAATCACGCCGGATGAATAACGACCCAGGCCGCCCCTACATCACTTCGGGTCAGAGAACAGGCCGCCTCCCACCGTGATGTCCCTGGTGGGTTTGACCTCTTCTTTGGCACATGCTGTGAACAGTCCTGCAGAAACAATGCAAAGCATTACGATGTATATGAGCTTTTTCATGGCTGGGGTGTTAAAGTTTTTTTTTCTAAATAAGTTTTTAGCGCTAAATTGATGACTCAAAGTTGGCATACAGAAAAGATCTATTTCACGCAATAAAATTTTGGACAGCACTCGTGTATTATAACTTTTTCAATGAAGTAAAACTCACGCTCATAATATTCTTTGGAAGTGCTTTCATATTTATCGCGCAGGCCCAAGATAGACGAGTGGTAGATTCTCTTCTAAGCGAGCTGCAAACCGCTCCCGACGAACAGCGGATACTGAAGATAAAGGCACAGCTCGCCGATGAACTCTTCGACATCGACAACCAGATGTGTTTGCGATATGCCGACGAAGCGTATCAAATGGCTACCAAGTTGGGTGACAGCACGCGGCTCGTGCGGATGGCCCGCATGAAGGGCCAGATGCTAAGAAGACTCGACAGACTGCAGGAGTCGATCGACATCCTCACCGAAGTGCTCCCCATCGCACGCCGCAACAACCTCCGGGAGGATTACAAAAAAATACTGAACGCCCTGGCGATAGTACATACCTTCCAAGCCGACTATGACAAAGCCTTAGAGTATCACTTCCAATCGCTCGTGGTGCGACAGGAAGAAGGCAACAAGGCCGAAATCAGTATCACACTAAACAATATCGGCCTGGTGTATTTTAAACTGAGGAACTACGAGGCGGCGTTGAAGTACTACGACGAATGTCTGGCACTGAAGAAAGAGGATGGGATCACCTATGACCTGGATGCCCTCTACATCAACATGGGACTGTGCTATGGGAAGCTGCACCGTTATATCGAAGCCCGCGAAAGCATGGAACAGGCGTTCATCACGTGCGATGGCAAATGTTCCGACGCCATCCGTATCTCCGGGGAATACGGACTAGGCATTTCCTATTTCTGGCTGCAAAACCTGCCCGAAGCCGACAAGCACCTCAACATCTCCCTGGCCATAGCGCGGCGTGTTGGCGACAAGTTGTACCAAGGCGAAAACCTGACGGTGATGGCGGAGATCGCCGGCGACCTGAACGACAATGTCACCGCCGAAAAATTGCTCACGGAGGCCGAGGGCATCATCACCGAATTGGGATACAACGAACTGCTGATGAACATCTACCTGCAGTTCTCGCACCTCTACACCAAAACCGAAAGCTTTGAGCAGGCCTCAAAATATCAGTCGCGCTACATCCACCTCAAAGACAGCCTCGTCAGCGAAGAGCTGGTGAAGAGTATCGCCAAGATCCAAACCAATTTTGCCGAGCGCGAGAACATTGCCACCATCGCTTCCAAAGAGGAAGCCATCAAACAGCAACGGGACCTCAATGCGGCCGTGGTGGTCATTGCCGTGCTGGCCGGGTTGCTCATCCTCGTGCTCCAATTCGGTAACCGGAACATTAAACGTGTAAACGCCAAATTGTCGGAAGCCAAGGAGGTTATCCAAAAACAAAATGCCGAGCTCGAGATCAAGAACCGGCAACTGGACAACGAGGTCGACAAAAAGACGCTCGACCTGGCGCGCGTAAACCAGTCGCTGAAGCAAGTAAACGACGAGCTGGACAACTTCATCTACAAGACCTCGCATGACATCCGCGGCCCGCTGGCGAGCCTCAAGGGCATGTGCAACGTGGCCCTGATGGACGTGAAAGACCCGGTAGCCCTCGACTACCTGAAGAAGTTGGACGCCACCGCCGAACGCCTCAACTCCATCCTCACACGCCTGGTGATCATCAACCAGATCAACAACTCCAAGATCACCACCGAGAAGATCGACTTCAACGTCATCGTAAACGATGTGCTGATGCTGGAAAAGAAAAAGGGCCTGCCGCAGGAATTGCAGATCAACACCTTTATCGATCCCGATCTCCAGATCGAGTCGGACAAGGAGTTGGTGCGGATCGTGTTGGAGAACCTCATCGACAACGCTATCAAGTTCTACAACGATTCGGAGCGCATCCAGTCCTTCATTCACATCCACATCGGCAAGGGCGAGAACGGCTCGGTGCGGGCCAGGGTGATCGACAACGGCATCGGCATCAGCGAATCCAGCCCCGGCAAACTGTTCCAGATGTTCTCGCGGGCCTCCGAGCGCTCGGAGACCGGCGGCATCGGGCTTTACATCACCAAGACGGCCACCGAGAAGATCGGGGGCAAGGTTGGGTTGCTCACTACCCCGGAGGGGTACACGGAATTCTATGTCATCTTCCCGCCCGTTCCTTCCTCGGCCTGGGACCGCGCCGTGCCACATATGGCCTGACAACGGAATTTTTTTTGGTCCGTTTCTCTTATCATCTTTGCAGGCTGCCAGGAGCAGCCTATTCAGTTTTATGAAAGCATTTAAACGCACCACCGTTACCGCGGCTTTACCGTATGCCAACGGCCCCAAACACATCGGCCACCTCGCCGGAGCCTACATCCCGGCGGATGTCTATGTTCGTTATCTCCGGTCGCAGGGTAGAGACGTCGTTTTCGTTTGCGGCAGCGACGAGCACGGCACCGCCATTCCCAATCAGGCCGTAAAAGAGAATACC
>CBIHQM010000202.1:0-11805 GCA_966211885.1 uncultured Chryseolinea sp.
CTTGTGCCCAAATCAAATTCCGCCTCCTTCACGCCGTTTTCACCTTTCAGCTCTCTCGCCTCCAGGTCAACCCCGGAAGCATTGATCAGCGTGGCCAACACATTCTTGTTCGTCGTTTTAACCCGAACCAACGCCTTGCGCTGGGTGGGGTTGGGATAGATTGTCACGGTACCGAACCCATTCAAACCTGCTTCACTGGCCGTGATCGTCACCTCGCGCGAAGCAGAAGTCTTGCAGTCGCCCGACGTCACCTCCACGGTGTAGATACCGCTCTCCACGGCCTCAATCTTGTTAGTGGTAGCCCCTTCCAAGGCCACGCCATCGCGATACCATTGGTTACCGGTCGCGTAGCTGGAGATCAGCGTAGTGCCCTCGCCCGACAACGTTACGGGATCCAGGATCGTCACATTTGCTTTCACCGCTACACGGTCACCTTCACATCCGGCGGCATTTACTACCGACACGAAATAGGTCTTGGTCTTGGGAATCACAGGCGTGGTGAACGATGCGCCTTGCTGGCCGGCGATCGGCGTGGTATCCGTCTCCTCTTCATACCAGTTGTACCAACCCGATTCAGGAGCACCCGTGGCCGTCAGCGTCACGCTTCCGGCGTCGCAGGTATTGCCTTCACGTGTACTCGCCACAACGCCTTTGCCTACTACTTTGATGACGGCTTTCGTCGCCAAAGGCAGGGTTAAGCAAGACGAGGACTTCGCCAGGATGGTCACTTCATTATCGCCGGTCGTCAACAGGGAAGTGCTCACGGGCAATACGAGGGTGTTACCGTTGCCCTTCACGTAGTCGGTTGTCTGTCCATTGTATTCGATCGCATATTGTACATCCGGCTGCGATTGTTCCAGCGTTACGGAAGCCAACGTATTGTCCGTACAAACGCTTTCGCCCAAGGCCTTCAAATCTGTTTTCACCGCAGCTTTGCCTACCGTGACGTAAAAACGCTTCCAAAGGTTGGGCAGGTCCGTGGCGGAAACTGCAAAACTATAGCTCGACGCATCGCGGATGTTCACCGAAATGTTTTGCAGCGTATCCACCAGGTAGAGGTTCACATTAGGGTCAAAGGTCTCCAAGCCGGTGAACGAGATTTGGTAACTGCCCTTCACAGCGCCAGCCATGGACAATTGAATTCTCTTATCGCAATCCAGGCTTCCCAGGGAGTTGATGGAAAGATACAAGTTGTCGATGGTCTTCGTCATGAAGCTGAGCTTGCTGTTCATCAATTTATAGGCATCGTATTTCGGATCGAACCCGTCGGTAGCCGGTTCGTGCAGACGCAATACGGTCTGATCCTGCAGGCCGTTTCCGGCCATAGTGATGCGGAGAATATTAGGGATCACCGCGGCCGCGCTGTCCTCGCGGAAGAACTGCGCCGCTGTGGTGGTTTTGTCGTCTTCCTGGAAAGTTACCGTGGTAGGCGCCGTAGCCCTCACCCAGAAGGCCTGGCCTTGGGCAATGATTCCAGTATAGCCTTGTACACTTGGCACGCCATTCACATAGGATACATAATTCAATCCCGTACCTTGGCCGCTATTGTTAAAGTTGTCGGTGATATAAATGGCATTGTTCAATCCGGAAGGTACCGTTACCTGGTTCCAGTCGATCGCCGACGGATAGGGATTGCCGATGAGGTTCCAGCCGTCAAGGCCCCCTGCCGAATGAGCCGTCACATTGACCGGCACGTTTCCTTGTCCAAGCGTACCACGTGAATCGAATACCTGCGCCGCCGTACTATTCACTTTCGCTGAATAGCCGCGTCCCTGGGGTGTAAGGGCACTGGTGAGAGGGATCGACCGGTAGCGCGCTTCGAGTGTAGATGCACCTGTATTAAAGGTCTCATCGTAATAAAAGATGGAGGTAATGGGAATCTCGTTACGCCAGTCGGTTACGGTCGTGCCCGTTACAGGAGCAGACAAATAGCGGTAGCTGGTTGCACCGGCGGTATTGGGCATATGACGCTGCACGATGACCGACCCGTTGATAACGGCACCCGCACCCAATGTTGTGACACGAGCCGTGGCGGCAGCCGTGGACAATAAGCGGAGCAGGTTGGTGCCTGCGTTTACCGTGGTGGCCGAAGTTACGGTCAGGAAGTGTTCGATGTCTGCATTCGTCAGGATGGATACGGCGCCGCCGGATTTGTTCACCTGCAGCGTATACAAGTGTATCGGTCCTGAGCCGGTAGTCCGGGTAATCGATTGAGGCCGGCCAATTCCGTTAAGCAGCAGCGTTCCCTGACGTGCCGTAAAGGTGCCATCACCAATAAAATCTTCGGCGACCGCGACCTGGTAATTGTTTGTAGAAACATCCAGGCTGGATGTCGAGCTGATCATGATATCGTTAGTTGCGGTGAGGGCGCTGCCCAACGTGGCCACCCCTGATCCGAGGAAATAGGTAGAATAGAAATTCTGCCCGCCCGAGGTAATGGCTTGTGCACCGGTTCCATTAAAATCAACACGGCTCACGCCGGCTGTAAAGGTCCCGCCGGTCACCGTCCAATCGCCGGAGACTTTAATGCGGTATAACGCTGAGTCAGGGACAGGTTCAATAAAATCGGTCAATGACAGGGTAAGCGCGCCGGTGATCTGAACATTGTTGAACCTTCCGAGCAACAGGGCGTCGTTGGTGTTGGTCAGCGTAGTGGTGCCATTGAATATGGCGGTGCTGGTGCCTCCGTAAATGGATCCGTTGTTGGTCACATTACCAGCAATGTTCACCGTGGTACCAGTTCCCAAATTCAAGGAATGGGAAGTATTGACTTGGAAGGCTCCCAAGGTCAACGGGATCGAGCCGCTGATCGCCGTGGTGCCGTCAAACACTACAGGACTTGATGTGAAGATACCCGAGGCATTACTTACAATGTTTCCTTTGAATGTCACGGCATTGGACCCGGCGTTGAACGTTCCGTTGGTCATCGTGAGCGTTCCGTTAATGGTTGTCGGCTGAGAAAGGGTGACGGTGCCCGCTCCCTGGTTGGTCAAATCCGTAAGTTGGGTAGTGTTCGGATTGTATGGTAATTCGGGCCCTGTGCTGATGCTGGATGAACCATTGTAGACCACATTGTAACTGGAGATGGCTCCTGGCGCAGTGGTCATCGTGCCGTCCGTACGGGTGATCGTACCGCCCGTTCCCATGCGGAAAGTACCGGAGGGAGCGAATGCTCCTACCACCAGATTCAGGACACTCAGATCGAGGTTTGAACCAATCGTAAAGGTTGAACTCGGCCGATTCATGGCAATGGCCAGCATGGGGAGACCGCCGGCGCTCTCGTTCGTAAAGTTCGCGTTGCCGGTGATCGTACCTGCTCCACTAACTTGCAAACGTGCAAACTCGTTGACCGCAAACTGGCCGCCGCCAAGAGCGATATTTCCGTTCATCGTGAATAAAAATCCACGAATATCGAGAATACCGGCGGTCAATGCTGTGGTACCATTTACGGTCAGGTCGTCAAATACGTAAACTCTTCCCCCGGTGCGATTGAGCGTGAAATTATTGATAGTCAGAGGTGCTGCACCGGTGAGCGGCAGTGTCCCGTTGGGGTTATTTGTGCCAAACGTTCCGCTTCCCGTGATGGCGATATTGGATGTAGGCAATACGGCAACGGAATTGCTATTGGGTGTAAAGTCCCCCCCAATTGTAAGTGTGCGGCCCAGCACAGAGAGATTTCCTCCTGCAAGGGTCAGTGGACCGTTGAAAGTGACATTCGCGGCCAATGATGCACCGTTTGTGTTTGTGATTTGGGTCGTTACGCCCGTGGTACTGGGATGTCCGGCACCAATCCATTGAGCAGCTGTACCATTGTAGATAATAGTTGATCCAGACTCAAATGTTCTGGCGCCGGTTACCCGGATATTCCCGTTGAAGGGACCTGTCTGTATGGCGCCCGTGGCATTCGTTGAACCTACTTGCAGTTTACCCCCGTCGTGCAAGGTAAAGGAGCCAGCTCCACCGAGGAAATTTTCGCCAGGAAGGGACACTGTCGAGCCTGTCGAGCCGGTTGCAATCGCATAGTTGATCGTTCCACCGATAGGCAGCAGCGTCGATGTATAGGTCTGCGTTCCAGGACCGACAAAGTTAATGTTGGATATACCACCGCTGGTGAAGAGCGAACCGCCGGTTTGCGTATAGTTACCCAGCAAATTGAATGTCGTCGTCGCGGCTGTTGCGAAATCGACCTGGCCATCGTCAATCAGACTGAAGCTACCATTTACCGTCATAATCAGATTCTGATCGTCGGCGAATTGAATATACCCCGTACCCGATACGCTTACGTCGCCAGACACAGAGAGTGCTGAGTTTGCCACGCCCGAGGTAAAGGCAAAGGTTCCGCCTGAAACTTCTAAATCATCACCAATATTCAGCGCGCCACCCGCGCCTAGTGAGTGAAACACGGCATCCGCGCCGGTATTGATGATTCTGAAATCACCCGTCACGCTAACTGGAAATCCTCCCAAATCCACATAACCATTATCGCTGGCCTGGGCTGGGCAGTTCCAAACGAAAATGCCAAAAGTTTGATTAAGACCGGAAGGCGCTGTTATCGGGCCACTTGTCAAACTCGTGATACTCATGGTCGAATTTGCGTCCCAGGAAGCAGTTGGTATAGTTCCACCCGTGGTGAACTGATGGACGTAGTTCGATCCCGATAAAAAGAAAAATTTAAGTACGGTCGGGGTCGTCACCGCACCATTATTATTAAATGTTCCCGCCACTCTGACGGTCTTGTTGGGAATGCCACCAAAAGCCAAGGTACCATTGTTATTGAGGGTACCATTAACTACAATCTCATCGCTGGTAGTATTATTGTTGAGATTGACCGTAACACCGGAATTTATTGTCAGCGTTCCCCCTAGGTCAACTATGGTCTGGTCTGTGGTAACGGTTGCCGCCACTGACACAATATGAGGGCTACGGATAGTAATTACGCCATTTGCAAACGTTGGCGCAACTCCAGCGGCCACCCATGACGCACCGTTAAAAGTCTCCCATGTTCCGGCCGTACCCCAAGGACCCGAGCCTGCGCTTCGATAATCGCCTGCGGCCTGCCCCCACAAATCCATCACAACAAATCCTATGGCACCAATAAGTAGTAAAGTCCTTTTCATCATATCCTAATATAGACGTCTTTCAATAGTTCGTTTAAGTCTTGGGTTGCCGGTTCCCCGGATGCATTCCCCAACCAAGTCCAGCTGTAACCGCTTTGCCAAAAAGGAAGTAAAAAATTACGTCCCCATGTGCACTGCCGGCATCACTTTGCTGCAAAAGTAATGAAATTTACGTGAAGTCCTCAACCTGCTCCGCTTCACCTGTTTCCATACTTTTAAAACCAAAATCGTAACCTTACTGTGGAAAACTTTCCCTGATTTCGCTTACCGTCTGTCAGGGATGCTACCGGAAATTCTTTCATAACACACAAATACCTTACAAGTTTGCGCTACACAAAAATTTTGCGCGAAAACAGCTTTTTTCTAAAAGAATTCCTGACGGCACCTGGGGAGATATTGTCTTAAGTAAAGATATGTTGTTATCGGATACCCTACAAACTTTAAAATTCGCTTCAAAACGACATATAACCCGTCTCATCGTCGTGGGTCAAGTCCTGGATAAGTAGGTAAATGCAGGGCCTGGCGGGTCAAATCCGACCTATTGACCATCCAAAGCCTGCGTTCATGATATATCCCCATCCAAACACCACCCGGTTTCAGGGCGTGAAGTAAAAGTCGCCCATCAGCGAATTGCTTTCCCACGGCACTTGCCGGTTCCCCGACTCGTTGCTCACTTCGATCCGCACCTGCTTAAAGATGTCCTCGATCTTCAGCCCGGGCACGTTCATGTATTTCATCAGCTTGGACGTATAAAGCCCATTCCGCTGTGTGCCATCGGAGGCGGTCTTCCCCGGGGCCGTGGAGTAGGCCACAATGGAACCGGTCGGCGCCTCGACCCGCACCATGCCTTTTTCACCCGACCGCGAGAAGGATTTGAAGGGACTGTTCCGGCAGGCGTCCAGGATCATGATGTTCAACCGGTTGTTCGACGATTCCATAAACCGCAGAATGGAAGCCACACTGACACACACATCGGGCACCTCTTCTTTATATTCAAAGGAGGCATCGATAGGCACCAGGAAGTTGTCGCCATCCACCTGGACGCCATGCCCGGAATAGTAGAACAACCCAACTCCACCCTGGGCGATCTTTTCCGTGAATTGGCGCACGGCGTTGCGCATCTCCAGGCGGGTGCCGTCGATCACCTTGGTGACATCGAAGTTTTTTTGTTTCAAGAGATCGGCCAGGTCGTTGGCATCGTTCACGGCGTTGGCCAGGGGCGAGATCTTGTAGCCCTTGTTGCCAATGACGAGGGCGATCTTGCGCTCATCGGTGGTAGCGGTGGCGTTATGGGCCGTGTCGGCCAGGATGTTGTAGGCTTGCTCTCCGCTTTTTGCTTTGATCAACTGCTGCGCCACCAGGGGCCACGACCCTACACTCAACAACAAGAGAACAAAAAGCTTTTTCATTGGAAGGGTCGCGTCGTTTTTGTTAAATTACGATAATATCTTCCTTTCATGAAATCCCTCTCCCTCATTTTAAAGCCGGTCCCTCCTGTTCTGTTATCCTTGCCTCCCTTTCTTCAGGTACTTGTTTTGCTGACGGCGTTTTCTTTGCCTGCCCGCGCCCAGATCATCGGCGACATCAAACACGAAGCCTTCCGGCAGAAGGTATTGCTCACCTACACCGTGAATGGCCTCGCGGCCAACCAGCACCTGGAAGTGAACCTCTATTGCTCCGACGACGACTTCAAGACCGGGTTGGCCAGTCTCTCCGGGAATGGGGCGGGCGATCGCGTGCAGGGCAACGGGCAGAAGACCATCATCTGGGATGTCCTGAAAGACCGTCCTAAACTAACGGGTAAGGTATCGTTCGAAATACGCGCCCTGGTGCTAAACGATATGAACCCCTCAGCCTCTACGGCCACGGGGCCCGTAATGACCGCCGCATCACCGGAAGAAAAAAAGTCGGCTGTCTATGCCGAGATGTCGTCGGCCCTGGGCAGCTTTATTATCGAAGCCAAAGACTTGGTGATCGCTTTCCGCAAAAGCAACGATGCGATGTTTGAAGACAACCTGATGCTGCGCCAGCTCACCGACGCGGTCATCAACTACAATACGGCCTTCAACAAACTCAACAACGACCGCATGTCCTATGAAAAGGAAGTGCTGCTCTACTGGAACAACGAAGCCTTGTATAACGACGTGCGCTACCTCTTCGACTATGCCCTGGGCGAACTGCACTCGGCAAACGTGTTGGAGCTGAACAGCGCATTGTCCACCATCAATGACATCAACCTCGGCAAAATAGCCGGGCGCAAGAACGAGCGCGACGCGAAGGAGAAGGTGTTGATGAGCATTTACCAAAACACCGGCCAACTGGACAAGCGCATCCAGGAATTGGAACGGCGGGCAAACCGGATCTTGTACACCCTCTCCAACCGATAATGAAAACCCGCCTTACCCCTCTCCTCGTCTTCGCCCTCGCGCTGGTCGCGTGGTGCAGCCAGGCCCAGGAAATAGACCAGGACAAACTTCTGCGCATGCGCGATTCGCTCGACAACCTGTTGGTGATCAACCCCACGGCG
Source organism: uncultured Chryseolinea sp. (assembly GCA_966211885.1). Lineage (GTDB taxonomy): Bacteria > Bacteroidota > Bacteroidia > Cytophagales > Cyclobacteriaceae > Chryseolinea. The sequence continues at coordinate 7,645 of CBIHQM010000202.1, forward strand.
TCGGCCATCCTGGTGAAGAAGCGCGAGCTGGAATTGTACTCGTTCAACTCCTTCCTCACCAGCACGCAATTCAATGACAAAAATGGCAGCAACGCCAACCTGGCGGGTAAGCAATTGCTGTTCAATTCGCTGTTCCAGGTCAACTACGGTCTCTCCCGCGACCGCCGTGTCAACCTTGGGGTGGACGTTAACTTCAGGGCTTACCGGTACGATATTGATAAAAGCAGCAAAGTGCTCTCGTTGTTCCAAAACAATCCAGGCAATAGCACAGCCGTTAGCTACGTGGGGCCACGCCTTCGTTTTCAACCGTTTCGCAGGGTTCGCAATTTTACCTATCAAAGCTATGTGTGGCTGCCCGTGGGTCCGAAAGAGACCCAGGTCGCTTTGGGTAGCAGTAAGGTGAATTGGGGAAACACGTTCTTCTTCTATAAATATTTCACCGACAAGCTCGGTTTCTTTTCACAACTCAACTTCGCCCTGGCGTTTCCTTCCGCTAACAGCGAGTCTGAAGCCAAGACAGAATTTTATCTCCCCATTAGTGTTTCGCTGAGTTATGTGGTGACACGCAAAGACTTGCTCTTCGGCACCCTCTCCTACAGTTGGACCAACATCGACGTCAGTAAGATCACCGAAGGAGCCGACAGCGATTTTGCGCAATACGGCGTGGGCTATCAGCATATTTTTAGCAAGCGTTTTTTTGCTAATGCCAGCTACACGGGAACGCTGATGGCTCGCAACTATGGAAAGTGGAGTGGCGCCAATGTCTGTCTGCGTTACGTTTTCTGATCCTTCACTATTTACAATCGGGAGTCGAGCACGGGTTGGTTCCCAGCACGAGTTGCCGCCCCGTGGTGCGGCTGGTGAGGTAGATGGTGCTGTTGTAGAACTGGCCATCATACGTGTCGCCATTGATGGTCAGCGTGACATAGCCGCTGGCAAAACTTCCCACCGCATCGCTGCTGGAAATGGAGCCTGACACCTGAAAGTCCTGGTCGGTGTCCAGCCGCACGGTAGATTCCCAAAAGAAGCCATCGGTTTCATTGTTTTCATTGAACGCTACGAACCAGTCGGCATCGATGTTCGTCGTCAGGTTGACGGGCGGCGGCGGTGGAAGGAAAATGATGGGTGGCGGAATGGGGCCGGGTGGTGGTGCATTCAGCACCGTGAAGTTGAGGTCGACTTTATATGACGTGGAGATGTCGGACGTGTAGTACAACCGTAGGGTCATGGCACCGGTCGAGCCGATGTCATTAGGAACGACAAAGGTGATGGCATTGGCTTGGCGAAAATTGGGTGTGATCACTTTTCCGTTCAGCGTGATCCGCGTAACGGTGCCCAGGTTGGGCCCCTCGAGCAATACGGGCCAATCCACCGGGTTGTTGTTGGGTTTTAATTTGAGCTGTGCTATGGCCGGCTCGGCCAACAACAGGAAAGGGAAATTATTGGAATTGTCGGCGGCGGTCTTCACGCTCACATTCACGCTCTTGTTCACCGTGCTGTTGACCGGCACATTGACCTTCACCACATTGCTGCTCACCCATGTTCCCGCTACAGACGTACCGTTGACAACGACGGTGATGGGGTTTGTGAAATTCGAACCGTTGATCGTGATCGGTTGCCCCACCGTTCCGCTGGCCGGCGAGATGCTGGTGATGGAAGGTTTCCCTACAATCGTAAAATCCGTGCCCGACGCCACCGCGGTCTGCACGGCATCGGTCTTCACACTGATGCGCCCCGTGGTCGCACCCGCCGGAACCTGCACCACCAATTGGGTGGCCGACATGGACTGGACCGTGGCGTTTACCCCATTGAAAAATTGAACGGCGGGATTGTGCTGGAGATTGGTGCCGGTGATGGTCACACTCGTTCCCGCAACACCACCCGTAGGATTGAATGAGGTGATCGAGGGCGGAGAAAGTATTTCAAAATTACCCGACGTAGTCGTGGTGCCCGGGGTCGTCGTTACACTGATGGTTCCCGTCACGGCGCCGGCAGGTACTTTCACTACCACCTGGTTGTCGGTGCCCGCACCCACCTTCGTGGCGGTTAAATTGTTCGCGAACTTTATGGTGGCGCCCGTGAAATAAGAACCGTTGAGCGTGACTTGTGTGTCCACGCCTCCTTTTGCCGGTGTGAACGACGTGATGACCGGCTTCACATTCAAAACAAAATCAGTCAGGCTCAAGGCACCGTTCACATTGATCTTACCGGTGGACGCACCGGCCGGTACCTGGCAAATGATCTGCGTCGATGATGATTTTAAGATCGTTGTAGCCTGAACATTATTCGTGAAGCGCACATAGGGCGAGCTTGGCAAATTGATACCGGTGATGGTAACCACCGTGCCCACGATGCCGGAGCTTGGGTTGACAGCCGTGATCTGGGGTGCACCCAACACGGTGAAAAGGTCGGTCGTTTCAAATGTACCACCGGGAGTTTGCACGGAGATCTTTCCGGTCACCGTGCCCGCCAATACCTCCACGGTCATCTCGGTGTCGCTCTTGCTCACGATCTTCAGGTCTTTCAACGCCACCTTTGCCGAGGTGACCGAAGCCAGGTTCATCCCGGTGAGGACGATCTGGGTGCCCGTCACTCCGGAAGGCGGGTCGAACTTGGAAATGAGCGGTGCACCCGGCACCAGGAAGTCGGTTGCCGATCGTGCAGTTCCGGCCGGTGTGGTCACCGATATTTTGCCGCTGCTTCCTCCCACAGGCACTTTCGTTTTGATCTTGGTGCCGTCGTTGGAAATGATCTGAGCCGGCGTGGTGCCGAATTTCAATTCGAATGCTCCCGAAAAATTCAAGCCGGTGATGAGCACGTCCGTGCCCGCAGCACCCGCGGTCTTGTCCAGGGTCTGGATGGTGGGACCGGGAATGGCCGTAAATTTTTTGGGCGTCTTCCCTTTCCCGCCGGGTGTGTAGACGTAAATCGTATCGGTCGGCGCGCCGTCGGGTACCCGTACCGTGATGGCTTCGGGTGCATCGGTGATGATCTCGGCTTCCAGGGTGGACCCGAAGGTCACCTTTTGCACGTCCGAAAGATTTTCACCTTCCAGCCTGATCACTTTGCCGGCAGCCCCATTGTCGGGCGTGAAGGAAATAATTTTGGGAGCCATCAGCACCAGGAACGCGGCAGGCTCGGACACGCCACTGGGGGAAGTGACACGGATGTCGGCTGCATCGGGCGATAATCCAGCGGGCACGGTCACCAGGATCGTGTCACCGGAAACGGTAAAGACAGCGTCCCGCTCGGTGTCCTGATCGGGCGATTTGAAATGAACAGCCGATACGTTGGTGAAATAACTTCCCGCAACCTTAATGGGTGTGCCGATGCCCGAGCGGTTGGGTTTCAACGTTCGGATGATGGGCACTGGCGGCAACACGGTGAATGCCTTTGGCGCCGAGGCACCGTATTTTGTTTTTACCGTAAGGGATACCTCTTCCTGCTGCGTCCGGAAGGGAACGATGAACTGCACCTCCGTCCGCGTTGGCGTTCCTGCCGTGCTGATAACCCCATTGTTGACCAACACCTGCAGCGACCCATCAAAATTGCTACCACTGATGGTCACGACCTTCCCGGACGGCGCCGACGTTTCGCTCACTGCAGTGATCACCGGCGGCAACAGCACTTCATCCCGGATACAACCATCAACCCATACCAATAGCAAGGCCACGATGGCCATTTGTACAGCGCGTAAAATCCGTTTCATTCGGTGAGGGTTAAGCCTTTGTTGTTGGTATATTCAGGAGCCAGAAGCCAGGAGCCAGGAGCCAGAATTCCAGTTAGTCAGTAGTCAGTAGATCAGAATTCAGCAGCCAGTAGCTTCGACAGTTTGGCGCTTGTTTTACATGATGTCGCACGTTGCGCCTTCACACGAATTCCATTTCCTATTGAATACTAAATACTGGCTCCTGATTCCGAATACTGAATATCGATTCTAACTACTGAATACCGAGCACTGATTCTGGCTCCTGGCTCCTGGATTCTGGCTCCTGATTTACGGTTCCCGGCTTATCACCACCCGCAACGTCTCCCCTTTCCCTCCCTCACCTGGGATCGAAAGCAAATACAGTCCGTCGCTCAGGTGCTCGGCGTTCACAAATCCATCTGCACTGGGTTCTTTGGCCGTTAGCACTAATTTTCCTTGGGCGGTATAGAGTT
>CBIHQM010000203.1:0-11692 GCA_966211885.1 uncultured Chryseolinea sp.
TTGGATTTCATGTAACAATGCGCCACTATAGACGAGTGGCCCATTTAAAAATTGATCCAACGTGGGCTTGTGTGTCAGGAGCATCCAGGATGAGTCCAGCGGGTAATGATTGTGAACAAACGAGGATGGGTCGGCTAAAAAATAGGACGCATCAAACTTCTGCACGTACCTGGATTGCTCTGTATCGTAGGCTCCACTCGACCACGTGGCATCGCACAGGTACCATTTGTTGTGAAGCCGGACCGCGTTCCACGAGTGGTTGGCGATGCCGGGTCCTCCAACATTAGAGAGCGTGTGCCGTCCATAGCCATCGATGATCACGCAGGCCAGGCCGGCGTGGGTGGCCAACTCCCGGACCAGGTAGGCATAGCCTGTGCAGATGGTCCTCTGCTTTTCAAGTAAATTTTTGAATACACGCAGGTTGAATCCTTTGTTCCACGCCGCGAGGTCTTCCGGATTTTTCAGGCTTTCTCTTTTTTGTTTATTCTTTAGAAAAAGTGCGTAGTCGTATTCGATGTTGTTAGCGACCCAGGCATAGATGGCCCTGAATTTCTCTTCTTCCGTGGGCAATGACTGCGTCAATTTGTCGGCCAGACTTTTCAGATCATTCAAATCATGTTTGGGGTACTGTGCAGCGAGATGGTCCGCGTTTCTAAAGTCCGTGCATGCAAAATCTGTCCTTTGTGCATGTAAATGCACCGGAAAAATCACAATAACACAAAAGGTGAAGATCGCCTTCATCAGGTTTTGGGAAAAGGGGATCAGAACAACGCCTTAACCGCTGCCCACAATTTGCGAAGGCCCGATGGTTTTTCCCTGTAGGGTTCGTCAACGGCTACAGCACCCAACATTCCAAGGTATTCGTACTTCATACACACCTCGAGTTTCTCGGCGAATTTTTTCATGATCGTATGCTCCTGTGTTTCCAACCCGATAAAATTAAATTCGAGCACATCGCCCTCTTTAAGCCTCCGGGGGAATTCAAATTGCCCGTCTGCGTCGGTGACCGTGTGCTCAGTGGAACCTCTCAGATAAACATTAACTCCCGGAAGCGGCAATTGATCCTCTTCGGATTTGACGACACCCCGGATGATTTGCTTCGGCCTGGACGCCGTAGGTTCTGTTGTCGTCGTATCCGGATGCTGGACCATTTCGGTGTTGGTTTTAACACTGGGGATTTGTGCCGAAGTTTGTTTGGGCAGCACGGCCAGGAGCAAACTCACCAGACCGGCTCTGAGTAGCATCAGTCCCGGATGGATTTTTACAATGGCTGTGTTTGAATAAACTTTTAATTGATCTGGCCGAAGACGCCCGCAGATATGGGTTGGCTTGGCGCGAAAAAAATCAACGATTTCGGCGTCGCCCATTTTTGTAAAGTCGACAACAACTTTTTTGCAGGAACCACAAAATCTGCCGCCTGATGCGGCTGTAAAATCATCCCATTTTTCGGAACAAGGCGAGGAAATGGACAGCGCGATATTTTCTTTCATAACCGATGTTTCTTATAGGATGCCGGAGGACGGGGGATTCCATAAGAATGGGTTCGGATATTTTTAATGTCCTGCGGCTATGCCGTTTTTTCGCCTTTCTAGTCGTAAAAACCACAATCTTAGCCTGTTTTAGGGCTATAGTATTCACAACGGCATCTTTGTAGCGTCTTTTGCTTTAGTCGTAAATGTGCATAAGGATGAGCGACTTAAGAGACGAAATCTCCTACAAGAGAATTAAGATCAAAGTAAGCACCAAACCCCCCACCGCGAAAAATACGCCTTTCCGAAAGATGTCCGTGTTCGGCATAAACATCCAGAATGCGGAGAGTACAAAAAACAGCAGGCCTGCACCGAAGAAGATATTCAGAAAAAATAACGGCTGATTGGTGTTCGCTTTATGAAGCTTGGTCATCTTGTCCAGCACGTAGGGTAGTTGCTTCGCTTTGAACTTGGCGAGACCCGTGGACTTGTTATAGGAACCCTCCCGGAAAAAGACCAGGTCCCCTTCCGTCTTTTCGATCTTAAATTCTTTCAAGCGGAGTGACCGACCGATTTCATCGCCGGGGAGATTGGCCGGGAGTTGTCGCTCCATTTCGGTCTCGCGCTTTAGAAAGTCCGTGTCCCGGAAAATTAAAACGATACCACTGAGGGCGTACATCGCCATGATGCCCGAAAGAAAAAAACCAAGATAGCGATGGTAGACTCTCATTGTGTTGTTCATGATCCCGAATTGATGTTGGAAGACGATGGGGGTATTTATGATCGGGTGAATTTATTAAATTTCCATCCAGATTGATTCGAAGGAATGGTAAAAAGTTCGAGCGGTGAAAATCCCTGATCATAGCGCACAGCAGCCAACCCAATCCATAGATGAACAACATGATCTGCCCAACCTGCGGAGGCCCACTGATCCAGAAAAACCGATGGCAATTATTTCTGTCGGGTATGATCTTCGTGATCATAGCCATCGGAGTGATCCTCTGGAATCTAAACTTCTGGCCGCTGTCATTTTTTCTATCGACAATTTCCATCTACCTCATCGCCTGGGCCACCCGGGGAAAAGGACTGTGGTGCAGGCAATGCAAAGCCGCGCCCGGCTTAATTAAAAAGTAGCCGATTAGCATTTCTAGAATAGTTTTTTATAGCTTTGACCCGGCTTTAGGGGTGTTCCGAAAATAGGAACTGAGATAATACCCTTTGAACCTGATCCAGGTCATACTGGCGAAGGGAAAAGTAATGCTGCAATCTCTGTGCATATCCCATTCGGGAAAATTCCTATTGCCCTTTTATAATCTACGATCTAAAGTTTAGTTTATGCAGGAGCAACTGTGGAAGAGTATTGTATTGGTGCGGGACAAATCTCCCCTCGTACAAAGTATTACCAACTATGTCGTGATGAACAACACCGCCAATGCGCTCTTGGCGGTCGGCGCTTCGCCCATCATGGCCCATGCCCACGAAGAGATGAAGGACATGGTGTCGATTGTGGGCGCGTTGGTCATTAATATCGGCACGCTCGACGACTATTGGGTGAAGAGCATGCACCTGGCCATCGCCCAGGCCAATGCGTTGCATGTACCCTGGGTGCTCGACCCGGTCGGTGCCGGCGCCACGCCCTATCGCAATGAAGTGCTGGAAGGTCTACTGCAACTTCGCCCCACCATCATTCGCGGCAATGCCTCCGAAATCCTGGCCTTAGCAAGCAAGCGCACCAGCCCTACGAAAGGCGTCGATAGCACCCACCGCAGCACGGAAGCCGTGGATGCGGCGTTGACACTGAACCAACATTTTGGCAGCGTGGTCTGCATCTCCGGTGCCACAGATATTATTGTGAGCAAAGACAAGACGGTCAAACTTTCGAATGGTCACCCGATGATGGCACGCGTGACCGGCATGGGTTGTACCGCGACGGCTTTGACGGGAGCCTTTGTTGCTGTTCATCCCGAGGACCCCATGAATGCCACCGTGGCAGCCATGGCGTTGATGGGCGTGGCCGGTGAACTGGCCGCGCAACGTTCGAAAGGGCCGGGAAGTCTGCAAGTGAATTTTCTTGATAGCTTGTACACGCTTCGGGAAAGCGACTTTGCTGAGCGTTTGAAAGTAAGTGCGTGATGCAGCAGGAATTTCCATATCGCTTGTACCTGGTGACCGACGAAAAAGCTTGTTTAGGTAGAGACCTCATCAAGGTCACCGAAGCCGCCGTGAAGGGTGGTGTCGACCTGGTTCAACTGCGGGAGAAAGACCTGGATGAAAAAGAGTTTATAGAGAAAGCCTTGCGGCTAAAACAAATGCTGGACCGCTACGACGTCCCCCTGATCATTAATGACAATTTGAATGTAGCCAAAGCCTGTCACGCGGCGGGCATCCATGTTGGCAACTCGGATAGGTCGCCCATGGAGATCCGGAGGGAATGGCCGGCGCATCACATGATCGGTTATTCCATAGAGGAAGAATCACAAGCGATGAGTGCTGCCGCCGACCACGCCGACTATTTGGGCATCAGTCCTGTGTACTACACTCCAACCAAAACTGATACAATTATCGAGTGGGGATTGGATGGTATCCGCAAGATCAGATCGCTTTGCTCAAAACCCCTGGTGGCGATTGGAGGAATAAAAAGCGACAATGCTTTTGCGATAATGTCTGCCGGCGCCGATTGCCTGGCGGTAGTGTCTGCGATCTGTTCCGCTCCCGATCCGGCGCGGGCAGCAGAAACCATTCGAATGGAAATAGAAAGAGCACTAAAGTGAAATGACCATGTTGCGTTATTATAGTGTATTGACCATCGCCGGTTCCGACAGCGGCGGCGGCGCGGGCATACAGGCCGACCTAAAAACTTTTTCAGCGTTGGGATGCTTTGGCACCTCCGCGATCACCGCCATCACGGTTCAAAACACGCGAGGTGTCTTTGGCATTCATAGCATACCGCCGGCCATTGTTCACGATCAGATAAAGGTAGTGATGGATGACATCCGGCCCGCGGCAATAAAAATAGGAATGGTGCATACCGCAGAGCTGGCGGTGGCAATAGCCTCGGCCATCAAAGAATATGCTGTGCCCGTGATCCTGGACCCGGTGATGGTGGCCACCAGTGGTGACAAACTTATAGAGGACAACACGATCGATACCCTACAGAAAGAGCTCTTCCCCTTGTCCGACCTGGTGACACCCAATGTGCACGAGGCTCAGCTCCTCGCGGGCATCTCCATAAAAAATAAAGACGACATGCGATTGGCCGCGCGCGCGATCATCATGACCGGTTGCCGCGCGGTGTTGATCAAAGGCGCCCACCTCAAGGGCGATCACCTGTTCGACGTATACCTGGATGCCAACGGAAGAGAAGAGATCTTTGAATCGGGCTTCATCGACACCGACAACACGCATGGAACAGGGTGCACACTTTCTTCTGCCATTGCCGCCTACCGGGCGAGAGGCGTAGAAATGGTGGAGGCCATTGCAAAGGCCACACAGTATGTGCACCAGGCCATAGAAGCAGGCAGAAATGTACGGACGGGTGAGGGACATGGTCCGCTCAATCACTTTTTCAATCCTCAAAAACTGATCACACATGACCTGGAGTAAATCAGCCTGGGAAAAGGCACAACCTGTTTACGACCAAATTGTCATCATGCCCTTTATCAAAGGAATGATCGAAGGCACGTTGGATCGACAGAAGTTCAATTTCTATATCGCACAAGATGCCCGCTATCTTGAGAATTTTGGGAGGGCGCTGGCCATGATCGCAGCGCGTGCGCATCGCAAAGATCATGTGCTCGATTTTATCCGGTTTGCAGAGGGCGCCATCGTTGTGGAGAGTGCGTTGCATGCCGGGTATTTGAGCGGACAAGATGGCACAAAGAAAATCGAGGTGTCGCCGGCATGTCATCACTACAATAGTTACCTGATCAGCACGGCGGCTATCGCACCCGTTGAAATTGCCATGGCGGCGGTGTTGCCTTGCTTCTGGGTTTACAAGGAAGTCGGTGATTATATATTTCAGCATCAAAATAAAGACGGTAATCCCTATCAGGAATGGATCAACACCTATTCGGGCAATGACTTTGGGATCGTCGTCGACAAAGCGATCCGGATTTGTGATGAGGTCGCCGCCACAAGTACTCCCGAGCAAAGAGATTCCATGACGGAGGCTTTTCTCACCGGCTGCCAGTTAGAGTGGATGTTTTGGGATAGCGCCTGGCGTTTGGAGCAATGGCCGGTGGCAGGCTAGGGGAAACTCACTTTCCGCCCAGTACTTTTTCCTTTGCCTGTGCCGAGGTGATCAGCGGGATGATCTCAAAATCGGCCAGGTCGTTCCAGCGACCAACCCATTCCTGGAGTTTTTCGATGGATTCGCTTTCCATCACCTGGTAACAAACGGTGACGTTTTCGTCGATCCAACTGTTGATATACCGCACGCCTTCGGGAAGCATGCGCCCCTTTTCATCAAATCGTTGGTATAACGTGCGCAGTTGATGTGGGTGAAATCTTTCGATGATCATGTACAGCATGGGGGATCCGGATTGGGTTCGCTCGTGAAGGACGCAAATTCCGGCGACAATTTGAAGCGAAAGCGCTGACCACCCCAACAAGCCTGAAGATAAATTTCTTCCAGCAAGCAACGCTCCTTCATTCACTGAAGTGCTGAAAGGACTTTTCGTTATTTTTGTGGCTCTGTGCATCCCATGAAGGAAGACCGTTCTGCCCGAAATCCATATCGTCCCGATGTGACGCTGTTCCTGGTGCTGATACCTTTTATCAGCGCCTTCAACTACTATCTCACCTATTCCAACATTCGCCTGCGCTGGTTCCTGCTCATCACCTTCACACTCGACACGGTGCAGGGCTATATCGCGTGGTGGGCCGTCCGTAAACTAATTTTCTACCTCGACCGGAAGTTGCCTTTCCACCAAGGCCTGGTCAAGCGCATCGTTGTTCAACTGGCCACCACCATTGTGCTGGGGTTGGCCATCCTCATCGCACTAACCGAGCTCTCCAGTTGGATTGCCCGGGGCAAACCCGCCGCATTGAACTTCTACACCACCGACATCTTCATCATCAGCATCTGGTTTTTTGTGATCAATGGCATTTATATCGGATTCTATTTTTATAATCAATGGAAAACCCTGGAAGCCGAGCGGCACGAAGAAAAACGCGAGCGTACCGACGGCCTGGTGGTGAAGCAGGGCAAACAGGATCTGAAACTGACCTTCGAAACGGTGGCCGGTTTTTCGGTGGAGGGGGAGTACGTGATGGTGTTCCAGCTGACGGGCAAAAAGTTTGTGGTGGACCAGTCGCTCGATAAACTGGAGAAGAACCTACCCTCGGTTTTCTTCCGCCTTAACCGTCAATACATTTTGCACCGCCAAGTGATCCAGGGATTCCGGCGTGCCGAAAACGGCAAGCTGGAGGTGCTCATCGCCGCCACCGAACAATTCCCCGCCGAAATCACCGTGAGCCGCACCAAAGCCAGCGCATTTAAGAGCTGGTTTCAGCCGGAGTGACTACAATTGGCGGATAAAGTTGCCACACTTCGCCGGAAAACCCCCGGAAAGTCCAACCCAGGCCAAACCGGCAGCCGTAATATTGCCCTGTAAATCATTCCATCCATGAAACAACTTGCAGGAAGCCTCGCGCTCTGTTTTTGCTTTGCCCTATCTGTCAGGGCCCAATCGGATTCCCCCGGTGGGACCTATCAGAACTTCCCGGTCATCGTTACACTGCAGTTCCATGCCTTCGCCGTACCGTTCCATGATCTCAAATCCAATTTTAAGAATGTGGGGATCGGCCTCGGCACCGAGGTGAGCTACACGGGGAATCAAAAATTTGTGCAGCAATTGTCGGTGGTATGGTATCGCAACAAGACCATTGGAAACGGACTGCTTTTTTATACCCAGCCGGTTTGGCGTCCGGGCATTGGCGATCATTTTTATGGAGAACTCAAGGCCGGGATTGGCTACTTGCTGGCAAGCCGTCCGTCGCCCGCGTTAAAACAAACCCATGGCGAATGGAAAACCGCGGGTCACAGGGGCAAGGGGATGTTGACATTGCCGATTGGAATATCGGCGGGATATAACGTGCAGGGATCGGGCCAGGCGTTGGTGTCGCCGTTTGTCAGCTATCAACTTTTGGTGGTCAGCGGCTATAACAAGAGCGTGCCCGTGGTGCCCGAAACGCTGGTGCAGGTGGGTTCGAGGGTCCACTTTTAATCAAAAAAAATCATGAAACGCATTATAGTTTATCTTTTCATCATCGCAGGGCTCGCGGCAGGTTGCTCACCCTATGTCGGCGATCTGGCGACAAAATCCTGCAACGAAGCAACCCATGCCAGCGCTTCTTCCACGCGGGATAGTGCCCGGCAAATCTTGGGCGACCTTGTAAACCAGGGTGTGCCCGGCGTGGTGTTGAGCATACAAACACCGAACGACGCGTGGAGTGTGGCGCAGGGGTTGGCCAAAGTGGAAGACAAAACACCGATGGCCTTGTGCCACCTGCAATACCTGCAAAGTATCTCGAAGACCTACCTGGCCGTATGCCTCCTGAAGTTGTACGAAGAAAATAAGATCGATCTCGACGCGCCGATGACCCGGTATCTTCCCGAAAAGTACAGCCGCTACATCGACAAGCCTTCGACCATCACCATTCGCATGTTGATGAATCATACTTCGGGGATCCCGGAATACAATTCCATCCCCACATACATCACTACCTTATTACAACATCCCGAACACGACTTCACACCGGAAGACTATCTCAAATACATCGGTGGAAAGCCGCTGGATTTTGCGCCCGCGAGCAAGTACTCCTATCGCAACACGAACTACGTGGTGCTGGCCCTCATTGTCGATGCCATCACCGGCGATCATGCCCGGTACATGCAGGAAGTGATCTTCACCCCACTCGGCCTGACCAGTACATTTTATCGAAACGACCCGCACTACCTCGACTACCCCATGTTGGTCAATGCCTATTGGGATCGCTACAGCGACGGCCTGCTGGAAAACGTTTCCCTTCTGCAACGCAACAACGTGCGCGCTTTGATTGGCGACGACGGCATAGTGACCACGCCGGAAGAAGCACTCGCTTTTTTAAAAGGACTGATGCAGGGCAAACTTCTCAAACCGTCCACGCTCGATCTGATGAAATCGTGGGCCAACGACAGCAAAGGCAATCCCACTTACGGCCTTGGGTTGGACTATGGCAAATTTGAAGGGCACACCGGCTATGGTCATAGCGGTGGCGGTCTCGGCGCCGGCTGCCAATTGTATTATTTTCCTGAAAAGGATACGTACATGTTTGTGGCGATAAACCTGGGCACGGTAACCGAAAGTCCCCTGCACAAACAAACTACGGTCGCGCTCGAGAAATTGTATAAGCTGATGTTGGATTGATAAGACGATAAAAAAAACTCTTGCAGGCGAGTCTGCCTGCAAGAGTTTTGAAATTATGTGTTGCTGAGGGCAAACGCATTGGTGTCCCACGCATCGTATTCATAGAGGCGTCGCGAGCCATCGGTTGCCAGCGAATACACGCCCAGGTTTTCGGCGAACGCGGCCTGCGGGCAGGTGCCCAGGAGTTGTGACACGAGCACGTCCCTGAAAAATATTCCGCCGGACAGTGCATACAATCCCACACTGGAAAGGACATAACCACTCTGGTTGATGCCGGGGTTCTCCGTGTTGTTGCCCTTTGTTACGGTAAAACCAAACGTGGCAAAATTTCGCGGGTGCGCGGCGATAAAGCTGATGTGCACCGGCTGGTTCAACGCGGTATAATGCAGGAAGCCGCATCGTCCCGAATATTCCACCACGCCGTTGACGGTGATGTTTGCATCCTGAATGTCGGATTGACAATGGGCATTGTCGATCCGGACTTTAACTTTCAGATTGGAGGCAAGCGTTGGCGTCATCAGGTTTATGTTCAGGTAATCGTTGGGTGCATCGACAGAGTTGCCGGAATTGTTGTAGTCCGATACCTGGAATACCTGCTTCGGAACGGGCACTCTTTGGAATGTACCACTGCCGTCGAGCTCGAGCAACTCCAGGTCGAAGCGCCACAGGCCTTCTACGAGGGCATTGCTGTCCAACGAGGCTGACCAGAAGTCGGGGCTGGTCCACTGGATGGTGAGCAGTTTGTCGGCCGCGGGCACGCCCGGATCCTGGTAGATGTCCCAATGCGGAATGCGATAACCGATATTTTCTCCGCTTCCTTCAGCTCCGAGGGTGACGGCCTTCGTCTCGAAATGCATGTGTCCGCCACTGTCGGTGGTGATGACGAAATAGGTTTTCTGCACCAGGCCATTTACCACGCTCGTGCTGGGGAATAAAATATTTCCCAGGGCCGCATCCTTGATCCGCGTTTTTCTCCAACGATAGTGCGTGATGCCGGTCTTTGGCAATCCATCGCCAAACAATAGTTTAAAGGCAAGTCCTCCCCCAAACGGGCTGACGCGATTTGCATCAATTACGTCGGTGCAACCCACATTAGGGAAGTTGACACCCTGGAGCGGTACCGTGTGTGCATCGCCCTGTTCGATGTGAAGCGCGGTGGCATACTCGCCGATGGAACGGAACCACACCAGCTCACCTTGTAAATGTTGTCCACAGGTGCAGGGCAGTACCCGCGGATCGGTGATGGTAATGTTGATGTCGGAGCCGCAGGCATAATTCCATCGCGTGTGACAAGGGATGGCAGGCTTGTAGACGGTGACCCACGTGCCGTTGATGCAAACTTCTACCCAAACATAAATGTCCTTGTCGTTGGTGAGATTCAGGTACTCGTAGTTGAAGCGCCCGTTGCAATCCGTGTACACCGTAGCGATCTCGTCGCAGAAATAAAAATAGGGCCAATACCAGGGCCACAAGCACAAGTAGGGGTGCAACAGGTGGAAATTGTTTTGGATCGTTTCGCGCACAACGGTGTCGGAGATCGAGAACAAACCGTTTTGTACATGCGCCGGCAGGGTCGAATTAATGGAGGCCATTTTTTTCAGATCGCCCTGGATCGATGCGGGGGCTTTGGCGCTGGCCGATCGCAGTTGGAATTGATTCGCGGCCATCCAAGGTTCGGGGTCTGGGCCTGGGTCGGGGCCAGGAGGAGGGATGACAATGTGTGGATTGACGAGGATCTCGCGAAGATTTCTTGCCAGGTCGTCGATGATGTGGATCGGAATGCGCCACCACCACCAGGCGATGCGATCGACCTCGCAGATGTGAACGCGCGCGTCACAAACGGGCAGCGTTTTGTTCTGACCGTCGATGTTAAAATTCTTTGATAAATTCCCGGTGATGAGACACCAATCGAAAATGGGAAATTTAAACTTCGGAACACCCTGGACAAGGATCTCATTGGCGGCGTTGAGGTGCACGGAAGGTTGATAGCCTCCCATTTTTTTCATCAGGAGGGGAGTGATCTTTCGTCCGGCATAGTCGTCCGGTAATTCCGGGCCAATGATCAACTGTGTTTTTCCTTCAAAATCGTGTGCAGCCGTTTTGAGTTGGGCCTCACCGTTTTTGATCGCCGCTGATTCCAGCAGATCTCCTTCTGTGCTGAACAAATAGAGATGGGCGCCCTTGAGCGCATCTTCATTACCGCTTTTGATTTTTACGGTAACGGGTCTTTTTTCATTTTTCTTCATAACGTGTTACGGGTTTTTTTTGTAAAAAATTTATGAGAACGGACGGATTACAAGAGAGTCCTGCGAACAAAGCGGAATCGCAACGGCACAATAAGAATAGATCAGAATACCATGTGCTGGGAGAGATCACCGCGTCATCAGGTAACAATGATGACTGCTTTAAAAAAACTAAATCCCATCATGCCATCGCCTGAGCGCGGGGCAGAATAATGGGTCGATGCATCGAAAGTAGAGAAGCGCCAGACCTTCTGCAATCGTTTCCAGACAAAAGTTTTCAGGGATATAATTTTTGTAAGATGAAAACACTGACGATGGATCGCGGATCACAGGTATGTCCCCTTGAATTCGGGAGCTTAATTTTTTTCGACGTTGTTGCGGGAGATTTATCTGACCGTGAGTTTGTAATTTAATTTGAACGGTATGTTTTTGTGCTCACGCGTTCTTAACTTTTGGACATGGTGCGCAAGCCGGCTGGCTGCGTAATGGACATGCTAACAAATTCAATTCATAAAAAATGGAATACAGACAACTAGGAAATTCGGGATTGAGAGTACCTGTTTTAAGCTTT